>DATHSY010000209.1:0-10425 GCA_035463715.1 Actinomycetota bacterium | reverse complement strand
GGCGAGAACGGGTAGAAGGCGTCCATCGGGATCTGCCCGGACGGGTAGCCGACCCACACGGCCGTCGCCACCTGCGGCGTGTACCCCGCGAAGTACACGTTCGTGTGGTCCTGCGCGGTGCCGGTCTTGCCGGCGACCGGCCGGCCGATCGCGGCGGCCCGGCCCGTGCCGCCCGAGACGACGCGCTGGAGCATCGCGGTCGCCAGGTGCGCCATGTCGGGCTCGATCACCTGGCCGCAGATCGTCTTGTGCTGGTAGAGCTTGCTGCCGCCGGGCTCGAGCACGCGCGCGATCGCGAACGGCTCGCAGTGCACGCCGTCGTTCGCCAGCGTCGCGTACCCCGACGCCATGTCGAGGGTCGAGACCTCCTCGACGCCCAGCGTGATCGACGGGACAGCGTCCAGCTCCGCGGTGATCCCCATCCGGTTCGCGACCTCGACGATCCTCTCCGGTCCCACGTCGAGGGCGAGCTGCGCGAACACGACGTTGACGGAGTTCTGCGTGGCGGTCCACAGGTTCATGTAGCCGCGATCCCCGGCGCCCTCGGCGTTATGCACGCAGTTGTCGTTCGCGCCGCGCCACAGCGGTGAGCAGAAGGGCGACCGCGAGGAGTACACCTTCCCCGCCGGGACGTTGCTCTCGAAGGCGGCGACGAGCGTGAACGGCTTGAAGGCCGAGCCGGTCTGGCGGCGACCGTGCCAGACCAGATCGAGCTCGTCGCGCTCGAAGTTCTTGCCGGAGAGCAGCATCCGGATCGCTCCGGTCGTCGCGTCGACCGAGGCCATCGCGATGTCGGGCGCGTTCCTGCCCGGCGCGATCAGTGAGGGGTTCGCGGCGACGGCGCGCTCCGCCGCCCGCACCCATGAAGGTTCGAGGGTCGTGTAGATCCTGAGGCCGCCCTGGTAGAGCGTGCGCGCGCGCCCCTTCGGGGTCTTGCCGAACGCGTCGAACTCGCCGGTCTCGTTCTCCAGGATCATCCGCGTGATCATCTGGAGGAAGAAGGGCCGTGGCCCGGTGTCGGTCGCTCCCGCGGTCCGGGACAGACCGAGAGGAGACGTCTCCGCCCGCCGCGCCCGGTCGGGCTCGATCCACCCGAGTGCCTCCATCCGGCCGAGCACCACATTGCGGCGTCTCACCGCGACGTTCGGATGCATCACCGGGTCGTACGTCTCAGGCGTCCGGATCAGCCCCGCGAGCAGTGCCGCCTGTGGCAGGGACAGCTTCGAGGCGGGCACGTCGAAGTAGTACTCCGCCGCCGTCCCGATGCCGTAGATCCCGTTCCCGAGGTAGATCTCGTTCACGTACATCTCGAGGATCTGGTCCTTCGTGTATCGCTTCTCCAGACGCATCGCGAGCGCGGCCTCTTGCCACTTCCGCGCGAACGTCTGATCCGGCGCCTCGATGAGGACGTTCTTGACGAGCTGCTGCGTGATCGTCGAACCTCCCTGCGTGATCTCGCCGGCGATCAGGTTCGCGAGCACGGCGCGGAACAGAGACGGGATGTTGAGCGCGCCGTGCTCGTAGAAGGTGTCGTCCTCGATCGCGAGGACGGCGTCGATCGCGACGGGCGCGATGTTGCGCAGACGCACGACGTCGCGGTTCTCGTCGAGGTGGATCCGTGCGAGCACCGACCCGTCGGCCGCGTAGATCGTAGATCGCTCCGGGAACCGGGGGATCTTGACGCGTCCGACGCCGGCCGCTTCCAGCCGGTCCTCGGCGCCGTCGAACGCCATCGTCGCGGCGCCGAGCAGCGGCAGCAGCAGCAGCGCGACCAGGGCGGCGCCGAGGACGATCACGACCGCGAACAGGATCGGGAAGAGCGGCTCCTTCGGGAGATGGAAGCCGCGATCGCTCGTGGCCATCGTCATACCGCACTCATGGCCGCGTCCATGGCCGCGTTCATGGCCGCGTCGACGTGGGGGTGTGCCGGGATGGGCATGGAGGTCCGGCCCAGGATACTCCGGGGTCCGCCGGTAGCATGAGAGCGCTCATGCGTCGCGCGGCCCTCCTGATCTGCGCATCCGTCGCCCTCGCCGCGGGCGCGTGGTCGCCGTCGGTGGTCGCGCAGGAGGCGCCCGATGGATCCCCGCGGGTGATCGTCGCGAAGGTCGACGGCTCGATCGATCGCACCGTCGCGGGGTTCCTGCTCGAGCGGATCGCCGAGGCCGAACGCACGAGCGCGACGCTCGTGATCCAGCTCGACTCGGCGGGAACGTTGGACCAGGACGCCGTCGCGTTGGCACGGCGAGTGCACGAGACCGAGACCCCGGTGATCGTCTGGGTCGGCCCCGCGCCGGCGAAGGCGCGGGGCGCCGCGCTGCTCTTCCTGTACGCGTCGAGCCTGCCGGTGGTGGCGCCGGGCGCCGGCGTCGGACCGCTCCAGCCGCTCGACCTCGTCGATGCGCGCGCGGCAGCGGCCCCCGGCGCCGCATCCGTGCGCGAGCTGGCCGCGGGGTGGGCCGCCGAGCGCGGCCGGCCGGAGGTCGGGTTCCCGACGGGACCGGTCCCGGCGGAGGACGCGATCGACCTCGGCGTCGCGACCTTCGCCGCGCCATCGCTCCCGGCGCTGCTCGACGAGGCCGACGGACGGACGGTCGAGACCGCCGCCGGACCCCTCGGTCTGTCGACCCGCGTGGCGCGGGAGGAGGGCGAGGAGACCGTCGAGGTGCGTTTCACGGACCTCGGACCGGTCGCGCGCGTGCTGCATGCGATGGCCTCGCCGTCCGCCATCTACCTGTTGCTCGTCCTCGGGCTGGCCTCGCTCGCGTTCGAGCTCACGCAGCCCGGGTTCGGGTTCGCCGGGTTCGCCGGGCTCGCGCTGGTGGCGCTCGCGGTCTACGGGCTCACGGTCGTGCCGTTCTCCTCGCTCGGGCTCGCGGTGCTGCTGACGGGGGTCGGGCTGATGACGCTCGATGTGCTCCTTCGCCGCCTCGGCGCGCTGACCGCCGCCGGGCTGGCGGCGTTCGTCGCCGGGTCGCTGCTCACGTTCCGTGGGGTGTCGCCGCTGATCGACGTCTCCCCATGGCTGATCGGGTCGCTCGCGGTCGCAAGCCTGATCTACTACGGGTTCGCGCTCACCGTGGGCCTGCAGTCGCGCGACCGCATCGTCTCGACGCAGCGCGGCCTGGTCGGGCTGGTCGGTGAGACGCGGGGTGAGCTAAAGCCCGAGGGCCCGGTCTTCGTGAAGGGCGCGCTCTGGCGGGGCCGGAGCGACGACGGGCCGATCCCGGCCGGCACGAAGGTGCGGGTCAGGGGCGTGGACGGGCTGATCCTGCGGGTCGAGCCCGAGGGCGAAGCCGGGGCCTGACACCGGCCACAGGTCCGCGTGGGGAATCCATCTGGCGCCGGTTTCCGAACAACCAAGAGTAGGAGCGTGTGGCGGAGGCCGGCAGCATGGCGCTCAGGCGCGAGATCGAGGACAACCCGAGGTGGCGGTTCGAGGCCGCCTGCCGCGGTGCGGATCCCTCGCTGTTCTTCGCCCCCAGCTACTTCGAGAAGCGGCACGAGAAGGCCGCTCGCGAGGCCGTGGCCAGGAGGATCTGCGACCGGTGCCCCGTGCGGGTCGACTGCCTGGAGTTCGCGCTGGAGATCCGCGAGCCGCACGGGTTCTGGGGCGGGATGAATGAGCTGGAGCGCCGGCAGCTGCTCCGCGAGCGGGCCCGCCGCGCCGGCTGAGCCCGGCGTCCGCCGCCCAGCTGTGGCAGCATTGCCGACGTGGGCTTGGAGGACCTCCTCACGACGCTCGGGATCTCGCTTCCGCCGGTCCCGGTACCGGTGGCCTCCTACGTGCCCGTCCGGGTGTCGGGCGACCTCGCGTTCGTCTCGGGTCAGGTTCCACTCGTCGACGGCGAGGTGATGCACCCCGGCCACGTCGGCGCCGAGGTGACGGTCGAGCAGGGGCAGGAAGCGGCTCGCCGCTGCGCGCTCCAGGCGCTGTCGGCGCTGAAGGACGCCCTGGGCTCGCTCGACCGCGTCCGAGGGATCGTGCAGGTGTCGGTGTTCGTCGCCTCCGCGCCCGGCTTCACCGAGCAGCCGAAGGTTGCGAACGGCGCGAGCGACCTGTTCGTCGAGCTGATGGGGGACCAGGGCAGGCACGCGCGCGCGGCGGTCGGCGTCGCCGAGCTGCCGCTCGGCGTCCCGGTCGAGGTCGCGCTCGTGGCGTCGATCGCCTGACCGCGCCATCTCGCCGCTCATCGCCCACGTCGCTCACGTCGCGCGCGTCGCGAACCGCAGGTCCCCGCGGCGGATCGTGACGCCGCGCTGATCGAAGTGCTCGAGCAGTGGCACGGCGTACCTGCGCGACGTGCCGAGCTCCTCCCGGAACCGGCTCACCGTGATCCCGTCCGCCCCCGCCGTCCGGACGACCGCGACCGCGCGTTCGACGAACGGCGGCGTGAAGACGAGGTCGGACCCCGCGCGGACGAGCAGCCCGGTCCGGATCGCCGCGTCGACGACCTCGCGTCCGTGCGCCGCGACGAGATCGCGGACGCTCGGCGGGAGCGGCTCCGCGTCGGCGACGGCCCGGACGACCGCGTCGAGGTCGTCTCGGCGCCCGGCGAGCTCGGGGGTGTGCGTCGCGAGCCGGAGAATGGAGCCGTCGCGCACGAAGGCGGCATCCGAGGCGATGGCGTCGAGCAGGACGTCGACGAGGTCGTCGTCGCCGATCCCGCGCCGCCGTAGTACGGGCGCGATCATCGCCCGGACGGCGGCGAGGTCCCGGCCCGGTTCGAGCGGCTGCGCGGCGTGGAACGACGCGAGGCCCGAGCCGACGAGGGCAACGGCCTCCGCGACGACGTCGTCCGCGATCCACCACGCGCCGCGCCGCGTCGCGCCCTCGATCGACGCGGGCGACATCCCCGTCAGCAGCGGGACCTCATCGACGCGCGCCGCCGGCCGTTCGCCGAGCAGCAGGGCGGGCAGCTCCGCGCGATCCGCACGCTCGCGCGCCCGCAGGCGGGCGACCGCGTCGCCCGGTCGTGCGGGCGGCGCGACGTCCAGGACCCGGCCGCCGGCGACCGTTTCGCGCCGCCCGGCGTCGCGGACGACGAAGCGGTCGAAGACGTCGAGGGCGAGCGGCGCGGACAGGCGGACGCGGACGAGGCGCGCGGCGACAGGATCGTCGGGCTCGTCGTCGAGGAACCGGATCCGGACGTCGCGTTCGGCGGACCCCGCGTGCATCTTGAACGCGCCGCGTGGCGAGAGCCGGCGGCCGAGCGTGCGGACCGGCGTCAGCACGCCCTCGAACGTCTCGGTCGCGCGCCACTCGCTGCTGCGGCCCAGGACGTCGCCACGCTCGACCGCGGCGCGCTCCGTGCCGGCGAGGTTGACGGCGACCCGCGACACCGGCATCGCCGCGTCGAGCGCATGCTTGTGCGTCTGCAGCCCGCGGATCCGGGACCTGACCCCGGACGGCCAGAGCTGGGCCTCGTCGCCCACCCGCAACGGGCCTCCGGTCAGCGTGCCGGTGACCACCGTGCCGGCACCCTTGACCGGGAACACGCGATCGACGAACAACCGCGGACGACCGTCGGTCTCCGGTGCAGGCGCGTCCGCGACCATCCGTTCGAGCTCGCGGAGCAGCGCGTCCAGTCCCGCACCCGTGGTTGACGAGCACGCGACCACGGGTGCGTCGACGAGCGCCGTCCCCGCGAGCCGCCGGGCGATCTCGTCGCGAGCGGCGGCGAGCGTCGTCCCGTCGACCAGGTCGGCCTTCGTCAGGGCGACGACGCCGGCGTGCGCGCCGAGGACGTCCACGATCTGGAGATGCTCCTCGGACTGCGGCTTCCATCCCTCGTCCGCGGCGACCACGAACAGGACCAGCCGCACCGGTCCGACGCCGGCCAGCATGTTGCGGACGAACCGTTCGTGCCCCGGGACGTCGACGAACCCGACCTCGCGTCCGGACGGGAGCGTCAGCCACGCGAACCCGAGGTCGATCGTGAGGCCGCGCCGCTTCTCCTCCTCGAAGCGGTCCGGGTCGATGCCGGTCAATCGTTGGATCAGGCTGGACTTGCCGTGGTCCACGTGACCGGCAGTCGCGACGACGTGCAGCGGCCGCTCGGGTGGCGCCGCCTCACTCATCCGCGAGGTCGTCCCCCTCAAGCGCGTACTGGATCGCGCGGCGAAGATCTGGGAGCTCGTCGTCGGTCACGGTTCGGACGTCGAACACGACGGCGGTGTCGTTCACGCGACAGAACACCGACGGACGGCCGGCACGAAGGCGAGCGGCCATCGCGGGCGGGTCGGGGACCGTCACCTCGACGGCCCAGGATGCGAGGGCGTGGCCCGGCAGCGACCCGGCGCCGACCGACGCCGTCGATGGGCGCACGTGCGCGCCCTCGAGCTCGCCGTCGAGCGACTCGGACAGCCGCTCGGCCCGCCGTCGTACCGTCTCCGCCGGCTCGCGGAGCATCCGCCAGGTCGGCAGCTCATCCTGCTGTCCGCGCGCGTATGCGCGGAGCACCGCCTCGAGCGCCGCGACCTGCATCTTGTCGACGCGGACCGCGCGAGCGACGGGATGACGCCGCATCCGCTCCACGAGCTCGTCGCCGCCGAGCACGATCCCGGCCTGCGGCCCGCCGAGGAGCTTGTCGCCCGAGCACACGACCAGGTCCGCCCCCGCGTGCAACGCCTCGGTCGCGGCCGGCTCGTCGTCGGGGACGCCGTGTGCGCGTTCGAGCAACCCAGATCCCTGGTCGAACAGGAGCGGCACGCCGTGTCGGTGGGCGATCGCGGCGAGATCCTCGGTAGAGGGCGCCGCGGTGAACCCCACGATCCGGTAGTTGCTCGGGTGCACCTTAAGGACCAGGGCGGTGCGTTGGGTCAGCGCCCTGCGGAAATCGGACGCCCGCGTCCGGTTCGTCGTGCCGACCTCGACGAGCTTCGCGCCCGATGCGGCCAGGATGTCCGGGATCCGGAACTCGCCGCCGATCTCGATCAGCTCGCCGCGGGAGACCATGACCTCCTTGCCGCGCGCGAGCGTCGCGACGGCGAGCAGCAACGCGGCGGCGCCGTTGTTCACGACGAGCGCCGCGTCGGCTCCCGTGATCGCGCGCAGCAGCACCTCCGCACGGCTCGTGCGCCTGCCCCGCATGCCGCTCAGGCGGTCGACCTCGAGGTCGCTGTAGCCTCGCGCCGCTCGGACCACGGCGCGCACCGCGTCCTCGGGCAGCGGGGCACGTCCGAGACCGGTGTGGAGGACGACCCCCGTGGCGTTGAGCACCGGGCCGAGGCCGGCAGCGGCCGCCGCCGCGCGGGTCATGGCTCGGGCCAGGATCACGTCGTCGGCGGGCGGATCGGTGCCGCTCGCCGCCGCGGCCCGGACGTCGGCAAGCGCCTCGACGATGACCTGCTTGAGCAGCGGCCGGCCGAACGTGAGCATCGCCCGGCGGCCGGGCTCGGACCGAAGGAGCGCGTCGACCGACGGGATCCGGCGGCGTAGGCCGGGTCTGGTGGGGGCCGCCATGTCGTTGAGCCTATACGGCGTCGCTACGTCCAGACGGTCTGACGAGGGACCGACGAGGTTGGTCGCTCGCGCGAGGTTCGTGGGAGGATACGCCCGTCGTGGACACGCAGGAACGCGCGCGCTTCACCGCCGCCGCCGAGCATTGGATGGTCCGCGGCGGCGGCCTCGACATCGAGGTCGTTCCGGCTTCGGCGAACCTGCGGACCGAGGAGATGCTCCTCAACATCGGGCCGCAGCATCCGTCCACCCACGGCGTCCTGCGGATCGTCCTCGAGCTCGACGGCGAGGTGATCACGCGCGCGGAGCCGGTGATCGGCTACATGCACCGCGGCGCCGAGAAGCTCGCCGAGCATAGGGATGCCCGTCAGGTCCTCGTGCTGTTCAACCGGCACGATTGGCTGTCGGCGTTCAACAACGAGCTCGGCTGGGTGATCGCGGTCGAGCGGCTGATGGGCATCGAGGTCCCCGACCGCGCGCAGTGGATCCGCACGATGTTCGCCGAATGGAACCGGATCCTGAATCACCTGACGTTCTCCGGCTCGTTCCCGCTCGAGCTCGGCGCGATGACGCCGATGTTCTACGCGTTCCGCGAGCGCGAGGCGATCCAGGCGTTGATGGAGTCGGCAACGGGCGCCCGGATGCACCACTCCTACGCACGTGTCGGCGGTCTGAAGGACGACCTGCCGCTCGGCTTCGTGAAGCAGTCGGCCGAGGTGCTCGACTGGGTGCGCAGGAAGCTGCGCGACTTCGAGAACCTGATCATGGGCAACGAGATCGTCTTCGCGCGCACGAAGGGGATCGGCGTCCTGCCGCCCGAGACTGCGATCGCCTACGGCTGCTCGGGACCCATGGTCCAGGCATCGGGCGTGCCGATGGACCTGCGCAGAGACGAGCCGTACGAGAAGTACGCCGACGTCGAGTTCGACGTGCCGGTCGGCCGGAACGGCGACTCCTACGATCGGCTGTGGGTGCTCGTCCAGCGGATGTGGGAGTCGTGCAAGATCATCGAGCAGTGCCTGGAGAGGCTCCCGGCAGGTCCATACATCACCCCGAAGCTGCCGAAGAAGCTGTCGCTCGACGGCGAGATCTACGTACGGACCGAGAATCCCCTCGGCCTGATGGGCTATTACCTGGTCGGCAAGGGCAAGCCGCAACCCTGGCGGGTCAAGATGCGCACGGCGTCGTTCTCCAACGTGTCCGTGCTGCCGGCGATGCTGCCGGGGACGTTGATCCCGGACCTGATCGCGATCCTCGGTTCGGTCTTCTTCGTCGTCGGCGACGTCGACAAGTAGCCCTGGCTACTTCTGACGGTTGAACCACACGCCGCCGGGTCCGAGCCAGCTGAAACCCTCACCCCACGCGGCGATCGTCTTGCCCGAGCTCGTGATCACGATCTCGCCGTAGTCGCCGTAGAACTCCAGGAAGCCCCCCGCGTTCTTGTAGTCGGCCCCGGATACCGCGTCGGAGATCTTGAGCGGGGAAGACCACGTCTGGCCACCGTCGTTCGAGCGCCGGTACCAGATGTTCCATCGTTCGGCGTCCGCCGTGCGCTCCGCGTACCAGAGCCGCACGTCACCATCTCCGGTCGCCTCGGCCGCCGGACCGGTCGCCTGACGTCCCGCTCGCGAGATCGCCACGCCGGATGACCACGTCTCGCCGCCGTCCGGCGACATGCTTGCCCACACGCGCTGTGGGTCACCCGGGGTCGTCGCGCCGTCGAACAGGTAAACCAGGTCGCCGTCGGCGTCGGACGTGACGGTGTCGTGGCCCGCGTAGAAGTCGTCGTAGCAGCCCTCCGTCTCGCACGGCTGCCCGAGCTCCACGCGGCCGACGACCACGTTCGTCCACGTCGCGCCGTCGTCGGGCGAGACGAACGCGTGGTGGCGCACCTCGCCTTCGGCGGCGGCGCCCGGACCCGTGTACGTCAGGCTGCTCTCCGAGAACACCACGGTGCCACCGGGTGTGACGTCGGCGTCCATCGCGAAGAAGTACCGGCCGCTGTCGACCAGCTTCGTCGGCGCCCACGTGGTCCCGCCGTCATGCGACTGCGTCACCCACGGGTCGCCGCCGGTCGGGCCGTTCCACGAGACGTACACGTCCTGCCCGTCGTCGCTCACGGCCAGGACCGGCTTGTCGTTCCACGAGACGTTGCCCCACGTCGCGACCGGATCGGTCCACGTCTCGCCGTGGTCCGACGACTTCTGGAACACGACGTTGAACCCGTTCATCCACAGCGCGTAGACCTCTCCCGTGTCGGGCACGACCTCGATGATCGGGTCGTACTGGCCCGAGCCTTTGCACGCGCACAGCGGGACCCCGTCGCTCCACGTCTTGCCGCCGTCCGATGAGATCTCGAGCGCGATGTGCGGGATCGGACAGTTGCCCGGGCACGGCTTCGGCTCGCCGTACCGCGTCGCGAGCAGGTAGACGAATGGAGCCGACGGATCCGCCGCGAGGGCCGGCTCCCAGTCATCGGTGCGGGCGTTCATCAGGCGTTCGCCGGCCCAACCCGGCGCCGGCGTTCCCGTGATCCGCTCGCGATCGAACCGGCCGGCCGCGCGGGCGCGGGCGAGCGCGTCGAGCCGATCGGCGGTCGTCTCGCGCTGCTCCTCGGCCTCCTCGATGCCCTCGGGGTCGAGGGTCTCGGGGGCGCGAGCGCGCGCCTCTGGTGCCTTGGCTCCGTCGTCCGCGAGCCGGATCGCGCCGGCGATCCCGATGACGGCGAGCACTACGCCGACGGCGACGATGCGCAACGGCTTCACGGCGGCCCCTCCCGGTTGCGGCGAGCCAAGGACGAAACGCTAGCCCCGACTTGAACCGTCGGTCAAACCGCCTCCTCCGCAGCGAGCTCGAGCCACGGGGGCCTCGGTAGACCGGGCGTTGCGAGGAGCAGCCAGGACAGTCGCCCCAGGCCCGCTGGTTCGAGCAGGAGCGTCGCCCGGCTCCGCGACTCCCAACAC
>DATHSY010000208.1:0-7444 GCA_035463715.1 Actinomycetota bacterium | reverse complement strand
GAGTGGGAGGTCCTGAGCCTGCTGGCCGAGGGGATGCGCAACGACGACATCGCCCAGAGGCTCTACATCAGCCCCCAGACCGTCCAGACGCACGTCCGGAACCTGCTCGCGAAGCTGGGGGTCCACTCCAAGCTGGAGGCGGTCGCCCTGGCCGTCAAGCACGGCACGATCACCGTCTGATCGGCGCCACACCAGGTACCCGCCTTCCGGGCACACCGCTACCCGGCCCCCGGTACCCGGGATCCCCGGACATCAGGGATCGAGCGAACCCCCCCGTTCGACCGATACGCCATGTGTAGGCACTCGTACTGGAGGGGTTCACATGGCAGAGAACGACCGGGAGAAGAGGGGGCGCAAGCTCCTGCTCACGCTCCTCGTGGTTGGCGTGGTGGGGAGCATCGCAGGGATCGGCACGTTCTCGGCGTTCTCCGACACGACCGAGAACGCCGGCAACACGTTCGCGGCCGGCACCGTGTACATCACCGACAACGACGCCGACTCCGCGATGTTCGACTCGAACGCGGCCAACCCGGCGGCGAACGCGGTCGCCGTCCCACCGGGCGCCGCGAACGCGGTCTCGTCGTGCATCACGGTGACCTACCTCGGGACGATGGACGCCGACGTCAAGATCTACGGCGGGGGCTTCACCGGTCCGCTGTCCGGGTCCCTGACGATGACCGTCGAGGAAGGGCAGGGAGCGGCGGGGTTCGGTGACTGCACAGGCTTCGTGGCGGACGGCACCGTCTACACGGGCGCGTTCGACGCGTTCGCACCCGACTACGCCGGTGGCTACCTCACCGGTGGGACGTGGACGAAGGACGACTCCGTCGACTACCGCATCACGATCGAGGTTCAGGACGACAACTCCGCGAACGGGGGCGCAGCTCCGCTGGCAACGGACCCGTTCACGTTCACGTGGGAAGCGCGGAACGTCTAACGAGCCGCGTCTGGATGGTGAGAACGGGGCCGCCTCCCCCTCGGCGGCCCCGTCTCACGAGGGGGAACGAGAGGGATGAACGGACGAGCGATCGGATGGGCGAGAGGGATCGGGTTCGTGGCCGGGTTCGCGGTCGCGATGACCGCCGTGCTCTCGTGGAGGATCCCGGCCGGGACCGGAACGCTCGGAGCGGATCTCTCCGTGGTCGCGCTCCGAACGGGTGAGCTGACAGTCTCGACGAGCGCTCCGTTCCTCGTCGCCGGCGGTATGCGACCCGGCTCCGCGGCGACCGGCAGCGTCGACGTCCACAACGACTCCGGCTCCGACCTGCGCGTCGCCGTCGCCGCCCAGTCCTCGAGCTCCGATCTCGACGACCTCCTGTGGCTGGAGGTCGACGCGGCGGGCGAGGATCTCTTCCGGGGCCCGCTCTCGGATCTGCTCGAGGGCACCGAGAAGGGCTTCGAGATCGGGCCGGGGAACACGACGACGCTCGGCGTCCGTGGTTGGCTTCCCACGTCGGTCGACGGGGGTTTCGAGGGGAGGAGCGTCGATCTCGCGCTCGTCATGACGCCGAGGGCGGTGACCGGGTCGTGAAGGCACGGGTCCGAGCCTTCTTCGTCGGGGCGATCGTGACGGGGGCGATCGCGATCCTGTCGGGGGGGACGTACGCGGCCTTCTTCAGCACCACGCAGAGCGACGGGAACGGCTTCGCCGCGGGCACGGTGTACCTCCAGGACAACGATTCCGGCTCACGGATGTTCAACGCGTCCGGCATGCGCCCGTCGGATCCGCCGAAGCAGAGTTGTATCACCGTCACCTACAACGGCACGCTCGGCGCGGGCGTGCGCCTGTACGCGGCCTCGGTGTCGTCCACCGGCGTCGAGTGGTACCTGAACCTCAGGGTCGAGACGGGTACGTCGACGACCGGGTTCGATGACTGCTCCGGATTCTCCGCGATCCAGACGCTGTACGACGGAACGCTCGCCGGCTACCCGAGGACGTACGGCGGCGCGATCGTCGATCCGGACGGAGCCTGGACGACCGGCGAGCGCCACACCTACCGCTTCACGGTGTCGGTCCAGAACCAGGCGGCCGCCCAGGGCATGACCGGATCGGCGAGTTTCACGTGGCAAGCGAGGAACCTGTGACCGAGTTCGCCCTATCGGCGGCGAGCGTTCGGCCGAGCCGCACGCTGGCCGCCCGTGTCGCGACCACCGCGGCGCTGTGGCTCGCCGGAGGGCTGCTGTTCGGGATCTGTGCCGCTGTGACGATCCCGTATCTGTTCGGTTTCCGGAGCCTCGTCGTGCTCTCCGGAAGCATGACGCCGACGCTCGAGGTGGGCGACGTGGTCGTCGTCCGGCAGATCTCGCCCGCCGAGGCTCGCGTCGGCGATGTCGTGACGTTCCGCGATCCGAGCCGCGACGACCGTCTCGTGACTCACCGCGTCCGGGCGATCGAGATCGAGAACGGTGTCGTTCGGATGGAGACCAAGGGTGACGCCAACTCGGGCCTCGAGTCCTGGCAGGTGCGGGCGACCGGCACGATCGGACGCGCGCAGTTCCGCGTGCCGAAGATCGGCTACGCGCTGTTCTGGATCCGCGGCCGCTTCGGCCGGATGATGCTGGTCGTGATCCCGGCGCTGCTGCTCGGTGCGTACGAGCTGTGGCGGATCTGGCGCCCGCGGTCTCGCAAGGAGGCGAGCGATGCGGCGTGATCGGCGCCGGGGCCGGGTCCTCGTCCTGATCTCGGTCGTGCTGGTGCTCGGCATGGCCGGCGGCGTGGCGTTCGCCGCGTTCATGTCCACGACCTCGAACGACTCGAACAACTGGACGACGGACACCGACTGGACGCCTCCGACCGGTGCGTCGGTGATCGCGCAGGCGGGCTCGACGGCCGGCGGCTCGATCCGTCAGGGTGCCACCTACCACGTCTACGCGAACGTGACCGACTCGGGGAACCCCGCCGCGGGCGTCGCCACGGTGAGGGCGAACGTCGCCAGCATCACGACCGGCCAGACGTCCGTCTCGCTGTCGACGGCAGCCGGGCCGTGGACGATCGGCGGCACGAGCTACTCGTACCGGAGCGCCGCGCTGACTGCCGACGACCCGCTGTCCGGCGGGACGAAGAACTACACGCTCACGATGACCGACTCGCACTCGCCGCCGAACTCCGCGGCGCCGACGTTCAGCGTGACGGTCGACAACAGCCATCCGACGGCCGTCGACATCCAGATCGTGAACGGTGCCGGCATCACGGGGAAGCCGGACGCTGGCGACGTCGTGACCTTCACGCTCAGCGAGCCGATGTCGCCATCGTCGATCCTGGCGGGCTGGAACGGCGGCGCCACGACCGTGACGGTGAACCTCGAGAACAACGGTTGCTCGACGAACGACACCCTGGCGGTCACGGGGGCCAACCTCGGCACGGTCTGCCTCGGCCGCGGCGACTTCGTGAACGGCAACAGGAACTTCACGACGTCGACGATGGTGATGAGCGGCAACAGCGTGATCGTGACGCTCAGCGGAACGGCGCTCACGCTCACGGCCGGCGGAACCGGCACGATGAGCTGGACCCCGAGCACGGCGGCAACGGACGTCGTCGGAAACCCCTGCTCGGCCTCGCCAGCGAACGAGTCCGGCGCCGCGGACATCGACTTCTAGTCCACGTTCCGGCCGGTAGCTCCGGCTCCCGGCCTGTCGGGCCTCGTCCGGCATAATCCCCGCGTGTCCGAAGTGGTCAAGCGCCCGATCGGACTGGGCCTCGTGCTGGCGGTGCTGGCGGGCACGCTGGTGCTCGGCGCGGGCCTCAAGCTGCCCTGTGCCGCGGGCAACTGGACCGCTGGTCGCCAGTACGTGCGATATTGCTACTCCGACATCGTCCCTCTGCTCGGGACCGAGCAGCTGACGGGCGGGCGTCTGCCCTACCTCGACGCGTGCGCGGATGCCCCCGGGGAGTGCGACGAGTACCCGGTCGTCTCGATGTACGCGATGCGGCTGGCGGCGTGGATCTCCGACGGGGTCGAGGGGTACTTCTGGGCGAACGTCGGCCTGCTGACGCTCTGCGCCGTGTCAGTGGCGATCTGCCTGTTCGCGCTCGCCGGCGCTCGTGCGCTGTACTTCGCGGCCGCGCCGACGCTCCTGGTGTATGGCTTCATCAACTGGGATCTCATCGCCGTGGCGTTCGCAACGGGAGCGCTAGTCGCCTACGCCAGGCGTGCGAACACCTGGGCCGGGATCCTGCTGGGGCTCGGCGCGGCGGCCAAGATCTATCCGGCGCTGCTGGTCGTCCCGCTCGCGCTCCAACGGTTCCGCGAGCGCGAGCCCGACCAAGCGATCCATCTCGCGTGGGGCGCGGCCGGGTCGTGGCTCGCCGTGAACGTTCCGTTCGTGCTGGCTGCCCCGGCCGGCTGGTGGGAGTTCTTCCGGCTCAACACGACCCGCTCCGCGGACTGGGACAGCCTCTGGTTCATCGGCTGTCATCGCCTCACGGGCGAGCTGTACTGCGAACCGACCCGCGCCATCAACATCGCCTCCGCGATCGCGTTCGTCGCGATCGCCGTCTACCTCTACGCGCTGAAGCGGCGCGCCGACCCCGACTTCGAGCGGTGGACGTTCGTGTTCCCGCTCGTGGTCGCGTTCCTGCTCACCAACAAGGTGTACTCGCCGCAGTACAGCCTATGGCTGCTCCCCCTGTTCGCGCTCGCCTTCCCGAACCTGCGGATGTGGGCGCTGTTCGAGGCGGCGGACATCGCGGTGTTCCTCACGCGGTTCTCGTGGTTCGCACGGCACTCGGGGTTCGGTGGTTGGCCGATCGGCGCGTTCGAGATCGCGGTGCTCGTCCGCGCGGCCATCCTGATCGCGTGCATCGTCGTCTGGATGCGGCGCGAGCGTGAGGAGCCACTGCCGGCCGAGCCCGTGGCCGAAGCGGCACCGGCGTGACCGAACGTACCCGCGACGCGATCCGGTACTCGCTCACGGTCTTCATCATCGTCCGCCTCGGCCTGTTCCTGTTGGGTCTCGCGACAGTGGCCGTCGTCGTCCCCGTCGAGCCAGTGGACGTCCCGGGGTGGCCTGCCGGCGACCTGCCCGACCCGGGCCTGCACAACGTCTTCACCGCGTGGGAGCGGTTCGACGCTCTGTGGTTCCTTCGGATCGCCGAGGGCGGATACATCGACGGTGATGGCAGTGCCGCGTTCTTCCCGGCGTTCCCCCTGCTGATCCGTGCCGTCTCGTTCGTGATCGGCGGGCACCCGTTCGCGGCCGCCATGATCGTGTCGAACGTCGCGTTCGCCGCCGCCCTCTGCGTGCTCTATCTGCTGACGGCGGAGGAACGGTCCGTCGATACGGCGAGGACGACCGTGCTGCTGCTCGGGGCGGGACCGGCGTCGCTGTTCTTCTACGCCCCGTACAGCGAGGCCCTGTTCCTGTTGTTCGCCGTCGTCGCGTTCCGCTCGGCGCGGCATCGCTCGTGGACGCTCGCCGGCGGAGCGGCCTTGCTCGGCGCGCTGACGCGGAGCATCGGCGTCGTGATCGCGGCAGCGATCGCGATCGAGGCGATCCACCAACGGCTCGAGGGCCGGCGGGCGTCTCTCTTTCCCGGGCTGATGGCCGCGGTCGCCGGGGGTCTGGGAACCGCCGGCTATCTCGTGTACTGGCAGATCAAGGGCGATGACTGGCTCGCGCCGCTCCACCAGCAGGCCACGTGGCAGCGCGGCTTCCGATGGCCGTGGGAGACGCTGTTCGACGCGACGGTTCGAGCGTACCGGTACCTCGGCGAGGCGAACGGCGGGTACTGGCTGCTCGACTGGCTGCTCGTGGTACCCGTCGTCGCCGCCGCCGTGTACGTGGCCGTCCGGTACCGGCCCACCTACGCCCTGTACGTGGCCGCCGGGATCCTGATCCCGCTCTCCTACGTCTTCGAGCCGAGACCGCTGATGTCGATGCCGCGGTTCGTGCTACCCCTGTTCCCGGCGTTCTGGGCGATCGCGGAGGTGCTGCGGCGGCTCCACGTTCCTCGTGCCGCCGTGGTCGGGGGGTCGGCGGCGCTCCTCGGTGTGCTCACCCTGCTGTTCGTGAACTGGTACTACGTTTTCTGATGTATGCGGGCGCGGGCGCTGCGCCGCAACGCCGACTGCCCACCAAGCGGGTGAGGCCCACGTCGGGCCGGGGAACCGCCCGCCCGGAGGGGGCGATATTTCTGCCCCCCGGGGCCTACATCTTCTGGCCGGGACGACCGACATATAGGATGAGCCGGGCCGGGGCCCGAGGAACAAGGAGCAGGCCGTGACGATACGGGTAGCGATCGCCGACGATCACTCGCTGGTCAGGCAGGGACTACGTCGGTACCTGGACATGGCTGAGGGGATCGAGGTCGTCGGCGAGGCCGCCAATGGCAAGGAGCTGCTCGAGCTCGTCGAGCACTCGACGCCGGACATCGCACTGGTCGACATCCGGATGCCGGAGATGGACGGGCTCGAGGCTGCCCGACAGATCCGCGATCAGTTCCCCGCCGTCGGCGTCATCATGCTGACCGCGTACGACGACCGGCAGTTCGTCGTCGAGGCTGTGCGCTCGGGCGCCCGCGGCTACGTCCTCAAAGCCCGCGACGCCGAGCATCTGATCCAGACCGTCCGATTGGTCGCCGGTGGCAACATGGTGATCGACCCGCAGCTCGTCGTCGCCCTCGCCGAGGAGCTCTCCCAGGCCAAGGAGCGCGACCGGCGCGCCGAGACGCTGACGGCGCGCGAGATCGAGGTCCTGCAGCTCCTCGCCTTCGGGCACACGAACCGCGACATCGCCGAGCGCCTGTACATCTCGCCCGACACCGTCAAGACACACCTCGAGCACATCTTCGAGAAGCTCGGCGCGTCGGACCGGACGGCCGCCGTGGCCGAGGCCCTGCGTCGCCGACTGATCGAGTAGCCATCCTCTTTCCGGCCTAGGCCGGGGCGTCGTCATGCGCTCCACTCGGGTGATGGAGCCAGGCCCTTCCGCGAGGCATCATGAACAGCCCGATGGGGATCACTTCCGCGAGCCAGCGCCTGTTGGTACCGGCGGCTCTGGTGGCGGCGTTCGGGATCGTCGCAGGCGCGTACCTGCTCCTGCCGGTGCCGATGCGCCGTACCGCCGGGCTGTCCGACGCCACCGCCGCCGCGGCATGCCTGTCCGCGGGCGCGCTCATGTTGATGCGTCGTCGCGCAGGCGGTTCGTGGCGGACGACGGGGTTCCTCGCGCTCGGCACGGCCCTGCTCGGTGTCGGGTTCGCGCTCCTCGCGCTGTACGACGTGCGCGGCGAGCTGGATCGGGGACCGAGCGTCTACGACACGTTGCTGCTGTTCGTCGCGGTCGTGTTCCTCGTGCCGGTCGCGATCGAGTTCGGCGACCACTTCGCCAAGGAGGACCGCCGCGAGATCGGCGCGGACGTTGCCCTGATCTCCGCTTCGCTCGGGACGATCCTGTACCTCGCCGTTCGCCCCGAGGATGCGGGCGCCGCCGAGCAGGTCTCGGC
>DATHSY010000207.1:0-1725 GCA_035463715.1 Actinomycetota bacterium | reverse complement strand
CTGGCGTGACGGTCGGCGTGCTTGACGGCGGGACAGACTTCGGACATCCCGACCTGCTGGGAACGTGGCAAACGTGGTCGGGCCTCACCGGTTCTCGCGCCGGCTGGAACGGATGGCCCAAGGCGTTCGACCCGTACGGCGCCCTTCAGTGGCTCGCGGCGCCGAACCTCATCGATCAGGGGCTGTCTTGGTACACGAAGACACAGGCGATCACGTGCACGGACTGGGCGGACAAGGGCCCGAAGGCAAGCTGTCCGGTCCGGTTCGCCACCCGGATCGGGCCATCGCGGAACTTCGGGGCACCTTCGGGAACGCGGACGCACACGTATCGGTTCCCGGCCGGCGTCAGCATGTCCGGGAACGTGCGGATGGGCAGCCATCCCGACGATCACCTGCTCTCGCTCTTCGGCGAGCGGGTGGCGTTCCTCGTCACCGATCAGAACACGGCCGGCGTGTACGACACCGTCTACGTCGACCTGGATCACGACTACCGCTTCGACGACGAGAAGCCGGTGACGAAGGCGTCTCCGGTCTCCTACCGCGACATGAACGGTGACGGCTACACGGATCTGTCGGGCGGGCTGCTCTACTACATCTCCGACGGTGCGACGGCGATCCCGGGCGGCCTCGACGCGTTCGGTGTTCTCAACACGTCCTTCGGTCCGGGTGAGCTGCTCGCGTGGTCCGGCGACTTCGACCCGGCGATCGGTGGCCATGGGACGCTCACCGCGTCCAACGTCGTGGGTCAGGGTGTCATCAACGGGAAGGCGCCGACGTTCACAGACCTCCCCGATGGCACCTATCCCGGCGCCGTGATCGGAGGTGCCCCGCACGCGAGGCTCGCGCCGTACGGCGACATCTACTTCTCCTTCGCGTTCTCGACGCAGCTCGGCTACTACCTCGCGACGAGGCGGGGCGTCGACGTCACGTCCAACTCGTACGGTTCGTCGTCCGTCGACAACGACGGGTGGGACGCGGCGAGCCAGGAAGCCGACGTGATCCACGACGGGACGCGGACGACGCCGCTGTTCTCGACGGGCAACGGCGCCCCGGGGTTCGGGACGGTGGCACCGCCGAGTCCCTCGGCCGGCATCAGCGTCGGCGCGTCGACGCAGTTCGGCGGCACGGGATGGGACTCGATCAGCGCGACGAGCCAGATCGTCGATGACGACGTGATGGTCTGGTCGAACCGCGGGTTCGGCGCGACCGGTTCCCCCGGCGTGGACGTCGTCGCCGACGGGGCGTTCTCGGCCGGTGACCTCACGCTGAACGCGGTCCTCGACGGCCGGTTCGCGTGGGAGACGTGGGGCGGTACCAGCCGGTCCGCGCCGGTCGCCGCCGGGGCAACCGCGCTCGTGTACGAGGCGTGGCGCGGCGCGAACGGCGCGATCCCGGCAGGCTTCTACCGGACCGCGAAGGACATCCTGAAGTCGTCGGCGGAGGACCTCGGGTACGACGCCACGATCCAGGGAGGCGGCTCGGTCGACGCCGGGGCTGCCGTCGAAGCAGCGACCGGTGCGTCCGCACGCGTGTCTCCGAACGAGTGGCGCGTCGGCGACTACCGAGGGATCGAGTTCCCCGTGTTCGCGCACGTCATCGTGCCGGGTGGAACCGACAGCCAGACGTTCGACATCACCGGCCCCGGCACGTGGGACGTGTCCGATCGGCAGATGGTCCGAACGGACTCCGGGACCTTCTCGTTCTCCAGCGAGAACATCTCGAAGG
>DATHSY010000206.1:0-13385 GCA_035463715.1 Actinomycetota bacterium | reverse complement strand
TTCGTCAGCCCGAGCACGTCCACCTCGGCGCGGCCGCACGACGGGCACGCGACGAGGTCGAGGGACCGCTTGCGCAGACCGAGCGACTGCAGGATCCACGTGCCGACCTTGACCTCCTCGACGGGGTCGTCCGTCAGCGAGACCCGGATCGTGTCGCCGATCCCCTCGGCGAGGAGCGCGCCGATCCCCACGGCCGACTTGATGCCGCCCATCGGCATCGGGCCGGCCTCCGTCACGCCGAGATGCAGCGGATAGTCGCACTTCTCTGCGAGCATCCGGTACGCCTCGACCATCACGCGCGCGGTCGAGTGCTTCACCGAGATCTTGATGTCGGTGAAGTCCTCGTCCTCGAGGATCCGCACCTCGTTCAGAGCCGACTCCACGAGCGCCTCGGGCGTCGGCGAGCCGTACTTGGCGAGCAGATCCTTCTCGAGCGACCCGGCGTTGACCCCGATCCGGATCGGCACGCTCCGGGCCTTGGCCTCGCGCGCGATCAGCCGGACCTTGTCCTGGTACCTGATGTTGCCGGGGTTGATCCGCAGCCCCTGGATCCCGGCCTCGAGCGCGGCGATCGCGTACTTCCACTGGAAGTGGATGTCGGCCACGACCGGCACGGTCGACTTGGCCGCGATCGCCTTCAGCGCCTCGGCGTCCTGCCAGTGCGGCACGGCCACGCGCACGATGTCGACGCCGGCCGCGACGAGCGACGCGATCTGCTGGAGCGTCGCGTCGATGTCGGCCGTCTTGGTGGTCGTCATCGACTGGAGGCGGACCGGCGCATCGCCGCCGACCGTCACGTCGCCGACGCGCACCTGCCTCGAGGGTCTGCGGTTCGCGAGCATCGCACCCAGGCTACCGGCTCACTCCCCGAACACGTGGAACATGATCTGGCGGCCCTTCGGCTCGTCCATCTCGAACAGGATCAGCCGCTGCCACCGCCCGAACGCCGGTTCGCCTGCTACCACCGGGATCGCGTGCGAGGTCGCCGACAGGAGCATCGCCTTCACGTGCGCATGGCCGTTGCGGCGCTCGTGGGACTCTGCGAGGTTCTGGGTCCTGCGGTCGAGGTCGTCGTGCGCGTAGTACAGGTCCTCCGGCACGAGGTGCTGGACGCGGTGACGGAGATCCTCCAGCGCACCGTCCTCCCACTCGTTGATCAGCAGCGCACACGTCGTGTGGGCGCAGAACGCGATCGCCGCCCCGTCGGTGACGCCGGAATCCTTGATCGCGCGCCGCAGTTCGTCGGTGAGGTCCAGGAACTCGTACCGGTTGCCGACCTCGACCTCGACGGTGGTGGTGGCCGATCTCAAGACACCCTCCTTGTCTCGGCCGCGGGCGCGACCGGTAGCTCGAACGTGAACACGCTACCCTTGCCGACCTCGCTCTCCGCGCGGATCCGTCCGCCGTGCGCCTCGACGACCGAGCGCGCGATCGCGAGCCCGATGCCGGTGCCGCCGACCCCGCGCGAGCGTGCGGCGTCGGCGCGGTAGAAGCGCTCGAATAGGCGCGGCAGGTGCTCGGCCGCGATCCCGGCGCCGGTGTCGGCCACGCTCACCTCGCAGACCCCGTTCACGCGGTGCGCCTCGACGCTCACGCGGCCGCCGGCCGGCGTGAATCGCGCGGCGTTGTCGAGCAGGTTGTACAGGACCTGGTGCACCCGCTCGGGATCTGCGAGCAGCGGCGGGAGGTCGTCGGGCACGCGATCCTCGAAGCGCACGCCGCGGTCGGCCCTCGTGACCTCGATCTCGGAAAGCACCTCGCGCACCAGCGGGTGCAGGGGCACCGGGCGGCGTTCGAGGAGGAGCTCTCCGGACTCGAGCCGCGCGAGGTCGAGCAGCTGGTCCACGAGCCGACCGAGCCGTTCCGATTGCGCGAGCATCACCTGGAGCGTCTGCGGGTCGGGCTGTTCGACGCCGTCGAGGAGGTTCTCGAGGTGCGCGCGCAGCGCCGAGATCGGCGTCTTCAGCTCGTGCGACACGTTCGCGACCAGGTCGCGCCGGAGGCGCTCGACGTTCTCGAGCTCCGCGCTCATCCGGTTGAACGCGGCGGCCAGCTGCCCCACCTCGTCCCGCGACGTCACGTGGACACGCGCCGAGTAGTCGCCCGTCTCCATCCGGCGCGCGGCGCCCGCCATGTCGCGCAGCGGTTGCGTCATCCCGCGGGCCAGCCAGCGCGCCAGCAGGAGCGCGACCGCGGCCGCGACCGCGCCGGTCAACACGAGCTGCCAGAACCATTCGAAGACCGTGAACACGTGGAAGACGAACCGCAGGATCAGGTAGACCAGCAGGATCGTGATCGCGACGGCGAACACGATCGTCGACCCCAGCTTGGCCCGGATCGAGGGAAGGCCGTCGAGCGGTCTCACGCGTCGCCGTCCTGCGGGCGGAAGGCGTACCCGACGCCATGGACCGTCCTGATGAAGCGCGGCTCCTGTCCGTCCTCACCGAGCTTGCGCCGCAGGCGGGCGACGTGCGAGTCGACGACGCGACCGCCCGCGTAGTCGCGGTAGCCCCACACGCGGTCCATCAGCTGATCTCGCGAGAAGACGACGTCGGGTTCGCGCGCGAGCGTGAGGAGGATCTCGAACTCGAGCGGCGTGAGGACGATCTCCTCGTCGTCCACGAGGACCCGCCGGCGCGCCGGATCGACCTCGAGGCCGCCGTGCCGGATCGGTCCGCTCGCCGACAGCGACGCGATCCGATCGACGCGTCGCAGGATGGCCTTCACCCGCAGCGCCAGCTCGCGGAGGCTGAAGGGCTTGGTTAGGTAGTCGTCGGCGCCCACGGCGAACCCGGCGACCTTGTCGGCCTCCTCCGTGCGTGCGGTCAGCATCAGGACCGGCACCCACCGGTCTCGCTGGATCTCGCGACAGACCTCGAGCCCGTCCATGCCGGGGAGCATCAGGTCGAGGACGACCAGGTCGGGGTGCGCCTGGGCTCACGTCTCGATCGCCTGCGGACCGTCGCCGGCCACGAGGACCTGGTACCCCTCGCTCGCCAGGCGCGCGCGGACGGCCTCCGCGATCGCCTCCTCGTCGTCGACGACCAGGACGGTCTGCTGGGTCACGCGGACATCGTATCCACGGGTCGGTTGCGACCCTCGTGGAGACATGTTGAGAAGGTGTTGCGACGACCGGGTGAGGCTACGGCGCGAGGTTGGGCGGCTTCACGAGGTCGACGTAGATAACCGAGAGCGTGAAGAAGACGAGGAAGACCGCGACCGCCGCCGACACGGGGACGATCTTGCGCATGTCGACCTTGCGGCGAGTGACCTTCTCGATCGCGAGCACGCCGAGGTGCCCGCCGTCGAACGGAGGCAGCGGCACGAGGTTGAGCAACCCGATGAAGATGTTCACGAGCGCGAAGTAGGTCAGGTTGTCCCAGAACCGTCCGTCCTCGGCGGTCTGCCCCACGATCCGAGCGACACCGATCACGCTGGCTGGATCCTCCGCCTCGCGAGGCGCGTCGGTCGTCGCGAGCTGGAACAGCCGGCCGATCCCCTCGGGGCCGAAGACGCGGCCGAACTCCCGCACGGTACCGACGGCCGTATCCCACGTGAGCTGGCCGGCTTCCGTGATGCTCTCCACCGGGCCGAGCGTCTCCCGCCGGACGTCGGTCGCGAGCTCGACACCGATCCGCCCGACCTGTTGGCCCTCGACCTCGGACAGCACCGGCGTCACCGTGATGGTCATCGAACGACCGTCGCGGTCGACCCTTAGGGTGATCGGCTCGCCGACGTGCTCTCGCGTGTAGGCGACGACCTGATCCGAGCTACGGACCTCGATGCCGTCGACACCGACGATGCGATCGCCGACGCGCAGACCGGCCGTCGCGGCCGGCGACACCGTACCGTCGAGCCGATCGGCGACGTACGCCACGGTCGGCGGTCCAACCACCGCAACCTGGTGCCCGACGAAGCCGAGCCACGCCCCGAACGCCAGCAACGCGAGCACGAAGTGCGTGGCAGGTCCCGCGAAGATCACGAGCGCACGCTGCCAGATCGGCTTGGCGCCGAAGACTCGGCCCTCGTCCTGGGGGGCGACGCGCTCATACGGGTTCATCCCGGCGATCTTCACGTAGCCGCCGGCCGGGATCGCTTTCACGCCGTATTCGGTCTCGCCGCGACGCGTCGACCACAGCCGAGGCCCGAAGCCGACGAAGAACTCGGTGACCTTGATCCCGAAGCCCTTCGCGACCGCGAAGTGCGCAGCCTCGTGGACCAGGATCACCACGATCAGCGCGACGAAGAAGGAGACCTGTCCGAACGCTCCCACGTCAGTCCCCGACCCGCGACCGGCTCAACGAGCCTCGATGATCTCGGCCGCGCGACGACGCGCCCAGGCGTCCGCGCGCTCGAGGTTCACGACCGAGAGGACCGACGAGGGCGCCTCGTGCTCGTCGACGACAGCCTGCACGACCTCAACGATGCGCGTGAGGGGGACCTTGCCCTCGAGGAACGCCATGACGGCCACCTCGTTCGCGGCGCTCATCACGGCGGGGAACGTCAGGCCGAGCTGTCCGACCCGGTACGCGAGGTCGATCGCCGGGAACGCTTCGCGGTCGACCGCCTCGAACGTGAGTGTCTTGTCCGCGAGCGGCACCGGCTCGATGCCGGTCGGCAGGCGCTCCGGCCAGGCGAGGGCGAGCTGGATCGGCAGGCGCATGTCGGGCAACGCCATCTGCGACAGCAGCGTGCCGTCTCGGAACTCGGCGAGGGCGTGGACGATCCCCTCCGGGTGGATCACGACGTGGATCTGCGAGAACTCGAGCCCGAACAGGTAGTGCGCTTCGATCACCTCGAGGCCCTTGTTCATCAGCGTCGCGGAGTCGATCGTGATCTTCGGGCCCATCTGCCACACGGGGTGCGTCAGGGCCTCCTTCACCGATGCGCGCGCGAGCTCGCTCCGCGACCACCCGCGGAACGGGCCGCCGGACCCGGTGAGGATCACGCGCTTGACCTCGTCCTTGCGCTCGCCCCGGAGCAGCTGCGCCAGGCCGGCGTGCTCCGAGTCGACCGGGACGAGCCGCTCCGGTTCGCCCTTGATCAGGTCCATCACGAGCTCGCCGCCGATGACCAGGCTCTCCTTGTTCGCCAGGGCGAGGATCTTGCCGCTCTGGAGGACGGCGAGGGTCGGCGGCAGGCCGGCCGCGCCGACGAGCGCGTTCAGGACCATGTCGGCCTCGACGTCGCGCGCGAGTCGCTCCGCAGCGTCCGGTCCGGCCAGGATCTGCACGTCCCGGATCTGCCCGAGCCGCTCCCGAAGCCCCACCGCAGCGCCATCGTCCGCGATGGCGACGTACGGGGGCAGGAACTCGCGGATCTGGCCTACCAGCAGCTCCAGGTTGGTCGCAGCGGAGAGCCCGACGACCTTCAACCGGTCCGGGTTGCGGCGGACGACGTCCAGGGCCTGCGTGCCGACCGAACCGGTCGACCCCAAGATCACCAGCGAGCGCATATCCCTTCCAGGGTACCCTGACCGCCGGTTACTCCAAGGACCAACGGTCCCGTCACCTTACGTCAGGATCAGGCGCAGGAACAGGAAGGCCGCGGGAACGACGAACAGGAGCGAATCGATCCGGTCCAGGACCCCACCGTGCCCCGGGAGGACGCTGCCCATGTCCTTGATGCCGAGGTCTCGTTTCAGCAGAGACTCGGCGAGGTCACCGAGCGGCGCGAACACCGACACGACCAGCGCAAGGCCGACCGAGCGACTGACCGGCTCGAACACCTCGACGGTGGCCGCGACGGCCCCGACCGAGACGGCGATCACGACGAGCGTCGCGCCGACGGCGCCCTCGATCGACTTCCGCGGTGAGATCTCGGGGGCGAGCGGACGGCTCCCCCAGAACGAGCCGATGACGAACGCGGCCGTGTCGTAGACGAACGTCAGCGCGAGCACGGAGACGACGAGCTCGACGCCGTCCTCCAGCTCGAGCATCGCCAAGACGTACGAGGCCAGCAGCGGGATGTACGCCAGACCGAGGACCGTCACGCCGACGTTGACGACGGTCCCCTTGCGGTGCGACGGGGGCGTCGCCATGTACCAGACGAACGTCGCGCCGACCGAGCCGACGAACATCGCGAGCATCGCGGCCTCTCCGCGGAAGAACGCGGCGCCCATGATCAACGCGCCCCCCGCGAGCCCGAGGGCGGTCGCCGGTTGGAAGTGCCGCCGCTGGAGCGCGCGGTAGAACTCGCCCTGCGCCCACAGCACGATCAGGCTGGCGACGACGGCGAAGGCGCCCGGCCCGATCGCGAGGCTGCCGATCGCGAGCGCCGCCAGCACGAGCCCGGTGAGGAACGCCGCTGGGACGTCACGGCCCGAGGTTCGCCTCTCCGGCTCGAACGTGCCGACCTCCATCGTGGTCGGCTCCTGCCAGCTCGGTCCCCCCAGGCCCCTCTGCCCGGGGCGAACCGCACCCGTCGGCTCCTCGGACGCGACGAGCCCCGAGAGGTTCTCGTCCGAAGCGGAGGCGGGCCCGACGGCCGCGAGGTCGGCCTCGGCTGGGTAGGTGGCGTCCTCCTCGACATCGACCTCGATCCGCACCTCGTCACGGACGGACGCAGCGAAGTGATCGGCCGCCGCCTCGACGGCCTCGGGCGAGGGTCCCGCCTCGAGGTCCTCGTCCAACTCGGCGGCCTCCTCGTCCTCGGCCTCTGCCGGGAGGTCGACGTAAGCAGCGGGGGGCTGTGCGAACCCCTCTGGCGAGCCCTCGTCCTCGGCGGCGGGGGCGTGAAGCGGATCCGGCTCCCGTTCCCGGTCCCCCTCGCCCGGCATGACGTCGACCGGTTCCTCGAACGTCTGCGTGTCGTCCGTCTGCGCGTCTTGCGCGTCCGTCGGCGGCGACTCGTCGCGACGGGTACCCATAGGCGGCGAGGTCGTCGACTCGGGCCAATCCACGTCCTGGATCGGCGCGAAGAACTTGTCGAGATCCTCGAACAGATCTTCCCTGTTCTCGCCCTCGGGCAACCTAGATCTCCTTGAGCTCTTGCTCTTTGTGGGCGACGATCACGTCGATCTCGGCGATGTGCTTGTCCGTCAGCTTCTGCAGGTCCTTCTCGGCCCGCATCAACTCATCCTCCGAGATGGAGGCATCGCGCTCAAGTTTCTCGAGCTCCTCCTTGGAATGCCGCCTGATGTTCCGGACGGCAACCCGGGCGTCTTCTCCGCGCTGGTGCACGAGCTTGATCAGGTCCTTGCGCCGCTCCTCGGTGAGCGGCGGGAAGGACAACCGGATCACGTTGCCGTCGTTCGACGGTGTGATCCCGAGGTCGCTCGCCATGATCGCCTTCTCCATCGCGCCGATCGCGTTCTTGTCGTACGGCTGGACGAGCAGCGTCCGGGGTTCGGGCACGGAGAACGAGGCCAGCTGCTGCAGCGGCACCTGTGTACCGTAGTACTCGACGACCAGGCGCGAAAGCAGGGCCGGCGTCGCCCGGCCGGTCCGGATCGACCCGAGCTCGTCCTTGAAGACGGAGGTGGCCTTCTCCATCTTCTGGTCGCCGTCCGCCAGCGAGCTCTCCACGGTCATCGCGCACCTCCTGCACGCGGTGGGCTAACGCTCGCGCCTCCGCGCTCGCTGCTTGAGCCCGCGCGCGGTGGGCTAGCGCTAGCGCTAGCGCTCGCGCGTTCGCGCTCGCTCCTTGGGCCCCCCGCGCCCCCGTGCACCAGCGTCCCGATCGACTCGCCGGAAACGGCCCGGCGGATGTTGCCCTCCTGCCGGAAGTCGAACACGATGATCGGCAGATCGTTCTCCATGCTGAGCGAGATCGCCGTCGCGTCCATCACCTGGTAGCCCTCGCGCAGGACGTCGAGGTATTCGATCGACTCGAACCGACGCGCTTGCAGGTTCACGTTCGGGTCGTCGTCGTACACGCCGTCGACCTTGGTGCCTTTCAAGATCGCCTGGGCGTGGATCTCGAGCGCTCGCTGCGCCGCCGTCGTGTCGGTCGAGAAGTACGGCGCCCCGATGCCCGCCGCGAAGATCACAATCCGGCCCTTCTCGAGGTGGCGGATCGCGCGCAGCGGCACGTACGGCTCGGCCACCTGCGACATCGTGATCGCCGTCTGGACGCGAGTGGGCACGTGGATCTTCTCGCACGCGTCCTGCAACGCCAGCGCGTTCATCACGGTCGCGAGCATGCCCATGTAGTCCGCACGCGCGCGGTCGATCCCCGGCGCCTGGCGACCGCGGAAGATGTTTCCCCCGCCGACGACGACCGCGCACTGCACGCCGAGATCGACGACCTCCGCGAGCTGGCGCGCGAGCAGTGCCGTGGACTCCGTCGAGATGCCGTATCCGGACTCCCCGGAGAACGCGTCGCCGGACAGCTTGAGCAGGACGCGGTGGTACACCCGCCTGGCGGTATCCTGTCGGGCCGGCGGGATCTCCGTCACCCCGCCTGCCCCTCGTCCTCGCCGAGCTTGAACCGCGCGAACCGGCGGACCACGACCTTCTCCCCCACCTTGGCGCCGATGCCATCGAGCAGCTGCTGGATCGTCGTCGAGTCGTCCTTCACGAAAGGCTGGTCGAGCAGGACGTGGTCCTTGTAGAACGCCTCGAGCTTGCCCTCGACGATCTTGGGGATCACGTTCTCGGGCTTGCCCATCTCCTTCGCCTGCACCTCGAAGATGTGCCGCTCGCCTTCGAGCACGTCCTGCGGGACGTCCTCTCGCGACAGCCAGCGCGGCGCGGAGGGGCTCGCGACGTGGAGCGCGATGTCCTTCGCGAGCTGCTTGAAGTCGTCGGTGTTGGCGACGAAGTCCGTCTCGCAGTTGACCTCCACGAGCGCACCGACGGTCCCGTTGAAGTGGATGTAGCTCTGGACGCGACCCTGGTTCGCCGTCCGTCCCGCGCGCTTGACGACCGAGGCCTGCCCCTTCTCGCGCAGCAGCTGCGCCGCACGATCGACGTCGCCGTCGGACTCCTGGAGCGCTCGCTTGGAGTCCATCATGCCTGCCCCGGTCATCTCGCGGAGGTGCTTGACCTGAGCCGCGGTGATCTCGGCCATCGCGATCACCCCCGGCCCTTCTCGGCGTCCGAGGCGCCGGCCGTCGCGGCCGCCGGCTCAGGCGCGACCTCGGGCTCCGTGACGACCTGCGGCGCGGGCTCGGGCTCGATCTCCGGCTCCGTGGCCCGCGTGACGAGCTGCTCACGGCCGATCTGCCGCCCCTCGGCGATCGCATCCGCGATCACGCGCGTGACCAGCGCGACCGAGCGGATCGCGTCGTCGTTGCCGGGGATCACGTAGTCGACCTCGTCCGGGTCGCAGTTCGTGTCGACGATCGCGACCACCGGCAGACCGAGCTTGCGTGCCTCGGTGACCGCGATGTGCTCCTTCTTCGTGTCGATCACGAAGATCGCGTCGGGCAGGCGTTCCAGCATCTGCATCCCGCCCAGGTTCCGTTCGAGCTTGTCTTTCTCGTGGCGCAGCCGCAGGACCTCCTTCTTGGGAAGGAAGTCGAAGGCGCCGCCGCGCTCCATCTCGCGCAGCTCACGCATCCGCAGCAGCCGGCGCGAGACGGTCTGGAAGTTCGTGAGCATCCCGCCGAGCCACCGCGTGGTCACGTGGGGCATGCCGACGCGCTCCGCCTCCTGCTCGATGACCTCCTGCGCCTGCTTCTTGGTCCCGACGAACAGGACGACCCCGCCTCGGCGGGCGAGGTCGCGGACGAACGCGTACGCCTCGTCGAGACCGACCAGGGTCTTCTCGAGGTCGATGATGTAGATGCCGGAGCGCTCCCCGAAGAGGTACCGGCCCATCTTCGGGTTCCAGCGCCTGGTCTGGTGCCCGAAGTGGATCCCGGCTTCGAGGAGCTCCCGCCTGGTGACGACAGGCACGTGCTTCCTCCTTCCGGTTTGATCCCTCCGCCCGGTTCGACCCGCGTCCGGCCCGCCGTGGCGGGACCCCGGTTGCGGTCCCCGGGCGTGTGTGCTCGGCGCCCGCGGCGCCGGCGAGGAGGCAGTCTAGCAGCGAGGACGGGTCGCCCGACCCGCGGTCACACCCGCTCAGACGGTTCCGCCACGCTCGCCTCGACCGCAAGCCAGCGGTACCCGAGCGCAGCCGTGAAGCCCAGGTGGATGAGCGTCATCGCGAGGATGCCGATCCACGTCACGACCGACGGGCTCGCGGTGATGAACGCGCCCTGCGGCAGGAACACCGGGAGCAGGAAGGCGATCAGGACGTAGAGCAGGCAGAACGACAGGTGACGGCCGCCGGGCGTCCGTGCCCCGGCGATCGACCGCCGGATCGTCTCGGGGAGCGGATCCCTGCGCCGGACCGCGGCGAACGGCACGAACCCAAGCAGGTAGAGCGCGAACGCGGGCAGCACCACCTGGACGAGCGTCGCGATGCCTGCACCGAACACCGCACCGAGCTGCGCGAGGAACAGCGCGATGAAGGCGAGCACCGTCGCGGCTAGGACCCGGGGGGACGCACGCAGCCCGCGCGCGATGGCCGCCGGGCGGATCCGGCCCGCGTGTTCGAAGCCCTCGACGATGGCGCCGGCCAGGATCGCGACGACGAGCGCCCGCACGACGAGCAGGCCGAGACCCGCCATCAATCCCGCACGCTGACCGGCCACCGACACGGCGTTCTGCGTGTCCAAGGCCGTGGAGAGCGGGGGGAGCGCGAATACCTGCGTGAGCGCCAACGGCGAGCCGACGTATCCGAAGCCCAGCAGCACGAGCCACACCGCGAGCACGAAGAGGAAGCACGCGGCGATCAGTGCGGGGTTCGCGGCAACCAGGAGGAAGCCCTGCGCGAGCGACGTTCGGAACCTCGGCATCTCCGACATGCCGGGCGGCACCGGCGGCCCCAGGAGACGCCCGAACACCCCGCCCGACGCCGTCGTTCCCCCGCGCTGCCGATCGCTCGCACGCGCGACCTTCGTCGTGCTGCGGTGCCCCGACGCCGACCGTCCGGACCTCTTGCTCATCCGGGCTCCGGTGTCTGGTCGATCGAGTCCCGCGACGGATCTCGGATCTGGTAGCGCGAACGCGCCAGCCAACCCGCGACGATCACGACGAGGCCGACGACCACGAACGCGATCGCGAACGACGACGCGAGCTCGGCGGCGTCGAGATCGGTCGGCGACGTCACGTCGACGAGCGACCCGGCCGGATCGGTGGCCAGACCGACGACGCGAGGGACGCCCGTCGCGCCGTGCGCGACCAGGAGGACGTCGCCCGCGACCGCCATGCCCGTCACCGCGACGCCCGTCGCGGCCGTCCTGAACGTCATGTGGCCGGTGTCGACGTCGACGACGCCGACGCCTCCGTCATCGAAGCCCACCACGGCGGCGGCGTCCACCACGATCGGCGACTGGCGCAGGACCCGCTCGTTGAACGCGAACACCCAGTCGCGTCCCCCCGGCCCGACCCGGTGCAGTCCGCCCGTGCGGTCGGCGACGAATATCGCTCCGTCGGGCGCCGCCGGTGCCGCCAGTGGCGAGACGAAGGCCGCGATCCGCACGCTCCACGACGTCGACCCATCGAGCACGGACAGCGCGTAGACGACGCCGTCCTGGAGCGCCACGATCACGCTGTCCGCGTCGACGCTCGGCGCGGACCCGAACGCGGACGCGACATCCGGCACGACGGCCGGCCAAAGCGGGTCGCCGGTGGCGGCGTCCAGTCCGACGATGCGCGCGGAGGATCCGTCCTCGGACGCCCCGGCGACGACGAACAGGCCCCCGCCCGACGCGGCCGGCGGCGCGACCACCGTCCCCGAGATGCGGCGCGTCCACGCGACCCCACCGTCGTCCGCCTCCACGGCGTACACCGCGCCGTCCTCGTCGACCACGAAGACCCGTCCGTCGTCGACCGTCACGCCACCCACCGGCTCGGCCTCGAGGGGCGCCTCCCACAGGGGCGAGCCGTCCTCGAGCGCCACCGCGACCAGGACCGCCGTCTCGGCGTCGTCACCGTCGGGGTAGACCACGGCCGGTGCGTCTTCTACATCCACGATCGCCGGCGTGCCGGGCTCGCCGTCGCGTTCGACGCTCCAACGCTCCGCGCCCGTCGCCACGTCGAGGGCGACGACGGAGCCGTCCGTGACGACGACGGCGGTGTCGCCCGACACGACGGGCCCCAGGGCGACATCCTCCCGGCCGGCGTCGAGCGGCAGCTCCCACACCTTGCGGTACGGGGGTGGAGGCCCGTCCGCGGCGCCGGTGTGCGCGGCACCCCCCTGGAACTGCGACCACGCCGGCTCGCTCCCCCCCTGGGCCGCGGCGGGGACGGACGCGAACGTCAGCATGAGCGCTACGCCGAGCGCGGCCGGGCGGGCGGCGCGGAGCAGCGTGGGGGTCAGCGGGATGGTCCTTCCGATCGGGCGGTGGCCACATCCTAGCGGCCCGCGCCGGAGGAACCGTCGGCTACGCCGGTGCGAGCGGCGCGAGGCGGATCAGCCCGACGACGCTGCCCGGTGCGAGGTACTCCCTCGGGTCGACGTAGACGTCGTTCATGCGGACGCCGAAGTGCAGGTGCGCGGGCGTGACGCCCGGGTGCCCCTGGCCGCTCGACGCCACCGTCATGCCCGCACCAACGGCGTCGCCGCGTCGGACGGAGACCGCCGAGAGCCACGAGTACGTGGACTCGAGACCGCCACCGTGGTCGACCGTCACGAACAGCGAGCCGCCGACCGGCCCCGAGAACGCCACCACGCCGGGAGCGGGCGCCCGCACGGGCGTCCCCATCGCAGTGGCGATGTCGATCCCACGGTGTCCGGTTCCGTATGGGGAGTCGGGCGCGTCGAACGGCTCGATCACGGGCCCCGACACCGGCCACAGCCAGTCACCAGCCGACGCGGTCTGGACGCCGAGCAGCAGCGTCAGCGCGATGACGGAAGAGACGACGACGATGCGGTGCAGCACGACGGAACCTCCTGCTCGCGGGCGGACGCGACGCTAGTCGGCGGGAGGGATGCGCGCTGTGAGATCCGTCACACGCCGCCGAACGGGGAGCCGCCTACTCAGTCTCGACGAACTGGAGCCGGAGCTGGTTGACGGCCTTCGTATGGATCTGGCACACCCGCGACTCGGTCACACCGAGGATGTCGCCGATCTCGGCGAGCGTCAGCCCTTCGAAGTAATAGAGCGTCACCACGATCTTCTCCCGCTCCGACAGCGAGTTGATCGCCGCGGCCAGCAGCCCGCGGGTCTCCTGTCCCTCGAGTCCCGTCGTCGGGTCGGTCGCCTTGTCGGCCAGCGTGTCGAGCAGCGAAACCTGTTCCCCGCGGTCGCTACCGACGGACAGCAGCTCGTCCAGCGCGAGCACGGATACGAACGAGACCTGGTTGATCACGTCGTGGAGCTCGCGCACGGATACGCCCAACCGTTCGGCGATCTCCTTCTCGGTCGGCGCGCGCTTCAGCATCGACTC
>DATHSY010000205.1:0-5245 GCA_035463715.1 Actinomycetota bacterium | reverse complement strand
GACGTCCAGCGCCTGCTCGGAGAGATCGTCCGGCACCGCCAGCACGGCGCCGACCTCGTGTACGAGGCGTACCACGTGGACATCGGAGGGCTCGAGTAACGGCGACGCATCTGCGGCTCCACCGCCGGTAGGCTCTCCTGGTGGTTCGCGTCGCGCTCGGACAGATCAACACGACCGTCGGCGATCTCGCCGGCAACGTGGAACGCATGGCGACCGTCGCCAAAGAGGCGACCGACGCGGGCGCCGACATCGTCTGCTTCCCGGAGCTCGCCGTCCCCGGGTACCCGCCGGAGGATCTGGTCCTGCGGCCCTCCTTCGTCGAAGACAACCTCGGTGCGCTCGAGGAGCTCGCGCGGCGGGCCGCGGACGGCTGCGCCGTCATGACCGGCTTCATCGACCGGGCGGGCACAGGATTGCACAACTCGGCCGCGCTGCTGAGCGGCGGACGCGTCGAGGAACGCTACGCCAAGATCAAGCTGCCGAACTACGGCGTGTTCGACGAGAAGCGCTACTTCGTCCCCGGCGATGCGTCCTGCACCATACGAGCGGCGTCGTCGGCGCTCGGGCTGTCGGTGTGCGAGGACGCGTGGTGGCCTGGCCCGCCCTTCGATGTGTACGCGCGCGAGCACACCGACGTGATCCTGAACATCAACGGTTCGCCGTATCACCACGGCAAGGCGCACGAGCGCCTCGAGATCTGCCGGGCGCGCGCTCTGGAGACCGGCTCGTGGATCGTGTACGTGAACGCGGTCGGCGGTCAGGACGAGCTGATCTTCGACGGCGGCTCCATCGTCGTCGCGCCGGACGGCGAGCTGGCGCATCACGCGGCGCTGTTCGAGGAAGACCTGCTCGTCGTCGAGATCGACGGCGCCGACTCGAACGCCGAGATGCGCGCCGCCTGGCCCGAGGGCCCCGCCGAGGTGTATGCGGCCCTCCGGCTCGGGCTCGGAGACTACGTCCGCAAGAACGGCTTCCGCGACGTCGTCTTGGGCCTGAGCGGCGGGATCGACTCTGCGCTCGTCGCCGTGCTCGCGACGGACGCCGTCGGCATGCAAGGCGTGCGTGCGCTCGCGATGCCCTCGCCCTACTCGTCCCCCGAGAGCGTCGAGGACGCCCTCGAGCTCGGCCGACGGCTGGGGATCCGGGTAGACACGATCCGGATCGACGAGACGTTCGACGCGTACCGACGCGCCCTCGCCGGCGTGTTCGCGGGGACCGAACCCGGTGTCGCCGAGGAGAACATCCAGGCGCGGATCCGCGGGAACCTGCTCATGGCGGTGTCGAACCGGTTCGGCTCGATGGTGCTCGCGACGGGCAACAAGAGCGAATACGCCGTCGGGTACGCGACGCTCTACGGTGACATGGCGGGCGGGTTCGCACCGATCAAGGACGTCCCGAAGACGCTCGTCTACGAGCTCGCGCGCTGGCGCAACGCGCAGGGTGCCCCGCCGATCGCCGAGCGGATCCTCGACAAGCCCCCGTCCGCAGAACTGCGCCCCAACCAGAAGGACACGGACAGCCTTCCCCCGTACGACGTGCTGGACCCGATCGTCGAGGCGTACGTCGAGGACGACCGGTCGCCCGAGCAGATCGTCGCCGACGGAGCGGATCCGGCGCTCGTCGAGCGCGTCGTCACGATGATCGACCGGGCGGAGTACAAGCGTCGGCAGGCGCCGCCCGGGGTGAAGATCACGCCGAAGGCCTTCGGCAGGGACCGGAGGATGCCCATCACCAACCGCTACCGGCCGGACGCCGGGCGTTGAACGGTCGGGGGGGGCGGTCGCGTGAGGTTCCCGACGTAGACTCGGGCGTCAGGGCCGGTAGCTCAGTCTGGTCAGAGCAGGGGGCTTTTAACCCTCGTGTCGCGGGTTCGAATCCTGCCCGGCCCACGATCGGCAGCGACACCCGAACGCGGAAGGAACACGCGGAAGGACGCGCCTCCATCGGGACGATCTTCGACCCACGCGCGTCCGTCGTGGAGCTCGGCGAACCGCTTGACGAGCGACAGACCGACGCCGACGCCGCCCCTGGCTTCGGGTCCCTGACGGAAGGCCTCGAAGATCGACGTCTTCATCCCATCGGGCACGCCGGGACCTCGGTCGTCCACGCACAGCAGGATGCCGTCGTCTACCTCGTCGATCAGCACTTCGATCGGGGTCTCGGCGGGCGTGTGCTTCATCGCATTGCCAACCAGGTTCTCGACGACCCGCTCGAGCTTGGCCGGGTCGACCTCGACCTCCAGATCGCCGACCGGATGGACGCTCACGCGCCCGGGCGCGGTCGCGTTCGCCTCGTGAACGACGCGGGCGACGAGCGACCCCAGGTCGGTGAGCTCGAGGTCGGGCTCGATGCCGCCGCGCTCGAGCCGCTCCAGGTCGAGCAGGTCGCTCACCATGCCGTACAGCCGCCGGCCCGCGCGGAGGATGCCATCGATCAGAGTGTGGGCATCGTCCTCAGACAGCCCGAGCTCACGCCGTCGCAACAATGTCTGGGCCGCGCCGAGGATCCCGGTCAGCGGCCCTCGCAGATCGTGCGAAACGGCACGAAGGAGCGTGTCCTTCATCTCGTTCAGATCGCGAAGCTGATCGGCCGATCGCATGGCCTCGTTCGCAAGATCGCGCTGGGCCTGGAGCAGTGCCCGGAGCCTGGCGAGGAGTTCGGCGACGATGCACAACACCGCGAAACGAGCGGCGACGTTGAACGAAGCGACGAAGAACGAGTTGTACTCGTCGAGGAGCAGCTGCGACGAGGTCCACGCCACCGCCGCGAACAGCGCCGTCGTGAGTCGCACGACGCGTCCGCACCTCCACCCGACCAGGGCGACGGGCAGAAGGTAGAACAGCGACGGCCCGATGTCCGGGCCCGTGAACACGTCCGCCACCAGGATCGCGACGACGAGCGTGAAGGCGACGACCGCGACGAACAGCGGAGACTGCCGCGCGAGGTAGGGATCAGTCGCCAGGAGGAGGCTTCGGGGCGGCGCGGTCCGTTCGACCGGGCGCCCGGAGTTGCTCGGCGATCCTTCGTTCACGATGAATGGCCCTTCGACGCTCTTCGGTACAACCTTCAGCCGGAGGTGATCGAGGGTCGCCGGCCCGTGTCGCGCTGAGGAGCAGAGGCCGAGAGAACCGAAGACCCGCCGCCGACCGCGTTACGCGACCGGCGACGGGCCCGGAGCGGAGATCACTTACCCGGTTTCCACCCGGCGCTGGCGGCCATCAGAAGCACCGCGAGCCACCCGAGGAAACCGATGAAGCGGTTTGCGTACTTCTTCACGCGGCTCCACCTCCATCTGTCTGCGGTAGTGGTCGGCTGAGGCGGCGCAAAGGTGAAGTGGGCATCGGCAGGAACGGTCGTTCGGCCCGAACGCATAGGCTCGGCGCCTCCGGCTGCGTCACCTACCGTAGCGCGGACCCCCTAGGTCTTTCGGCCGAGACGGCTGGGTGCCGGGACACGTTGCGGGCCTCTTCGGGGCACCGCGAGTAATCCGACGAGGCGGTTCAGGCCTTCCGCCGGCGTGACGATATCCCTGCTTAGCGCGGGTCCGCGCTGCGCGGAGGATCGGAACGAGGTCTTGGGAGGGGCGGAAGGATGCGGATCATCCTCATCATCCTGACCGGCGGCCTCCTGCTGGGGATCGCTACGGGCGGACGACCGTCGCGGCTGGCGACCGTCCACGTCCGCTGGGTGTGGCTCGCTGTCGCGGCGCTCGCCCTGCAGGTGGTGCCGACCACGGTGGCCGGTGAGCTGGCGGTCCCGCTGTTGCTCGTCTCGTTCGTCGGTCTGGTGGTATTCGCCGTTGCGAACATCCGGTATTGGGGGTTCGAGCTGATCCTCCTCGGCATCCTGCTCAACTTCCTCGTGATCGGTGTGAACGGTGGCATGCCCGTCTCCCGTGAGGCGCTCATCGCGTCCGACCAGCGGGACACGATCGACGACCTGCGCAACGTGGACACGGCCAAGCACCACCTCGCCGACGAGGACGACCGGCTGGTCTTCCTCGGCGACGTGATCGCGATCCCGTCTCCGGTCGAGCAGGCGATCTCGATCGGCGACCTGTTCACGTACGGCGGGGTCGCCTTGTTCCTCGCGGCCGGCATGCGGGGCGCGGTCCGCGGCAGCGACAAGGGCGCCCGAAACGTGGCCACAGCAGGGGTCGCGGTCGATGGCTGAGACCCCTCCGGACGTCGTGGAGACCCCTCCGCAGCAAGCTGCCGACGGCGACGATGCGCCTCGGAGGCGGCGAGCGGTCGTCCGCGTCTTCGAGCTCGCCGTCTCGCTGCCCGTGATCGCGTGGATCGTCTACGAGCTCGCGCGAACCAACGGCCACGGCGTCGAGCTGTGGCACGTCGCCCTCTGGATCGCCGTCGTGGCGATCGTCGATCTGCTACCGATCCCAGCCTGGGGCGGCCTCGTCGTATCGCTCAGCTTCCCGATCTTGGTCGCGACGAGCCTGCTCTACCCGCCGGCCGTGGCAGGTCTGATCGCGCTCGTCGGCTCGTCCGACACGCGAGAGTTCCGGCGCGAGCTGCCGGCGCTCAAGGCCCTGTTCACGCGCGCGCAGATGGCGCTCGCGATCATCGTCGGGTCGGCCGCCTTCCACGCGTTCGCGGGCGACATCGATGGGCCATGGCTGACGCTCTCGCTCGGCGCGATGCTGGCCACGATCCTGTGTTACTCGGTCAACGCCGTCATGGTCGCCGGGTACACGGCGGTGGACTACCGGCTCCACGTCTGGAAGATCCTGGTCGAGATGCACGGGACCAAGCCGGCCGAGTTCCTCATCGCCTACCTGGGACTCGGACTGTACGGCACGCTGATCGCCCGGTTCTTCACGCATGACGGGCCGTGGGCGGTCGCAGCGTTCTTCGCGCCGCTCGTCCTCGCCCGGCAGATGTTCTTCCGCAGCCGGGCCTTGGAGATCACGACCGACGAGCTACGCGACCGTGAACGCTCGCTGCAGCACCTGTCGGAGCAGCTCCAGCACCAGAACGAACAGCTCGAAGAGCAAGCCGCCCTGCTCCAGGTCCACCTGGACCGCGAGCGCGAGACGGTCGCCGAGCTACGCGAACTCAACCGGATGAAGGGTGAGTTCGTCGCGGTCGCGTCACACGAGCTACGGACCCCGCTCACCGCGATCATCGGGTACGCGAAGGCGCTCCTTCGCCCGCACGTGGCCGAGGACCCGACGATCCGCGAGGAGTTCACGGTCGGGATCGCCCAGCAAGGCCAGAGGCTGATGGAG
>DATHSY010000204.1:0-7678 GCA_035463715.1 Actinomycetota bacterium | reverse complement strand
TACCGACACATCTACGACCGGCTCGGTTTGTCCTACGTCGTCGTCGAGGCGGAGGCCGGACAGATCGGTGGCGGCATCAACCACGAGTTCATGGCCCGAGCCGACGTCGGCGAGGACCTGTTCGTCGAATGCGTGAACGGCGACTACCTCGCGGACGTCAAGGCGGCCACGCCGCGCGCCCCAGAGCCGGTCGAGCAGACGGATCTCGAACCCCTCGAGGTGCTCGATACGCCCGACACCGCGACGATCGACGCCCTGACCGCGTTCCTGAACGTGCCGGCCGAAGGCACGCTCAAGACGATCGTGTTCGACGCCGGCGGGCAGACCGTCGCCGCGCTCGTCCCGGGGGACCGGGAGGTCGCCGAGGAGAAGCTCGAGCAGCTCTTCTTCCCGACGCCGATCCGAGCGTTCGAGGACGCGGACTTCGCCGGACGCGGGTTCGTAAAGGGCTACGTCGGCCCGCAGGCGATGTCGGACGATGCGATCGTGATCGCCGACCACTCGGTGCGAGCGGGCAAGGACTGGGTCACCGGCGCCAACCAGCCGGATCGGCACGTCCGTGGTGCGAACACGCCGCGCGACTTCCGCGTGGACCGGTACGAGGACGTCGCCCAGATCCGCGAGGGCGACCCCTGCCCGGTCGACGGCGGCGAGCTGCGGATCGGCCGGTCGATCGTGGTCGCGCACATCTATCAGCTGGGCACGAAGTACTCCGCGCCGCTCAAGGCGATGTTCGTGGACGAGGACGGCACGGAGCAGCCGTTCCAGATGGGCTGCTACGGGATCGGGATCTCGCGCACGCTCGGCGCCGCCGCCGAGCAGTATCGCGACGATTCGGGCCTGAAGCTGCCGAAGGCGATCGCGCCGTTCGAGGTCTGCGTGATCCCGGCCAACCGCGACGACGAGGAGGTCGTCGCCGAGGCCGAACGGATCTACGGCGAGCTGCTGGACGCCGGCGTGGAGGTCGTCCTCGACGACCGCGAGGGCGCGGCCGGCGTGAAGTTCAACGACGCCGACCTGATCGGCTACCCGCTCCAGGTGGTCGCCGGCCGCCGCGGCCTCCGGGCCGGAACCGTGGACCTGAAGCTCCGCGCGACGGGGGAGCGGTCGCAGGCCCCGCTCGCGCGCGCCGCCGAGGCGGCCGAGCGGTTGCTCGCGACCGCGCCGTAGCCGTACCGTCCGGGCGATGGCCACGCGCCCCACGACGCGCCTGCGGCGTTTCGTCTCGCTCCAGCCCGAGGTCGAGGCCGTCCTCCAGCACGTCGGGCTACGGACCTGGGACCTGATCCTGGTCGACGTCGACGGGAACTGGCTCCGGGAGGTGTTCCCCTCGCCCGAGCACGCCGAGCTGGCGTGCCGCTTGCTCGGCGTGCGGCTCAACCGCGGCTGGGACGACCCCCGGCTCGCCCGGCGGATGAACCGGCGCGACCACTGGGGACGCGCCGGCGGCCAGCGCCGGGCCCTCTGACGCAGCCTCCGACGCGACGCGTCGCCCGCCCGCCCCGACGCCCTCCGCTATACTCGAGGGCAACAACGAGCGGTGTCACCGACGAAGTGGGCTCGCGCCCACTTCTGTTTTTCAGGGGACGCTTCGCGAGGATGAAGGGCGAGAGGGACGTGGAGGCGCTGGTCCGATCCGTCGTCGAGTCGGTGGGCCTCGAGCTGTGGGACGTCGCGTACCGCAGGGAGGCCGGCCGCATGGTCCTGCGGGTGGCCGTGACGCGGGAGGGCGGCGTCGACCTCGACACGATCACCCAGACGTCCGAGAAGCTCTCGCGCCGGCTGGACCTGGAGGACTTCGGGAAGGGTCGGTACGAGCTGGAGGTGGGCTCGCCGGGCCTCGAACGCGCGCTCAAGGAGCCGCGGCATTTCCAAAGGAGCATCGGCGAGCAGGTGAGGGTGAAGACGGTCGAGCCGATCGAGGGCTCGAAGGTGCACCGGGGCGCGCTGGTCTCGGCCGACGCGGAGGCGATCACGATCGCTACCGACGGCGGAGAGCTGCGCGTCCCCTACGACGCGGTCGCGTCGGCGCGGACCGTCTTCGAGTGGGGATCGGATAGGAGCTAGAGGATGAACGCCGAGATGATCGCGGCGCTTCGCGAGTTGGAGCGCGAGAAGGGCATCGCGTTCGAGACGATCCTCGCCGGGCTCGAGGAGGCGATGGCCTCCGCATACAAGTCGTGGTGGAAGCAGCAGCACCCGGACGTGGACGAGACGACCTTCGGCGTGCGCGCGCAGATAGACCCGGGATCAGGCGACCTCCGCGTCTGGGTCCAGAAGCTCGAGGAGTACGAGGTCTCGCCCGGAGACGAGGAGAACGAGCCCGAGTACGCGACCCGCGTGATCTCCGAAGAGGAGGTCGAGGTCACCGACGAGTTCAAGGGCCGCATCGGCGCGCAGACGGCGAAGCAGGTGATCTTCCAGAAGCTGCGCGATGCCGAGCGCGAGATGACCTACGAGGAGTTCGCCGGCCGGGAGGGCGACGTCGTCACCGGCATCGTGCAGCAGCAGGAGCGCCGGTACATGCTGCTCGACCTCGGCAAGGTCGAGGCGCTCCTCCCGCAGGCCGAGCAGATCCCGTCCGAGTCGTATCGCCACGGCGAACGTGTGAAGGCGTACATCACCGAGGTCCGCAAGGGGACCAAAGGCCCGCAGATCGTGGTGTCGCGGACGCATCCCGGGCTGCTCAAGGCGTTGTTCGCGATGGAGGTTCCTGAGATCGCGGAGGGCATCGTCGAGATCAGGGCGGTCGCGCGCGAGCCGGGTCACCGCTCGAAGATCGCCGTGTCGTCCAACGAGCCGGGCGTCGACCCCGTGGGCGCGTGCGTCGGGCCGAAGGGCTCGCGCGTGCGGATGGTCGTGAACGAGCTCCGTGGCGAGAAGATCGACGTCGTGCCGTGGAGCGACGACCCAGCGACGTTGGTGGCGAATGCGCTCCAGCCGGCCAAGGTCAAGGAGGCGCGCGTCGATGAGGCAACGCAGACGGCCGTCGTGACGGTGCCCGACTACCAGCTCTCGCTCGCGATCGGGAAGGAAGGGCAGAACGCGCGCCTGGCCGCGCGGCTGACCGGCTGGCGGATCGACATCAAGAGCGAGACCCAGATCGCGGAGGAGGGCCGCGCACCGGCTGCCCCGGTGGCCGCACCGGTGACCGCTCCGATGACCGCTCCGGCCGCGGAGCCCGAGGTCCCCGCCGAGGACCCGGCGATGGAGCCGGCGACCGTGGACGAGGTCACGGTCGAGGTCGAGAGCGCGTCGGCGGCCGGCGTGGCGGCCGCGGGCGAGGAGTCGTCCTCGGAGGGCTGAGTCGTGCCGGAGCCGGTGCGGACGTGCGTCGGCTGCCGCAGGACGTCGCCGAAGGGCACCATGGTTCGGGTTGTGCGCGCCCAGGATGGGGGGGTCGCGGCAGACCCGACCGGCAAGGCGCCCGGACGCGGCGCGTACGTGCACCCCGTGCCCGCGTGCATCGACCTGGCGCTGCGGCGCGGCGCGCTCGCGCGGGCGCTGCGCGCGGGCCTGGATCGTGAGGGAGCCGTTAGGCTAAGGGCCGACCTCGAGCGGCTTCCCGGGTCTCCCGGATCGACCGACACGGGATCGACCGAGACGGGATCGACGGAAAGGCAGGCAGGCACCACGTGAGGGTCCACGAGCTGGCGAAGGAGCTCGGTGTTGCGAGCAAGGACCTGCTCGCGGCGCTGAAGGAGATGGGCGTCGACGGCCTCACCGCGTCGTCGTCGGTCCCCGACCAGGCCGTTCCTCGCTTGCGCGCGTCGGGCGGCAAGGCCGTCCCCGAGGCCAAGCTCCGCGAGGCCGTCGAGGAGCCATTGCCGAAGGCGCGCACAAGGAAGGTCGCGGAGGCCCGCGAGGTCACGTCGGAGAAGAAGTCGAAGGCCGCGACCCAGGGCAAGGCCAAGCCGACCTCGGCGGAGGGCAAGGCCAAGCCCGAGAAGGTGCTCGCGCCGCCCCCGGCGCCCGGGGGCAACGGTGCCCCTGCGCCCGCCGCGCAGACGGCCGCGGCGCCGGCCGCCGCCCCCACGGCTCCGACGGCGAAGCCAGCGGCCTCAGCACCCGCGCCGGCACCGGCCCCCGCGCCGGCGAAGCTGGCGCTCCCGTCGCTGAAGCTGATGCGAGGGTCGACCGCGCAGGCGATCGCCGACAAGACCGGTCGCAGCGCCGCCGAGATCGTGAAGATCCTGTTCGCCGCCGGCGAGATGGTCACGGCCACGCAATCACTGTCCGACGAGGCGATCGCGCTGATCGCGAACGACCTCGGCTACGAGGCCGAGATCGTCGGCCTCGACGAGGAGGAGCCCGAACAGGAGCAGGTCGATCCGGCGCGCCTCAAGCCGCGACCGCCGGTCGTGACCGTCATGGGCCACGTCGACCACGGGAAGACCCTGCTGCTCGACGCGATCCGCCGCACCGACGTCGTATCCGGAGAGTTCGGCGGGATCACGCAGCACATCGGCGCCTACCAGGTCCACGTGGACGGCCGCGAGATCACGTTCATCGATACGCCCGGCCACGAGGCGTTCACCGCGATGCGCGCCCGCGGCGCTCAGGTCACCGACATCGTCGTGCTGGTCGTGGCCGCCGACGACGGCGTGAAGCCGCAGACGCTCGAAGCGCTCGACCACGCGAGGGCGGCCGGCGTGCCGATCATCGTTGCGGTCAACAAGATCGACAAGCCCGAGGCCGACCCGCAGCGCGTCCGTCAGCAGCTGGTCGAGCGTGAGGTCGTCCCGGCCGAGTGGGGCGGTAGCTACGAGTTCGTCGACGTATCGGCCAAGGCGCGCACCAACCTGGACTCGCTGCTCGAGACGATCCTGCTCGTCGCGGACATCGAGGAGCTGAAGGGCGATCCGGAGGGGCGGGCGCGGGGCGCGGTCATCGAGTCCAACCTCGACAGGGGCCGCGGCCCCGTCGCGACCGTCTTGGTCCAGAAGGGCACGCTCGACGTCGGCGACACGCTCGTCTCGGGCATCGTGTGGGCGCGGATCCGCGCGATGCTCGACGAGAATGGCCAGCCCGTGAAGATCGCGGGGCCGAGCAAGCCGGTCCAGATCCTCGGCTGGTCGCACGTGCCGAACGCCGGCGACGACTTCCGCGAGGTCGAGGACGAGCGCGAGGCTCGCCACATCGCTCAGGAGCGCGAGGCCAAGGTCCGAGCGGCCGAGCTGGTCACGACGCGCGCGCCGACGCTGCAGGACCTGATGGCGCAGGCGCGCGAGGCTGAGGTGCCCGAGCTCAACATCATCCTGAAGGCCGATGTGCAGGGCTCGCTCGGCGCAGTCGAGGATTCGTTCGCGAAGATCCCGCAGGACGAGGTCCGCGTGAACGTGATCCGCAGCGGCGTGGGCGCGATCACCGAGAGCGACATCTCGCTCGCGGTCGCCTCGCGCGCGATCGTCGTCGGCTTCAACGTCCGGCCCGATGTGGCGGCGCGGGATCTCGCCGAGCGCGAAGGGGTCGACGTTCGTCTGTACCGCGTGATCTACGACGCGATCGACGACGTCCGCAGCGCCCTGTCCGGTCTGCTCTCGCCCGAGGAGAGGGAGACGGAGCTCGGCACGGCGGAGGTCCGAGCGATCTTCCGCGTGCCACGCGCCGGCACGATCGCGGGCTGCATGGTGACCCGCGGGCAGATCGTGCGGAACGCGCGCGCCCGCGTGGTGCGCGACGGCGTGATCGTGTACGACGGCCGGATCGGGTCGCTCCGGCGCTTCAAGGACGACGTCCGCGAGGTCGCCGAGGGCTTCGAATGCGGCATCGGGATCGAGAACTTCAACGACGTGAAGGAGGGCGACGTCATCGAGGCCTACGAGGTCCGAGAGGTCGCCCGCCAGCTGTAGCGCCGCCGCGGCGGAGGGATCGGATGCTCGTCGCGCTCGAACGCTTCGATCTGCGCATCCCGGCCGTTGGCTCGCTGAAGCAGAAACGCCACGTCCTGAAGACGTTGACGAACGCGATCCGCGCGAAGTTCAACGTCTCGGTGGCCGAGGTGGACCACCACGACCTGTGGCAGCGCTCGACGATCGCCGTCTCGGCGGTCGCCGGCGAGGCCTACCACGCCAAACGGGTACTGCACGAAGTGGAGAAGCTGATCGACCGGTGGGCCGAGGTCGAGGTCATCGACGCCGAGGTCTCGCTGCACTATCCAGAGGATTGAGGCAGAAGGACTGATGACGGTGCCCGACGGAACGCGACTCAGCCGGGTTTCAGAGGAGTTCCGCGAGATCCTCGCCGAGGAGATCCTCAAGCTGAAAGACCCTCGCGTCGGTTTCGTCACGGTCGTGGGCGTGAAGGTCTCGCCCGACCTGCGGAAGGCGTGGGTCTACTACACGGTGATGGGGGACGAGAGGGAGCGCAGGGCGAGCGCGGCGGCGCTCCGTTCCGCGGCGCCGCACCTCCGGCGGGTGATCGGCGGTCAGGTGCGGCTGAAGACGCTGCCCGACCTGGAGTTCGAGGAGGACACGACGATCCAGACGGCGGACCGGATCGAGGAGCTCATCCGCAAGATGCACGAGGACGAAGATGGCTGACGCGCTGACGCGGGCCGCGGAGATCCTTCGGACGGCGCCGAGGGTGGCGCTCGCGTGCCACGTGAACCCGGACCCGGACGCGATCGGGTCGATGCTCGGGCTGTCGAACCTGCTCCGCGCGCGCGGCGCCGAGACGGTGTGCTCGTTCGGCAACGAGCCGTTCGAGATCCCTTCATGGGCGGATGCACTGCCCGGCGTGGAGGCGATCGTCCCGCCCTCGGAGTTCCCCAGGGAGCCGGACGTCATGGTGACGTGCGACACGGCGTCGATGGATCGCCTATCTGTGCTCGCTGAGGTCGCGACGAAGGCACGAGAGCTGATCTGGATCGACCACCACGTGAGCAACGAGGGACTCGGGACCGTGCCCCTCATCGACCCCCACGCGTCCTCGACGTGCGAGATGGTCTACCGGCTCGCGAAGGCGATCGGCGGCGAGATGCCGACCGAGACGGCGATGTGCCTGTACGCGGGGCTCGTCACTGACACCGGCCGGTTCCAGTACGGCGCGACGACGCCCGAGACGCTCCGGATCGCGGCGGAGCTGCGCGAGCACCCCTTCGACCACGCCGCGCTCGCGCGCGTCCTGTACGAGAACAACACGACCGCGTTCCTCCGCGTGCTCGCCGTGGCGCTTTCGCGGTTGGCGGTGGAGCCGGACGCCGACCTGATCTGGACCTACCTCACGCACGACGACCTCGCCGAGACGGGCGCGCACCCGGCCGATACCGACGACCTCATCGACGTGCTCCGCACGACACGAGAGGTCGACGTCGCCGCCGTCTTCAAGCAACAGCGCGACGGCCGATTCAAGGTCAGCATGCGGTCGCGCGGCGGTCACGACCTGGCGGCGGTTTCGTCCACGTTCGGAGGCGGCGGCCACAAGCTCGCGGCGGGCTATACCTCCGATACGGGCGTCGCCGACACCCTCGAACGCCTGGTGGCGGAGCTCCGGACGACGGGGGCCAGCCGATCGACCGGCGACGGGAACGCCGGTATCACGCCACCTCCGTCGCCGGCGGATCCACGCCCGTCCTGAACGCGGTCCCGTCCGGACGGAACCAGCGGGCCCCGTCCTGCTCGCGACGCACCGACCAGTCGAACTCGTGCACGAGCTTGTGGTGGTACCCGCAGACCAG
>DATHSY010000203.1:0-8226 GCA_035463715.1 Actinomycetota bacterium | reverse complement strand
ACGCCGGTTCCGAGCTCCTCCTGGTCCCGAAGGTCGGGGCGCGTTACGCCCGGGTCGGGACGGTCGCCAAGGTCGAGGACGTCGGCAAGCTCCAGAACGGCCTCGAGGCCCTCGTGATCCGGGGCCTGCGCCGAGCCGTGGTCGGCATCGGCGTGCCGGGCACGGGGGAGGCGATCTGGGTCCAGGTCGAGGACGTCGAGGAAGGCGCCCCGTCGCCCGGTGCGATCGAGCTGGCACGCGAGTACCGAGCGACGCTCGAGAACATCGTGGATGCCCGCGGCGTGCCACAGGTCATGGACTTCTTCCGCGGCCTGACCGATCCCGGTCAGATCGCGGACACGGCGGGCTACTCGCCCGACCTCTCGTTCGAGCAGAAGGTCGAGGTCCTGGAGACCATCGATGTCGAGGAGCGCCTGGAGAAGGTGCTCGTCTGGTCGAAGGAGGCCCTCGCGGAGCTCGAGCTGAAAGACAAGATCCGCAGCGACGTCCGCGACGGCATGGAGAAGACCCAGCGCGAGTACATCCTGCGCCAGCAGATGGACGCGATCCGCAAGGAGCTGGGCGAGGACGACGGCGAGAACGTCGTCGAGGAGTACCGGCGCAAGATCGCCGAGGCGGGCATGCCCGACGACGTCCTGAAGCAGGCCGACCGCGAGCTGGGCCGGCTGGAGAAGATGGGGGAGCAGAACCCCGAGTCCGGCTGGATCCGCACGTACCTCGACTGGCTGCTCGACGTGCCCTGGTCGGTCCGCACCGACGACAACCTCGACATCACCGAGGCGCGCAAGATCCTCGACGAGGACCACACGGGCCTCGAGGACGTGAAGGACCGGATCGTCGAATACCTCGCGGTCCGCAAGCTCCGCCAGGAGCGCGGGCTCGGCGAGGCGACCGGTCGCGGTTCGGGCGCGATCCTGACGCTGGTCGGCCCTCCGGGTGTGGGCAAGACCTCGCTCGGCGAGTCGGTGGCACGCGCCCTCGGACGGAAGTTCGTCCGCGTGGCGCTCGGCGGCATCCGCGACGAGGCCGAGATCCGGGGCCACAGGCGCACGTACGTCGGTGCGCTGCCCGGCCGCATCGTGCGCGCGCTGAAGGACGCGGGCACGAAGAACCCGGTGATGATGCTCGACGAGGTCGACAAGGTCGGCGCCGACTGGCGCGGCGACCCATCGTCCGCGCTGCTCGAGGTCCTCGACCCAGCCCAGAACCACACGTTCCGCGACCACTACCTGGACGTCGACCTGGACCTGTCCGAGGTGCTGTTCATCACGACCGCGAACGTATGGGAGACGATCCCGGCGCCGCTGCTCGACCGGATGGAGGTCATCCGGATCGACGGCTACACCGAGGACGAGAAGGTTGCCATCGCCCGCGACCACCTGCTGAAACGGCAGGTCGAGCGCAACGGCCTGCGCGAGGACGAGGTCGTCGTCACCGACGACGCGATCCGCGCGGTCGTGAGCGACCACACACGCGAGGCGGGCGTGCGCAACCTCGAGCGCGAGCTCGGCAAGGTTCTGCGCAAGGTGGCGACGAAGCTGGCGGGCGGCTCGCTGAGCGCCCCGGTCACGATCGACGCCGCCGAGATCCGCGAACACCTGGGCCGTCCGAAGTTCTTCTTCGAGGCGGGCGAGCGGACGAGCGTCCCCGGCGTGGCGACCGGCTTGGCCGTAACCGGAACCGGCGGCGACGTCTTGTTCATCGAGGCGACGCGGACCGACGGCGATGGAGACGGGCTAACGCTGACCGGTCAGCTCGGCGACGTGATGAAGGAGTCCGGCCAGATCGCGCTCTCGTACGTGCGCTCGCACGGCGACGAGCTCGGGATCTCGGCCGACGATGTCCGGGGCCGGTTCCACCTCCACGTCCCGGCCGGCGCCGTCCCCAAGGACGGCCCGTCGGCGGGCGTCACCATGGTAACGGCGCTCGCATCGCTCCTGTCGGGCCGCGCGGTCAAGCCGACCGTCGGCATGACCGGCGAGGTCACGCTCCAGGGCCGCGTGCTGCCGATCGGCGGCGTGAAGCAGAAGGTCCTGGCCGCCCACCGTGCCGGCCTGACCGAGGTCGTGCTGCCGAAGCGGAACGAGGGCGATCTCGAAGACGTGCCGGAGAAGGTCCGCGAGCAGATCGCGTTCCACCCCGTCGAGACGATCGACGAGGTCCTCGCGATCGCGCTGTCGCAGGAGCGCCCGGACGAGGCGGTCGAGGCCGCGTAGGCTTCGACCCGATGCGGATCACCGTCTTCGGGGCGACGGGCAGGACCGGAAGCAAGGTCGTCGAGCAGGCGCTCGAACGCGGGCACGAGGTCGTCGCGTTCGTCCGGGACGCGTCGAAGCTCGAGCCGCGCGAGGGCCTGACGATCGTCGAAGGGGACGCGCGCGATCCTTCCGCGGTCGAGAGGGCCATCGCCGGGTCGAACGCGGTCGTCTCGGTCCTGTCGCTCGCCAGGCCCGAGGACGAACCGGAGCATTCCGACGCGACCCGGACCGTCGTCGAGGCGGCCGACCGAGCGGGGGTGAGGCGGCTCCTCGTCGCGGCTAACAACGACGTGCTGAGCGATCGCGAGCCGACCGGCGAGTTCGCGGGGATGGGACGCGAGCACCGTCGGAACGCCGAGACGCTCCGGGGGAGCTCGCTCGACTGGACCATCGGCGCGGCGCCGTGGGTCGTGGGCGATCCGGGGACGGGCTCGTACGAGGCCGTCGTCGACGCGAAGGCGCCCGGTAAGAAGCTTCCGACCAGTGACTTCGCCACCTTCGTCCTCGACGCGCTCGAGCGGGACGACTGGATCGGGCACATCGTCGGCGTGTCGACGGCGCCGTAGGGTGCAGCCGGATGCCCGGCGTGCCGATGGACACACCGTGATCCGAGGGGGATCCCCGTGCTCGACCTGATCGACCTCACGCGCCGGTTCGGCGACGTGGTCGCGCTCGACGACGTCTCGTTCTCGGTTCCCGGAGGGGAGATGGTCGGCTTCGTCGGGCCGAACGGCGCCGGCAAGACGACCGCGATGCGGATCGTGCTCGGCGTGCTCCAGGCCGACTCCGGCGAGGTCCGGTGGCGTGGCAAGCCCGTCGACGTGGCCGTGCGGCGGCGGTTCGGCTACATGCCGGAGGAGCGCGGGCTGTACCCGAAGATGCGCGTCCTCGATCAGCTCGCCTACCTCGGGCGGCTGCACGGCCTCGACGCCGGGGACGCCCGCGCGCGGTCGCTCCGCACGATCGAGATCCTCGGCGTCGCCGACCGCGTGAACGACCGCACGGAGACCCTCTCGCTCGGGAACCAACAGCGCGTACAGCTCGCCGCCGCGCTCGCGCACGAACCGGAGGTGCTCGTCCTGGACGAGCCGTTCTCCGGGCTCGATCCGGTCGGCGTCGACACGCTCGCCGGCGTGCTGCGCGAACAGGCGGCGGCGGGCGTGCCGGTCGTGTTCTCGAGCCACCAGCTCGAGCTGGTCGAGCGGCTCTGCGAGTCGGTCGTGATGATCAACGCCGGGCGGATCGTCGCGGCCGGGAGGATCTCGGACCTGCGCGCCTCTGACGCCCGCCGGCTGGTCCGGGTCGAGGTCGCCGGGCAGGCCCCCGACTGGACGCGGCTGGCCGGGGTGACCGTGGTCGAACGGCTCGCCTCCGGCGCGGTGCTCGAGTTGTCGGACGGCACGGTCCCGAACGACGTCCTCGATCTGGCGCGCGCGGCGGGCGAGGTTCGATGGTTCGGTGTCGTGCAGCCCTCGCTGCCCGACATCTTCCGACGGGTGGTGACGCGATGAACGGGGCGAAGCGCGACTCGGACCGCGGGATCTACCGGGTCGTCGCGAGGCGAGAGTTCGTCGAGCGGTTCAAGGACAGGGGCTTCCGGATCTCGACCGGCATCACGCTCACGATCCTCGTCGGGTTCCTCGTGCTGTCATCGCTCGCCGGCGGCAGGGCGCGCTACGACCTGGTGGTCGTCGGCGAGGACGCCGTCGAGGTCGGGACGCAGCTCGAGCGGGGATCGGCGACGCTCGCGTTCGACGTGACGGTCCAAGAGCTCGACGACGAGGCGTCGGCCGAGCGAGCCCTTCGCGACGGCGACGCGGACGCCGTGCTGATCGGCGGGGACCGCATCGTGGTGAAATCAGACGGTCCCGCCGACCTGCTCGGTGCGGTGCAATCGGTATCCGAGCGGCTCCGCGCTCACCAGGTGCTCGAGGAGGCCGGTGTGTCTTCCGACCAAGCTGACGAAGCGCTCGACGTGGCGCCGCTGCCCGTGCGGGCGCTCGAGCCGATCGACGAGCGGCGCCAGCAGCTCGCGGCGGTCGCGTTCGTCGGCGTGCTGGCGCTGTACGGGCAGCTGTTCGCGTACGGGTACTGGGTCGCCGCGGGCGTGGTGGAGGAGAAGTCGTCGCGCGTCGTCGAGGTGCTGCTGTCGGCGATCCGGCCCTCCCAGCTGCTCCGCGGGAAGATCCTCGGGATCGGGCTGCTCGGCCTGTGTCAGCTCTTGCTGATCGGGATGATCGGGTTCGGAACGGCGCTCGGCGTCGGCCGGCTCGACTTCCCCGGAGGCGCGCTCGGCGCGATCGGGGTCGTCCTGCTGTGGTTCCTGTTCGGGTACGCCTTCTATGCGTCGTTGTTCGCTGTCGCCGGCTCGATCGTCTCCCGCCAGGAAGACCTTCAGGCCACGATGACGCCGCTGTCGCTGGTGATCATCGCGTCGTTCTTCCTCGGGATCCAGGCGGTCGGTAACCCCGACTCGACGCTCGCGACGGTCTCGTCCCTGATGCCGTGGTCGGCGCCGCTCTCGATGCCGTCACGGATCATGCTGGGCCAGGCGTCGATCTGGTTCGCGCTCCTGTCGGCGGTCATCTCGGTGGCGGCGACGGCGGCGCTGATCCCGGTCGCGACGCGTGTCTACGCGAACGCGGTCCTTCGGCCGGGAAAGGTCAAGCTCCGGGACGCGCTCGCACGTCGTTGACGGGCCTAGGCGGACGGGCTCCCGCCGTCCTCGGGCTTGTCGCTGCGTTCGATCGCGATCGTAAGGCCGCTGGCGATCGCCGCGAGGGCGCCGAGCGCCGCCCATAGCGGGATCAGCACCGCGCCGACCACGCCGACCGTCAGCGGGATCTCCATGTACGTCTGACCCTCGGCGTTCTTGATCACGATCCGGCGGACGTTGCCCTCCTGGACGAGCCTCTTCACGGTGTCGACGAGCTGGTCGCCCGTCACCTTCAGCTCCTCCCAGCGGGTGTTGCCGCCGGACGGTTGTTCTGACATCGCGATCTCCTCCTTCAGGTCGTCGACGTGGATCCGAGATGCAACCGGTTCCTGCCGCTCTTGCGCCCGGACAGTCATGCCGTCAGCTCCTTGCACATCTCGTCGAACACCTCGCTATGCGCATCGACGTCCTCCTCGGTCGTCGCCGGCGACATCAGCGCCATGTTGTGGAACGGCGTCAGCAGGATCCCGCGGTTCAGCGCATACAGATGCGTGAACCTGGCGAGCTCGTGGTCGTCGGCCGCGGCCGCCTCGCCGCCGGTGCGAGGCGTGGTCGGCGTGAACCAGTACTCGGCCCGCGCGCCGATCCGCTGGATCGTCCATGGCAGACCGTGGCGGTCGATCGCGTCCTTCACACCGTTCGCCCACCGTTCGCCGAGGGCGATCATCCGCTCGAACGCCTCCTCGGTCAGGACGTTCTCCAGCGTCGCGCGCATCGCCGCCAGCGAGAGGGCGTTGCCCGAGAGCGTCCCGCCGACCCCGCCGACATCGGTGGTCGGCAGCGCGCCCATGAAGCCGTTCACACGGTCGGCGACCTCGGTGCTCATCCCGTAGCACGCGGCCGGCACGCCGCTCGCGAGCGGCTTGCCGATCGTGAGGAAGTCCGGCCGGAGGCTCCACGCCCTCGTCGCGCCGCCGGGACCGGCGCAGATCGTGTGGGTCTCGTCGATCACGAGGTACGTCCCGTACCTCCGCGTCAGCTCGCGGAGCGCATCGTGGTAGCCCGGGTCCGGGGGGACGATGCCGATGTTCGTCAGCGCGGGCTCCGCCAGGACGCACGCGACATCCTCGTGCGCGAGCGCCTCCTCGAGCGCCGGCACGTCGTTGAACTCGACGACGCGCGTGGTGAGCGTCGGGTCGACGGCCGGACCGATGTTGCCGGGTCGCGCGCCGGCGTGGCCGTTCTCGACGGTGATGATCGTCTCGTCGACGGAGCCGTGGTAGCACCACGAGTACACGAGGACCTTCGGCCGGCCGGTGATCGCGCGGGCGAGCCGGAGCGTGAAGCGGTTCGCGTCGGTCGCGGTCAGGCAGAACTGCCAGTAGGGCAGGCCGAACCGGCGCTGCATCTCCTGGCCGACCCAGATCGAGTCCTCGCTCGGGAGCATCAGGGTGATGCCCTTCGCCGCCTGCTCGGCGATCGCCGCGACGGCCTCCTTCGGCGCATGGCCGGTCATGGCGCCGGTGTCGCCCAGGCACAGGTCCACGTAGGTCCTGCCGTCGACGTCGGTGAAGCGCGCGCCCTCGGCCTCGGCCACGAACACGGGGAACGGTCCGGCCCACTCGCTCATCCACGGCATCGGGACGCCGGCCAGCAGGTTCGCCTTGCCGCGTTCGAAGAGCTCCTCCGAACGCGGATGGTCCATGACGAACCGGTCCTCCTCGCGCGTCATCAGCTCGCGCAGCAGGGTCCGATCGACGGTGGTCTCCATGAGAGGCGGGCCTCCTCGGGACGGTCTCGGTCCTGAGCGTGTCGGATGCGAGGCAACCCGTCAAACGGACCGACGCCGAGTACGGTCGCAGGATGCGGAACGGGATCACTCGCGAGAACCTGCGCCACGTCGGCGCCCTGTTCCGGCGGGGCGCGCGGCCGGCGGCGACGGTCTACGACAGCATCGGGCCGGACTTCTTCCTGGCGCTCGACGAGGGCTGGCTGAACCTCGGGCTGTGGGAGGGGGATGGGAGCGATCCCTCGGAGGCGCCGGTCGCGGTTCGGCGGCTGGTGCGGACCATCGCCGAACCGCTCCCGAAGAACGGCGTGGTCCTCGACGTCGGGAACGGGCTCGGCGCGCAGGACGTGTTGATCACCGAGGTCGCGCGGCCGAGACAGCTCGTGGTCGTGAACATCACCCGGTCGCAGCTCGTCGCCGGGCGGCGGTGGCTCACGGAGGCCGGTGCCGAGCCCGTGAACGCAGATGCCACCCGGCTCCCGCTTCGCGGCGGCAGCGTCGATGGGCTGATCAGCGTCGAAGCGGCGTTCCACTTCCCCTCGCGAGCGCGGTTCCTCGCCGAGGCGTTCCGCGTGCTGCGCCCGGGCGGCGTGCTGACGATGTCGGACGTGCCGACGCTTCGGAGGCCGCGAACGCTCGGAGAGATCTACGCGGGACTCGCGCAGCTGCGCGTTTGGGGGCTCGGCCTCGGAGCGGCGGCGTCACCCGGCTCGATCGTCGACCTGGTGACCGGCGCCGGATTCACCGCGCTCGAGGCGCGGCTGGTCGGGGAGCGCGTGATCGGACCCGCGGTCCGGTTCGTGCGCGGCCGGCTCGAGGGCGACCGAACGGCGCCGGCGACCGTGCGCGCCGCCGCCCGTGTCGGCCTCCGCCAGGTCGAGCTCCTCTGGCGCCGCCGCGTCGTCGACTACCTGCTGCTCACCGCCGTCAAGCCTGCGGCCGCGCCCGGTCGGGCCGTCACTCGTCCCCGAACGTCCCCGTAACGATGTCGCCCGCCGGCTCGTACGTCCCGATCGTCACGCCCGTGGTCGAGACCTGGTGGTCGACGAGCCTCAACGCGGACGGGATCGCTCCCTCCGCGAACAGCCGCTTGCCCGTTCCGATCACGACCGGGAAGACCCACAGGCGGTACTCGTCGATGAGGTGGTGGGCCATGAGGGTCTGGGTCAGGTTCCCGCTGCCGTGCACCTGCAGCTCCGGCCCGCTCTCTTCCCTGAGCTCGGCGATGCCCTCGGCCGCATCGCCCTCGATCAGGACCGAGTTGCTCCAGTCCAGCGTGGGACGGCTGCGCGACACGACGTACTTGGTGGCGTCGTTGAACACCTTCGCGCCGGTCTCCTCCGGGGCGTGCGGCCAGTACGCGGCCATGATGTCGTACGTCCGGCGCCCGAGCACCATCGCGAACGGCTTGCTCGTCGCCTCGGCCATGACCTGGGCCATCAGGTCGTCCCAGTAGTTGACCGACCAGCCGCCGAACGCGAAGCCGCCCTCGTCGTCCTCTCCGGGTCCACCGGGAGCCTGCA
>DATHSY010000202.1:0-4511 GCA_035463715.1 Actinomycetota bacterium | reverse complement strand
CTGTTCGCGCGGTACGCCTACCCACCGAACGAGCTCGGGTACTGCGGGTCGTCGGACAGCCGCGCGCTGCTCGAGTACGGCGCGGCGAGCGTCGTGGATCCCGGACTCGTGCAGCTGGCGCAGGCGTTCGCCGGCGCGTGGCCGTACCTCGAGCTGATCGCCGGCGCCGTCGGCATCCCCGACCCGCTCGATCGCCGCGTCGTCGAGGCGTACTGGGTGGGCAACCCGCTCCTGGATCGCGTCGACATGGAGCTGTTCGGCCGGTCGCTGATGGAACGGTTCCGGCGCGTGTCCGGCGGTGCGTGGGGACACCTCGCCGAGGCGATCCCCGCGGGAGCCGTGCCGCACCACAGCTTCCACGTGTTCGGCGTCTACCCGTGGGTCGGGCTGCTCGGTTCGGATCGCGGCGAGACGCCGCTGCACGTGCTCGATCGATGCAGGATCCGGTGGGGTCGCGTGGTCGAGGCGATCGGCGATCAGCTCGTGGTGCTTTCGCGACCGCTCACCTGGGACGGTCGGCGTGTGGGCCTCGGCCCCCCACGGGCCGAGACGGTCGCGCGGGCCACGGACGGGCTCGCGTTCCTCGCAGACGTCAGCGCGGGCGACTGGGTCTCGATGCACTGGGGCTGGGTCTGCGATCGGTTGAGCGACCGTACGCTCCGCGCCCTTCGGTCCTACACGGTCAGGCAGCTCACGATCACGAACGATCGGGTGAGCCACCCCGGTCCGGCGATGGCGCTGTCTTGACGGCGTCGAGCGGCCACTCGCGGCGAAGCGACAGCGAGACCACGTCGTCGGGCGCGAGCCGCGGCCGGCCCGTCTCACGCGCGGTGATCCGTCCGAGCCCGGTCTCGACGACGTAGTCGGTGTGGGGACCGCGGAAGCGGGTCGCGCGGACGACCCCCTCGATGGGGCCTCCGTCGAGCTCGACCCACTCCGGGCGGACGAGCACGGGCGTCCCTGCGCCGTCACGCGAGGGGCGCACGATCGAGGCGGGTCCCGTCAGCATCGCCGCCCACAGGTCGACGGGCCGCTCGTAGATCTCCTCGGGGGTTCCGTCCTGCGCGACGTGGCCTTCCCGCAACAGGACCACGCGATCGGCGATCGCGAGCGCCTCGCCCGCGTCGTGCGTGGCGTAGACGGCGGCCGCGCCGGCGTCGCGCCGGCGCTCGGCGAGCTCCTCCTGGAACACCGTCCGCAGGGCGCTGTCCAGGTGCGCCGTCGGCTCGTCGAACAGGTACAGCGACGCGCCGCGGGCGAGCGCGCGCGCGAGGCCGACGCGTTGCTGCTCGCCACCCGACAGCTCCGCCGGGCGTCGGTCGGCCAGATGAGCCACGCGGACGCGCTCGAGCAGCTCCATCGCCCTGCGAGCCGCCTCGGCGCGCGACGCGCCGGCGCGACGCAACGGATAGCCGACGATGTCCCGCGCGGTCATGTGGGGCCAGAGCGCGTAGTGCTGGAACACGACACCGACATCGCGACGCTCGGGCGGCTCGATCCTGCGGGCGTCGGCGACCGGCCTTCCCGCGAGGCGGATCTCGCCCGCCGACGGTGCGATGAATCCCGCGATCGCGTGGAGCAGCGTCGTCTTGCCCGAACCGCTCGGACCAAGGACGGCGAGGACCTCGTCCCGGTCGACCCGGAGCCCGACGTCGCGCAGCACGGGCGTGGCACCGTAGGACACGTCCACGCCGCGACACTCGAGCGCCGGTGGCTGACCGTGTTCCGTCCGCTCGTGCATCGCCTTCACGTCCGGCGTCCGTCGATGAGGCGACGTCCGGCACGCCACGCCGCGAGCATGGCCAGCGCGCTCGCCATCGCGACCGCGACCATCACGACGGCCAGCGCCGACGTCCGGCCGACGTCGCCGAGCTCCTGCAGGTTCAGCACCACGACGCCGAGCGTCCGCGAGCCGGGTCCGTACAGCAACGCCGACATCGTCACCTCGTGGAACGCGAAGAGGAACACGAGCGCGAACCCCGCGACGACGGCGGGCACGAGCGGTGGCAGCGCGACGGATCGGATCGCGGTCAGCGGGTGCGCGCCGCTCGCGCGGGCGGCGTGCAGGACATCGGCCGGGAGCCGTTCGAGCGACGACGCGATCGAGCGGTGGCTGAGCGCCCACAGCTTGGCGAGATACGCGAGCAGGATGATCGTGATCGTCCCGCCGATCCAACGCCCGTACGCGGTGAGCAGCCCGATCGCGAGGGCCGAGCCCGGGAGCGCGAACGACAGCGTGACGAGTGTCCCCGACCGACGCCACCCGCTCACGCGTTCGAGGCCGGCAAGCAGACCACCGAGGACCGCGAGGATCGCGGCCGCCGCCAGCGCGAGCGCCATGCTCCGCCCGAGCGCCGACCACGAGGGACCGGAGAACGCCTGCCTGAAGTTCTCGAGGGACCAGTTCTCCGGCACCGCGGGCAGCCCGACGGCCCGCGTGAGCGCGGACAGCGTGAGCGCGGCGAGCGGCACGAGCACGACCAGGACGATGTAGGTCCACAGCCCCGCGGTCGCCGCACGCGCGACGGGTCGCGGCGACCCGGACGGCGATCCGCCGGCCGGAGTCGCACGCAGCGGCACCGCCCGGGACGACAAGATCCTGTCGAACGGGGCGACCGCCAGGACCACGATCGCGACCATCAGCAGCGCGAGGACGACCGCGGCGGTGAACGCGGCCGGGTCGGCGGAGAACGTCAGCTGTTGGTACATCCGGGTGGTCATCATCGCGAACCCCGCCCTGATCCCGAGGACGGCGGGGATCGCGAAGCTCTCGACGGACGCCGCGAAGACCACGGCCGCGGCGGCGACGGCGGCGGGACGCACCAGCGGCAGCGTGATCGTCCGCAGGCTCGCCCACGCCGATGCACCCGATGCCCGCGCCGCCTTATCGAGGTCGGGTTCGGCGCGGACGGCGAGCCCGGCGGCCACGATGAGGAACGCGATCGGTGCCATCGTCACCGCCGTGACCGCGACGATGCCGGCGGGGCCGACGAGACCGGGGAACCGGAGCCCGACGGCGTCGTCGAGCAGACCGGACTCGCCGTACGCCTGGAGCCACGAGAATCCGAGGACGAACCGCGGCACGACGAGCGGCAGGAGCAGCCCGGCGCGCAGCCACGCGCGGTGGCCAGGGCCGCCTCGATCGACGATCAGCGCCATCGCGATCCCGAGCGGCACGGCGACGAGCGTCGAGACGACCGAGACCCAGAGCGTGTTGCCGACCGCCTCGCTCGCGCCGGAGGTCGCCACGGCGCGTCGCACGCCATCCCATCCGCCGGACGTCGCGACCGTCACGAGCCGACCCACCGGCGCGACCACGAGCACGGCGAGGGACGATGCCACGGCGGCCCACCCGATCGCGGTCCATCCGATCGCGGCCCTGCGCGAAGGTCGCCGGGTCGCGCTCACGCCGGGAAGATCTCGTGGTACTGCCGCAGCAGCTCGTCCTGCCGTTCGTACAGCGACGGCCAATCGGGGAAGATCTCGTCGGCGCCCGCCGGCAGCCCGGGCCCCACGACCCCCGGCAGGACCGGATGCCACCCGCTCGCGGCGATCTGACGCTGCCCTGGCTCGGACACGACATAGCGGACGAAGGCCTCCGCCTGGGATCGGTTCGACGCCGAGGAGGTGATCGCGATCGGGCTGTACACGCCGATCGCGCCGGGCGCGGGCCACACCTGCTCGATGGGCGACCCCTCGACCTCCACGGTGCTGGCGCTGAACGACAGCGTGATCCCCAGATCGGCCCGACCCTCCGCGACATCCGTCACCACGTCCGTCGGGCTCGGCACCTGGACCGCGCCGTTCTCGCGCAGGCGCCGGAAGAAGTCCATGCCGAACGCCGGCTCCAAGGCGAAGTAGCCGAGCGCGGCGAACGCCGACCCGGCGAACGCGGGATCGGGGATCTCCACGGCATCGCGGTACGCCGGATCCGTGAGATCGCTCCACGACGCCGGCGTCGTACGCAGCCCCTCGCGGTGAACGATCACCAGGTACAGGACGCGCGTGCCCCAGAAGCTCTCCGACCTGAGCTCGGGCGGGATGGCGGCGACGTCGAGGTTCACGTCGTCGGCCAGCATCCCTTGCTCCTCCCACGCGTGCATCGAGAGCGGATCCGTCGCCCAGATCACGTCGGCGCCGACGCCGCCGCCGCGTGCCTCGGACGCGAGCCGCGCGTTCAGCTCGCCGGTCGGTGCCCGGAAGACATCGAGCTCGACGTTCGGGTTCTCGAGCTCGAACCCGGCGACGACCGCATCGACGGTCTCCTGCGTGACGGAGGTGTAGATGGTCATCCGTCGCGATGCCGTCGTGCCGGCCCCGTCGCCGCACGCCGCGAGCAGCAGGACCGCAACGAGCAACGAACCGACGACCCGCATCGCTCACCTCCGGTCCGGGGTCGACGGACCGACGCCCACCTTAGCGCCGTCCGCTCGGACGCATTTCACGAACCGGTAAGGCCGCCGAAAGCATCCCGCAACGACGCGTCTACGAGACTCGGGAGACGGGCCGAG
>DATHSY010000201.1:0-5805 GCA_035463715.1 Actinomycetota bacterium | reverse complement strand
CCTCGCGCGCCGCGCCGACGTACGTGATGAGCCGGAACAGCGCGATGCCGAACGCGATGATCGCGAAGAGCATCACGATCAGCAACGGAAGGATGATCGCGAACTCGACGGCGACCGCACCGCGTTCGCCTCGCAGCCGCCTCAGCCTGATCTTCTCGAACACCGCCTGCCTCCTACGCGTTCCTTCGAGGTACTCGCTCAACTTCTCCGGCCCCTCGCTCCCGTCTGCGGCGGGACCGAGCGGCCGGAAAGGCCGCTCTGCAGACTTCGGAACTAACAGGCTCCTGCCGGCGCACCGGCCACGCAGTCGCCCGTTTGCTGAAGCCGGTCGTTGATCGCGCCGCCGAGGAAGAAAGCCCCGGCAACGATCACGATCGCGATCAGCGAGACGAGGAGCGCGTACTCGGCCGCGACGCCGCCGCGCTCGCTGCCGACCATGTCGGTCAGCCGCGCACGCAGCTTCGTGCGGAACCCGGTGATGGACACCTGAGCCCACGTGTATGCCTCGATGAGCATCTTGGTGGTCACCTCCTCTCCGTCGCGTCGTGGCCGAACCGCGGACGGACGAGACAGGCTGGGATGCCGCTGTACGGCCAACCGTTCATCCACGCCACCGTAGGGGCGGCCGATACGGCAGGACCATCCGGATTTCCTTCGAACGAGCTACGTAATGACGACTACGCGACGCTGCGGAGGGCAGCGGGCATCCTGAAGGGGTGCGAAGCCAGTGAAGGGCGTCGACTCAGGGAACGACGATCGTTTGAGCGACGGGCTGTGCGACGGGGAGGGGCTGGCCCATCAACGGTATGAACCCGGGGACGGGGCGCATCAGCCCGAGACGCGAGGCGGCAGCCAGCGCGGCGACCCGTCCGCTCGCGTTCAGCTTCCGGTAGATGTTGTTCAGATGCGTCGTCACGGTCCGCTCGCGGACGCCGAGACGTCGACCGATCTCTCGAGCCGTCAGGCCGTCGGCCGCCGCCATGAGGACCTCCTGCTCGCGATCGGTGAGGATCGGCTGTGTCCCGCGGGCCGTCTCCATCCCCTCGACGATCGCGCCGAGCGCGTTGCGTGGGAGACCCTCGAGGACGAGCTCGCCGGCGGCCGCCCGTCGTGTCGCCTCGATGAAGCGCTCCGGTTTCGAGTTCTTGTGGACGAAGCCGTCGGCACCGACGAACAGCGCTTGCGAGATCGCTCCGCGGTTCAGGTCGGTGCCCGTCGCGAGCACGATCATCTGCGGCCACCGGTTGCGGATCGAACGGATCAGCCACAGTGCGTCGCGATCGCCGGTCATCTCGAGGCCGACCAGCGCGACGATGTCGCCGCCAGGCTGGCGAACCTCGATCGCTTCGAGGCCGCCCGTCGCTTCTTCGGCCTCGACGACGACGTGTATGTCCGGCTCGGCATCGAAGAGCATCTTCAGGCTCGCCCTCACGACACCGACGGGCTCGATCAGCGCCACTCCGATGCGCCGGCCACGTCCATTCGGGGAAGTCACGCTCCTCCTTTTGGCCTAGCCCGGCCCCGTCCCCCACCTGTCGGCTAGGCGGGTTACAACCTATGTGGCAGCTGCGTATCGGCACAATAGTGCTTAGGACCTACCTTCTGCGTACGAAGATATCCGTATCGCGGAGCGCGACCCGAGCGTGTCAGCCGTCGTCCCCGTCGTCGCCGCCCTCGAGCTCGGCGATGATCGCGTCGACCAGGACGCGCATCAGCTGCCTGATGTTCTCGCCCGATGTGGCGCTGACCTCGCCCTTGTCCACGTCCTCCTGGAGCTTCTCGGTGAACTCGGCGATCTTGATCGCGACCTCGTCGTGCTTACCCTCGTCGAGCTTCTTCCCGATGTCCTCGACGCGATGAAGCAGGTCGTCGGCGGCCTTCTCCTCGATCCCTCCGGCGGACGCCTCCTCCTCGATGCCGGCGACGAGGAGCGTGTAGGCCGCTTCGACGGTGGTCACCGGCGACGACGTCTGGGCCGGTGTCGAGGGTTCGTCGGTCGGGTCCGCCCGTCCGGTGCCCTGTGAGGCGGGCTCGCGCACGTCGCCCGCCGCCCGGCCGGCGGGCTCCCGGCCCCCACCGATCGCCGAGACGACCAACACCACCAGCAGCGCCACGAGCAAAAGCCCTCCGACCAGGATCGCGCCGGGTCTGGACCACCACGGTGCTTGCGTGGCGTTCGCGGCCGGAGCGGCCCGCGGTCCCGCGGCGGGCGGGCGGATCGCGACCGTCGGCTCGTCGACGACGTCCATCACCATCGTGTCGCCGGGCCGGGTCGGAACCGTCGCCGCTAGCAGCTGCCGCGGCAGGTCCGCGGCCGACGGGGGGCGGTCGCTCGGGTCCTTCGCCAGGCACGCGACGACCAGCCCGTCGAGCGCCTCGGGCACGGCGACGAGCGCCGACGGTGGTAGCACGGGATCGCCGATGTGCCGCTGGAGCGTCGCGACGGGCGACTCGGCCATGAAGGGTGCCCGGGCCGTGAGCATCTCGTACAGGACGCACCCGAGCGCGTAGATGTCCGATCGAGCCGTCGCCGGAAGCCCGACGGCCTGCTCCGGCGAGACGTAGGCAGCCGTCCCGAGCAGCGTCCCGGTCTGCGTGATCTTGGCGGCGTCCGCCGCGCGGGCGATCCCGAAGTCCGCGACCTTCACGGTCCCGTTCGGCGTGATCAGGACGTTCGCCGGCTTCACGTCGCGGTGCACGATGTCCTTGGCGTGCGCGGCGGCCAGCGCCTCCGCGATGTCGGCCGCGATGCGCGCCGCACGATCCGGCGGCAGCGGCGCCTCGTCGGCGATCACCCGGGCGAGCGTGGTCCCCTCGACGAGCTCCATCACCATGAAGTGCGTCTCGCCCTCGGAGCCCGCGTCGAACACCTGCACGACGTTCGGGTGGGACAGACGGGCGACGTTGCGCGCCTCGCGCTCGAGCCGGCGTACGAACCCCTCATCCTGCGCGAACGCGCCGGCCAGCACCTTCACGGCGACCTCTCGGTTCAGGACCGTGTCCGTCGCCCGGTACACGATCGCCATGCCGCCGCGCTCGATCTGCGGCCCCAGCTCGTACCGACCCGCCAGCATCGTCATCGCCCGGGAAGCCTACGTCCCGGGCGCATACGGTCGCCGGAGCGCGGTTCCCCGTTGCCGTTTCCCCACGTGGGCCGGTAGCGTCGCGCCGCGGCCGACGGAGGGGGTTCCCGTGCCAAGGATCGACCCGTTCGAGATGGAACGGATGCAGTCCCTGTACTGGCACCTGGTCGAGTACGACCTGTCCGAGTCGGGGGTCGAACCGCTGACGCTCCGCGAGCTCCTCGCCCTGGCGGGTGCCGATCCGGACCGGTTCCTCGAGACGGCGCTCGGCTACCCGCTCTCGGAGGGTTCGCAGGAGGCCAGGGACGCGATCGCGTCGTGGTACCCCGGCGCCGACGCGTCGAACGTGACGATGGTGAACGGCGGCTCCGAGGCGAACCTGCTGGTGCTGTGGGCGCTGCTGGAGCCGGGCGACCGCCTCGCGTTCATGACGCCGAACTACCTCCAGGGCGTCGGTCTGGGCAGGTTCTTCGGCGATGCGAGCGACACGTTCTCGCTCGTACGCACCGGCGATCGCTGGGCGCTCGACGCGGACGCGCTGGCGGCCGCCGTCGGCGAGAGGACCAAGGCGATCATGGTCTGTAACCCGAACAACCCGACCGGCGCGGTGCTTATCGAAGCCGAGATGGACGCGCTGGTCGAGGCGGCCTCACGGGTCGGCGCCTGGATCGTCGCCGACGAGATCTACCGGGGCGCCGAGGTCGAAGGCGCGGCCGCGTCGCCGACGTTCTGGGGTCGGTACGACAGGGTCGTGGTCACGTCGGGACTCTCGAAGGCCTTCGCGCTGCCGGGGCTGCGGGTCGGGTGGGTCGTCGCCCCGCCGGAGACGATCGCGCAGGTGTGGGAGCGGCATGACTACACCACGCTCACGCCCTCGATGATCGCCGACCGGCTCGTGCCGCTCGCGATGGAGGCCCGCACCCGCGAACGGATCCTCGAGCGCACACGGACGATCGTCCGTACGAACCTGCCGCCGGTCGAGGGCTGGATCGAGTCGAACCCGGCGCTCTCGTACGTCCGGCCGGTAGCCGGCGCGATCGTGTACGTGGACTACAGCCTGGACGTAGAGCCGCGGGCACTCTGCGAGCGAGCGCGGCGCGACCAGAGCGTCCTGCTCGTCCCCGGCGACATGTTCGGGCTGGGCAAGGGGTTCCGGATCGGGTTCGGGTTCGACCTCGAACGCACGATGAAGGGGCTCGAACGCGTGTCGGCCCTCCTCATGTAGCGCCGCCTGTTAGCGTCATGACGCGTGAGCGTCCGGACCCACTCACGCCTCGTCGGTGCCGTCGCCGTCTCGGTCGCGCTCGTCGCGGGCGGGTGCACCGGCGGCACCGGCGGCGACACACGCTCGCCGGACGCCGTTGCGTCTGACGCCCCGCCGACCACGCAGGCGACGGGCCCGGCGCCCACGCCACCCGAGGTCGCGCGCGTGTCCGCGCCACGTCGGGGCGGGAGCCTGCTGCTCCACGGGAAGTACCCGCGGCAGACGTCCCGGTGCGTCGACCACGAGCAGCCCACGTTCGACGCGCGCTACCCCGGCACGTTGTTCGTTCGCCGCGCCGGCGACGGCTCGCTGACGCTGATGCTCGCGCTGCCGTTCGAGTCGTACCTTTCGGGCATCGCGGAGGTGCCGCCGTCGTGGCCGCGCGAGGCGCTGAAGGCGCAGGCGATCGCGGCGCGGAGCTACGCGCTCGCGACGACCGGATGGAGCGGTGAGGAGGGCGACGAGCTGGACACCGCGATCTGCTCGACCGCGGCGTGCCAGGTCTACCGCGGGATCCCGGTGCCGTTCGAGCCGTCGGTCCGCCGCTGGTGGCGCGCCGTCCGCCAGACACGCGGTCAGGTGATCGTGTACGACGAACGGCCGGCCGAGACGTTGTACTTCTCGACGTCGAACGGCCGAACGTACGGGAACGAGGACGTGTTCGGCAGCGCGCCGCTCCCGTACCTGCGACCCATCGAAGAGCACGACGACGGTGCCTCGCCCACGTCACGGTGGCGCGTGACGCTGCCGTTCGAGGACCTCGCGACATTCCTCGAGCTCGCGGGCGAGTGGCCGGGCGGCCGGATCCGGTCGGTGCGCCTGCGTGGCGCGGAGGTGATCGTCGCGGGCCCAGGCACGAGCCGGACGATCGGAGCGCGCACGTTCCGAGACGCCGTGAACGCGTGGGCGCCGTGCCTGGAGCCCGACCGGTACCCGCCGCTCAGCCCGAACGGCACACGCCTTCCGGTCTCGGTGCCCTCGATGTGGGTCGAGATCTCCCGCACGCGGGGCGGCGTCGTACTGGACGGCCGCGGCTGGGGCCACGGGGTCGGGATGGTGCAGTGGGGTGCCTACGGCAAGGCACGACGCGGCCTGTCGGCGGAGGAGATCCTCGCGTTCTACTACGGCGGCTTCGGGCCCCAGCCGTTCCCCGAGCCCGGGCTGATCCACGTCCGGGTGGCGTCGGGCCTCACGTCACTCCGGATCCGTCCCTCCGAACCTGGCGCCCGGATCAACGGCGAGGAGGTCGGACGCGGCACGATCTTGGTCACTGGAGGCGACACGCTCACCGTCCGGTCCTAGCGCTCCCGCCCCCGGGTCAGGCGGTCAGCCGACGCCGGAACAGCACGGTCGCGAGCGCCAGGAGCGTTGCGGCGTAGAGCGAGAGCACGCCGAGGTTCGGCAGCACGGCCCTGAGGCCCGCCCCGTCCCCGAGGATCTCTCCGAACGCATCGATCG
>DATHSY010000200.1:0-1501 GCA_035463715.1 Actinomycetota bacterium | reverse complement strand
CGGCTGGGCCTGCACCGGCTCGGGATCCTCTCGCCGGCCGAGCAGGACGGTGCTCACGTCCGCGTCCTCGACGGCCGGACGTACATCTGTCCGTGGCGGACGCGTCTGCGCGTCCTGGCCGCGCTGCTGTCGTTCCGCGAGGCGGCGCCGATCGAGGAGCCTGCGGCGTTCGTCCCCGACGCCGACGCCCGGCGGGCGGCACGTGAGCTGTCGCGGCTGCGCCGCCGACGCCACGGGATCTCGTTCGTGAACCAGAGCCCGTGGCACGTGCCGATCCGGTGGTTCGTCCTGTTCGACGACTCGGAACGGTCGCTGGTCGAGCAGGGTGGTCATTACCGCCTGCGGTACCGCACGACCGCCGTTCGCGCGATCCGTCGCGCGGAGCGAGCGATCCCGGCGTTGCGCAGGACGGACCTCGGCCCACTGGCGGACGTGATCCTCGAGCTGCACGAGTGGCTGTCGGCGTTCCACCGTTCGTCGCTGGTCGAACTCGACTACGGAGAGCTGTGCGACCTGCTGACGTGGGATGAGCTCGACGACGACCACAGCGCCGGGGACGTCCAGCACGCGATCGAGGCGCTGTCCGGCGGTGACTTCCCGCGATCGGCCGAAGCCTACCAAGGCGTCGTCGCCCGCTGGGCGGACGTGCGGAGCCGCGAGAACCTGAACTGAGCCCGCACGCAGCCGTGCGCATCGAGGGTGCGGCGCCGCGTGGCCAGGGGCAGGATCGAACTGCCGACACCGCGGTTTTCAGCCGCGTGCTCTGCCAACTGAGCTACCTGGCCAACATGGACGTCCGAGCCCCGCGCCGACCCGGACGTCCATCAGCGCGCCCGACGGGCTTCGATCCCGCGATCTCCGCCTTGACAGGGCGGTGAGGACGGCCGGACTCCTCTACGGGCGCACGTTCTTCAGTTCGGTGCCCCCAACGGGATTCGAACCCGTGCCGCCGCCTTGAAAGGGCGAAATCCTAGGCCGCTAGACGATGGGGGCTCCGGGCACGCTCCTCGCCCCGCCCCCGGCCCGGGGGCAGCGGAGTGGAGTATAGCGTGGGCCTCGGCAGGACCGACCCCGCCGTTCAGGAACCGCCTCGTGGTGCCGATGAAGGGGCATGCGCGTGAGGGACGTCCTGGAGGTTCTCGGCATCCTCCGTCACGATGCCCGCCGTCGCGACCCGGTCGCGCTCCCTGCCTGGGTTCGGCTGGTGGCCCCGCTCGCGGTCGCCTTCCTGACGGCCGTGTCGTTCGCGCTGTTCTGGCTCATCCGCGAAGCGCTGATCTGATCCGGCGCTCCAGGCGAGCCGCAACCGGTCTCCGGTTCGCAGATCCGCTCCGTCCGCCAGCTCGAGCATGTGCGTCGTGCCTCTCCGCGGAAAGACGATCCGGCGTGGAGGCAACCGGACCGAGTCGATGACAGAGAGGTCGTCGCGCAGCCGAACGACGGTGATCGGCGCCCTCAGCCCGAACGTGTGAACCGACCGAGTCCTCGGTAGGAGCAGCCC
>DATHSY010000199.1:0-13437 GCA_035463715.1 Actinomycetota bacterium | reverse complement strand
ACGACGAAGATCGCGCTCGCGTTGCCGATCTCGGCGGCGACCGAGTCGCGCTCGGCGCCCTCCACGATCTCCGGCGACATCATGAAGATGCAGTTCCACGGGCACACGTCCTCGCAGGCCCGGCACAGGATGCAGTTGTCCGGGTCGAGCATCAGATGCTTGGGCGACCTGACCCCCTGGGCGAGCCAGGACGGGTCGACGGCCTCGACCACGTAGTCGGTGTGGATGTCGACCTCGGTCTTCTGGAACGGCATCAGCGGTACCCACCGGTCGGACGCGAGTCGCCGGTGCGCCCGCGGAGCCGCCGGCGCCAGTTCTGCATCAGGACGGCCAGGACGAGCACCGTCACGAACGGACCCGTGGTCAGCCCCATCGCGACCGCGTCCCGGAGCTCGAGCCACCAGTCGCCTGTGCCCGACGGGCCGCCCCAGCCGAACTGCTGCTCGGCGATGTACATCCAGGCCGACGGCATCACGACCATCGTGATCATCGAGAAGAAGGCCAGCGCCAGGGACGCGAGCACGGCGGTGGTCCACGTCCACTCGAAGTCCCGCACGATGGGCTCCGCCCGCTGCCTCAGGGCGACGAGCCTGTCTGGAAGGTTCATCCGCGCGCCATCCTAATCCGTGCCGTGGGCCGTGCCGGGGGCGTCCGGCCGCTCGTGAAACCTTTCACGAGCGCCGGACGCACATGATGTCGCGAACGGGACCCGACCCGCAACCCATGTGACCACCGTCCCCGGCCCGCCCGGAGGCCGGACCTACACTTCGGACATGGGAGCGCCCGTCCTCGCCGACCTGATCGACACGGGGCTGGCCTCGTGGTGGGCGCCGCTCCTCGCGTTCGCTGCGGGCGTCGTCTCGTTCGCGAGCCCGTGCGTGTTCCCCCTGGTGCCGGGCTACCTGTCGTTCGTGTCCGGGCAGCAGCGCGACGCGAAGCCGGTCCTGCCGATCCTGCTGTTCATCGCCGGGTTCGCGGTGTTCTTCACGGCGATCGGCGCCTTCTCGGGCGGCGTCCTGTACGACGTCCTGAAGTCGGAGGCGGCGCTCCGGGTCTCGGGCGTGGTGATCCTGCTCTTCGGGGTGCTGATGCTGGCGTACGCGTTCCGGGTCGGCTGGCCCGGGCTCTTCGCGGAGCGCCGGCCGCTGCTCGAGCACATGAGGCCCGGGCCGGCGTGGGCGTTCCCGCTCGGCCTCGCGTTCGCGGCCGGGTGGACGCCGTGCATCGGACCGGTGCTCGCCGGGGTGCTCTCGATCGCCGCCGCCCGCGGCGGAGCCGCGCGGGGCGCCTTCCTGCTGCTCGTGTACTCCGCCGGCCTCGGCGTGCCGTTCCTGCTGGTCGGGCTCGGCGTCCGCCGGCTGGTCGGCGCGCTGAGCTTCGTCAAGCGCAACTACCACTGGTTCACCGGGGTCGCCGGCGTCGTGATGGTCGCGATCGGCGTGCTGATCGTGACGGACGCATGGACCAGGCTGATCGCGCCGATCCAGCGACAGATCACCGACTTCTCCCCCCCGATCTGACCGCGCCCGTGTCCGAGCCTCATCTGCGACTCGGGTAGGATTCGGTCTCCCACGCGGAGAGCGTCGGACCATGCCTGCCTCGAGAACCGCCCCAGCCCGAGTCACGCCGCGGGAGTCGCTCGCGCTCGTCTGGCGGAGCCTGCGGTCGATGCGGACGGCGCTCGCCCTGCTGCTGATCCTGGCGCTGGCCTCGGTCGCCGGGTCGCTCGTGCCCCAGGTCGGCGTCGCGGACGCTCGGATCGCGCAGACGTTCCGGGACCATCCCCTCCGCGCGCAGATCTACGACCGGCTCGGGCTGTTCGACGTGTTCGGCAGCTGGTGGTTCACGTTGATCTACGTCCTGCTGTTCGTGTCGCTGGTCGCGTGCCTGATCCCGCGGACGCGGGCGGCGGTCCGCAACGTGCGCAGCCGGCCGCAGCCGGCGCGCGAGCTCGACGCGATGCGCCACTACGCCGAGCATCCCGTGCCCGAGCCTCCCGGGCGGGTCATCGAGCGGGCACGACGCGTGCTCGGTCGGCGGCTGTTCCGCGTCGAGGCGTCCCCAGCAGACATGACGGACGGATCGCCCCTCGCCCTTGCCGCCGACAAGGGGCTCGCGCGCGAGGTCGGCAGCCTGCTGTTCCACTGGGCGTTCCTGTTGATCCTGGTCGGCGTGGTGTGGGGCCGCGGGACGGGGTTCTCGGGTCGCGCCGTGATCGTCGAGGGCCAGACGTGGACCGAGGCGCATGCGAGCTACGACGGCCAGATCCGCGAGGGGCGGCTCTTCGGTGAGGACCACTCGGGACTGCGGATCACCGTCGACGACTTCGAGGCGAGGTACCGGGTACCGTCCGGGATCCCCGAGGAGTTCCTCACGCGCGCCCGGCTTGCCGACGCCGATGGTCGGCGGCTCGGGTCGGTCGACATCCGCGTGAACCATCCGGCCGCGGCGGAGGGTGTGAAGATCTACCAGTTCGGCTACGGATGGGCGCCCGTGATCGAGGTGACCAAGGCCGGCGAGCCGATCGCATCCGGCCCGGTCGTGTGCGAACAGGACCGCGCGCCCGAGGGTGTGAGCCAGCTCCAGCTGCCCTGGAACTGCGTCGTGAAGCTGCCGACGCTCGAGCCGCAGGTCGGGATCGCGTTCACGCTGTGGCCGGACATCCGTGGGCTGACGTCGCTGCTCGAGACGGGCACGTCGATGCCGATGCTCGTGAGGTTCGATCCGGTGATGACGTTCGTCGCGTACCGTGGCGATCTGCGCGCCGACCAGCCGGTGCGGACGAACGATCTCGACACCTCCGTCCTGCAGCGATGGACCGAGGGTGCCGTCGGCGCGGGCGAGACGAAGGAGATCGGCGACGGGATCGAGGTGACGTTCGAGGACCTGCGCAACTACACCGTGCTCGAGATCAAGCGCGACCGCGGGCTCTGGCTCTTGCTCGCCGCCGCTATCCTGATCCTGGTGGGGTTGCTTCCGGCCCTGTACACCTCGCGCCGGAAGGTCTGGGTGACCGCCGAGGCCGACGGTGACGGCAGCCTCGTGCGGGTCGGCGGCTTCGCGCTCCAGCGACGGCCGCAGTTCGAGGACGAGTTCGCCCGACTCGTGGACGCGATCGCGGGCACGCCGCGGACGGCGCCCGAGCGGGAAGAGGTGAGGACGTGACCGACGGCGGCTGGGCCAGGATCTCGACCGACGCGTTCAACGTGGCGCTGTGGTCGTACATCGCCGGGATGCTCGCGTACTTCCACTACCTCGCGTTCCGACGTCGGGTCGTCTGGAGGATCGGGCTGAGCGCCGCGAGCCTCGGTGTCGTCGCGCACATGGTCTCGATCGTCGCGCGTGGCGTCGCTGCCGGCCGCCCGCCGTGGGGCAACATGTACGAGTACTCGTCGCTCCTGGCGCTGCTCGTCGTCGCGGCGTACCTCGTGGTGGTCGAGGGCATGTACCGGATCCGGACCCTGGGCGGCTTCGCGCTTGCGTTCTCCGTCTTCACGATGGCGATCGCGGTGCAGTTCCTCTACGTCGGGCCGCAGCCGCTGGTTCCGGCGCTCAACTCCTACTGGCGGCAGATCCACGTGACGTCGATGATCGTGAGCTCGTCCCTGCTCGCGCTCGGGTCGGTCATCACGATCGTGTACCTGGTCAAGGACCGGTTCGAGCGGAGCGCCACGCCCCCTGCGATCTCGGGCGGCTCCACCGACCTCGATCGTGTCGAGAACGCTCCTCCGCACTTCGAGGCCGGCGCCGACGAGCCGGCGGCCCCCGCACGACCGGCCCGGCGCGGCCTGCTGCCGTCCGCCGCCGTGCTCGACCGGGTCGCCTATCGGACGCTCGCGTTCGCCTTCCCGCTGTGGACGTTCGGCATCATCACGGGCGCGATCTGGGCCGAGGAGGCCTGGGGCCGCTACTGGGGCTGGGACCCGAAGGAGACGTGGTCGTTCATCACGTGGGTCGTGTTCGCCGGCTACCTGCACGCCCGCGCGACGTCGGGGTGGAAGGGTCGGCGCGCGGCCGTCATCGCGATGGTCGGGTTCGTGTCGCTGCTGATCACGTACTACGCGGTGAACCTGTGGATCGTCGGGTTGCACTCGTATGCCGGCGTGTGAGGCGGCTGTCCGTCCGCGCGCTGACCGGTGATACAGTTCGCGCCGATCCCACGCTCGGTGAGGGGTAGGAGGGTGCGGAAGTCCACACGGTGGGTCCTGGGCGCGATCGCCCTGGCCCTGCTCGCTGCGGCGTGTTCGCCGGACGCCTCGCAGAGCTCCCTCGAGCCCGCCGGCCCATACGCGGACACGGTCGACGACCTGTTCACACCGGTGTTCTGGGTCGCCGTCGGCGTCTTCGTCCTGGTCGAGGGCGCGTTGCTCTGGTTCGTCATCAGGTACCGGCACCGCCGTACCCGCACGGACGTTCCGCCGCAGATCCATGGGAACACGCGGCTCGAGATCGGATGGACGATCCTGCCCGCCGTCATCCTGGCCGGTGTCGCCGTGCCGACGGTCGCGACGATCTTCGACCTCGCCCGCGAGCCATCCGGCGGGAACGTCATGCAGATCGACGTCCTGGGGCACCAGTGGTGGTGGGAGTTCGACTATCCGGACCTCCAGATCAACACGGCGAACGAGCTCCACATCCCCGTGAACACCCCGGTCTACCTCTCGCTCTGCGCCGCGGGGTCTGGCTACGAGGCGCAGCCGGCGCCGAACGAGTGTCAGGCCGACCTGCCCGTGCCGGCCGGGCTCGGCTTGTCGGTGATCCACTCGTTCTGGGTGCCGGAGCTCGCGGGCAAACAGGACGTCGTGCCGGGCCGGACGAACACGGTGTGGATCGAGGCCGACCGGCCCGGGACGTACGAGGGCCAGTGCGCGGAGTTCTGCGGTCTGTCGCACGCGTACATGCGGTTCCACGTCGTCGCGCACGAGGCCGACGAATTCGACGCCTGGGTCCGCGGGCAGCAGGCCGAGGCGGCGTCGGCCAGCGGCCCGGCCGCGCAAGGCCAGGAGGTCTTCGCCGCCAACTGCATCCAGTGCCACAGCGTCAACGGGCTCACCGATGACGCGGGCGAGCCCGTGATCGGGGCGATCCAGGGCCCGAACCTCACCCACCTGATGAGCCGCGAGTGCTTCGCGGGATGCATCTTCGAGACGAACACCGACAACCTGACGCGGTGGGTGAGTGACGCGCCGTCGCTGAAGCCCGGCTCGCTGATGCCGTCGGGGCTGAACGAGCTCGGACTCACACCGAGACAGGTCGACGCGGTCGTCGCCTACCTGGAGACGCTGGAGTGACGCCGCAGATGACAGGACACCCAACGTGGCAAGCGTGAGCGTGCCGGGCGAGCGCGGCCGCTGGCTGACGCGCCGGCCGGCATCGACGACCGGGTTCTGGAGCTGGATCACCACCGTCGACCACAAGCGGATCGGCATCCTGTACGGGGTCACCGCGTTCGCGTTCTTCCTGATCGGCGGCTCCGAGGCGCTGTTCATCCGCCTCCAGCTTGCGCGCCCGGATCAGAACCTGATCTCTGCGGAGACCTACAACGAGTTCTTCACGATGCACGGCGTCACGATGATCTTCCTGGTCGTGATGCCGCTGTCGTCGGCGTTCTTCAACTATCTGATCCCGCTGCAGATCGGGGCGCGCGACGTCGCGTTCCCCAGGCTGAACGCGTACAGCTACTGGGTCTTCCTGTTCGGCGGCCTGTTCATCTACTCGAGCTTCGCCCTCGGCGGCGCACCGAACGGAGGCTGGTTCGGGTACGCCCCGCTGTCGACCGCCGAGGCCGGCAACAACATGCTGTTCTACGCGACCGGGTTGATCATCGTCGGCGTCGCGTCGACCGTCTCCGCGATCAACCTCGCCGTGACGATCATCAACATGCGGGCCCCGGGCATGACGATGTTCCGGATGCCGGTCTTCATCTGGATGGGCCTGGTCGTCCAGTTCCTGCTGGCGTTCTCGCTGCCGATCATCACGGTCGGGCTGTTCGAGATGCTGTTCGACAGGCGCTTCGGGACACACTTCTTCGACCCGGCCGCCGGTGGCGATCCGGTGCTCTGGCAGCACCTGTTCTGGTTGTTCGGGCATCCTGAGGTCTACATCCTGATCCTGCCGGCGATGGGGATCGTCTCCGAGGTCCTGCCCGTCTTCGCGCGAAAGCCACTGTTCGGCTACCAGTTCGTGGTCTTCAGCGGCATCGCGATCGGGTTCATCGGGTTCGGCGTGTGGGCGCACCATATGTTCGCGGTCGGGCTCGGTCCGGTCGCGAACACCGCGTTCGGCATCTCGACGATGATCATCGCGGTCCCGACCGGCGTGAAGATCTTCAACTGGCTCGGGACGCTGTGGAAGGGCGACATCCGGTTCACGCCTCCGATGCTGTTCTCGATCGGCTTCATCGCGCAGTTCATCGTTGGCGGGCTCTCGGGTGTGACGCACGCGGTCGTTCCGGCCGACTACCAGCAGACCGACACGTACTACATCGTCGCCCACTTCCACTACGTGCTGGTCGGCGGCGCGATCTTCGGCCTGTTCGCGGGGATCTACTACTGGTGGCCGAAGATCTTCGGCCGGATGCTCCCCGATCGCTGGGGCAAGGTGAACTTCTGGATCCTGGCTATCGGGTTCAACCTGACGTTCGCGCCCATGCACGTGCTTGGACTCCAGGGGATGCCGAGGCGGATCCACAGCTACCCCGAGTCGCTCGGGCTGACGTTCTGGAACACCGCGGCGACCCTCGGCGCGTTCATCATCGCGCTCGGCGTGCTGCAGTTCCTGATCATGGCGATCTCCAGCTTCATGCGTCCGAAGGACGCGCCCGCCGATCCCTGGGACGCGCGCACGCTCGAGTGGACGACCGGCTCGCCGCCGCCGCCGCACAACTTCGACGAGATCCCTGAGGTGCACGCGCTCGACGACTTCTGGCACCGCAAGTACGCCGAGACCAAGACGGGACGCGTCGTGCCGGTGCCGGCCGGAGGGGCGGACCAGGCCGTTCCGGGCGGGGTCCACGCCACCCGGGGTGAGCGAGAGATGGAGCACGAGCCCCACGGCATCCATATGCCCGGGCCTTCGTACTGGCCGTTCGTCTCGGCGCTCGGATTCCCGCTGATCGGGTACGGGGTCGTGTTCTCGCCGTGGCCCATCGTCGCGGGCGCCGCGATCGTGCTGATCGGTCTGTACGGCTGGGCGCTGGAGCCCTCGGCGGAGTAGGGGAGAAGACGTGGCGGCGCTCGACCAGCACATCTTCGAGAGCGAGCACGAGGCGACCAGCACCGGGCTGCCCAACACCAAGCTCGCGATGTGGATCTTCCTCGCGTCGGACTGCCTGCTGTTCGGGGCGCTGATCTCGACCTACGTGCTGTACCGGGGCGCGAGCATCAAGGGCCCGTACCCGAGCGATGTGTTCGACATCCCGTACACGTCGGTGAGCTCGTTCGTCCTGCTCGCGAGCTCGCTCACGATGGTGTTGGCGCTCGCCGCGATCCAGCGCGGCGACCAGGGCCAGATGCGGGTCTGGCTGCTCGCGACCGCGCTGCTCGGGGCCACGTTCGTCGGTGGTCAGGTCTACGAGTTCACGACCTTCGCCGACGAGGGGCTCACGCTCACGACCAACCTGTTCAGCACCACGTTCTACGTGCTGACGGGCTTCCACGGGACGCATGTGGCGATCGGGATCCTGATGCTCCTGTCGCTGCTGGTGATGTCGTTCACCGGCAAGATCACGCAGCAGAACAGCCTGAGCGTCGAGCTCGTCGGGCTGTACTGGCATTTCGTCGACATCGTGTGGATCGTGATCTTCACGATCGTGTACCTGATCCCGACCGGACCGGGGCCAACATGAGCGACGTCGAGACCCACGAGACCGATCTCACGGGGCAGGAAGCGTATGCCGCCCGGACGCGCCGCGGGCGGACCGTACGTCACCCCAGCCCGAAGGAGTACATCCGCATCGCGATCGTGCTGGGCGTCGTGACGGCGGCCGAGGTCGCGATCTACTACATCGAGTCGCTCAGGTCCCTGCTGATCCCTATGTTGTTCGTCCTCGCGACGATCAAGTTCTCCCTCGTCGTCCTGTGGTTCATGCACCTGCGGTTCGACAGCAAGACGTATGCACGTTTCTTCCTGCTCGGTGTCTCGGGCGCGGTCACGCTGTACGTGATCGTCCTGCTCACCTTCGGCGCGTTCTCGAGGTAGGCGTGCGGCTCCCCGACTGGCACCCACACGTCGACGTCTGGCTGATCCTCGGCGGGGTGTGGCTCGCGTACCTGGTCGCCGTCCGGCGGCGGGCGGCCGTCGCGCCGCACGAGCGGACCGACGTCAGGCGGCGCGCGACGTTCTTCACGCTCGGGATGCTGACGCTATGGATCGCAGCCGACTGGCCGATGCACGACCTGGCAGAGCGCTACCTGTACTCGGTCCACATGACCCAGCATCTGCTGTTCTCGCTGGTCGCGGCGCCACTGCTGGTCGTGGGGCTCCCGGCGTGGATGCTCCGTTCGATCCTGCGGCCGCGTCCCCTCGGCGCGATCTTCTCGTTCCTGACGCGGCCGCTCGTCGCCCTGCTGTTCTTCAACGGCGTGCTGCTGTTCACGCACTGGCCGGAGGTCGTGAACGCATCGATCGGCTCGGAGCCGATCCACCTCGCGCTCCACGTGCTGATCGTCGGGTCCGCGGTCGTGATGTGGTGGCCGGTGCTGTCGCCGCTGCCGGAGTCGCCGCCGCTCAACCCGCCGGGGCAGATGCTCTACCTGTTCTTCCAGTCGCTCGCTCCCACGATCCCGGCGTCGTTCCTGACGTTCGGACGGAGCGTGCTCTACGACGCGTACGCGACGTTCCCGCGGATCTGGGGGATCTCGGCGATGACGGACCAGCTGATCGCCGGGCTGATCATGAAGCTCGTCGGCGGTGCGATCCTGTGGGCCTTCATCGCCGCGATCTTCTTCAAGTGGGCCGGCCGCGAACAGCGAGAGGGCTGGGACGCGCTCGAGTGGCGCGGCGTCGAACGGGAGATGCGCACGGGAACGGTGCGGCGATGAGGGACCGCACACGCGACCGCGTGTTCCTGCCGATCGCGATGCCGATCGGGATCCTGATCGTGCTCGCGTTCGCGCTGTACGGCTTCTCCCGGATCCTGCTGTCGCTGCCCGCGAACGCGGCCACGGCGATCGCGCTCGTGGTCGCGATCTCGATCCTGATCGTGTGCGGGATCGCGGCGAACCGCAGCGTGGTCCGGTCGGCCGTCCTGGCCTCCATCCTCGGCGCCGTCGTGGGGGTGGCGATGCTCGCGGGCGGCGTCGCGCTGATCGCGACGGCAGGGACCGGCGAGGAAGGAGGGGACCACGCCGGGCCGCCACCCGGCGGCGGCGTCACGGTGGTCGCGCAGAACGTGCAGTTCGACACGAACGAGATCCACCTGCCGGCCGGACAGCCGTCCACGATCACGTTCGAGAACCGGGACCCTGGCGTGCAGCACAACATCGCGATCTTCCCGAGCGAGGACGATCTGTCGGAACCGCTGTTCCGGGGCGACATCATCAGCGGGCCGGACACGGTCACGTACGAGATCCCGCCGCTCGAAGCCGGCACCTACTACTTCCATTGCGACGTCCACCCGCAGATGAGCGGGAGGGTCGTCGTCGAGGAGGGCCCCCATGAGGGCGGCGGCGCGCCGGGCGAGGGCGGCCAGCCTGGCGGTGGCGTCGGGATCACGATCACGGCGCAGAACCTCGCGTTCGACACGGACGCGATCGAGCTCCCCGCGGGCCAGCCGTCGACGATCACGCTCGACAACCAGGACCCAGCTCAGCAGCACAACCTCGCGATCTATGCGAGCCCCGATGACCTAGGCGAGCCGCTGTTCCGCGGAGACATCGTCACGGGTCCCGACTCGATCACGTACGACATCCCGCCGCTCGACCCGGGGGACTACTACTTCCACTGCGACGTGCACCCCTCGATGAACGGGACCGTCACGGTCGGCTGAGCACGAGCGAGCGCCGCTCCGTAACATGCCTGTCGTGAGAGGGGTGCCTTCCCTCGTCCTCGCGTTCGCGCTGACCCTTGGTGCCGGCGCGTGCACGTCGGGCGCAGAGCCCGACAGCGTCGCCGTGACCGAGCTCTCGGGCGAGATGCCGGCGCTCCGTGGCGCGGGCCTGCTCGGCGAGCCGATAGCGCCCGACGACTACCGGGGGCGACCGCTCGTCGTGAACTTCTGGGCGACCTGGTGCGGCCCGTGCCGCCGCGAGCAGCCGGTGCTGACCCGGGCCGACCGGGCGGCCGGCCAGGACGGCGCGGTGTTCGTGGGCATCAACTACAGGGACGACCCGGCGGCCGCGCGGCAGTACCTCGAGGAGTTCGACGTGGCCTACCCGAGCCTGCGGGACCCCGCCGGGAGCCTCGCCTACGACTTCGAGGTGCCGTTCCTACCGGCGACGATCTTCATCGACGCGGATGGACAGCTGCGCTACCGCGTGGTCGGCGCGCTCGACGAGCAGCGTCTGAACGAGATCCTCACCGAGATCTCCTGATCTCCTGAGGGACCCAGTCAGGCCCCGAGCACGCCGTCGACCGCGACGGCGGCGAACAGGAGCGCCAGGTACACGATCGAGAACCGGAAGAGCCCGATCGCATGCGATGCCGCGCGTTCGCGGTACAGCCGCATCGCCCGCCGGACGAACATGCCTCCGAGGACGATAGCCGCGCCCAGGTACAGGGGCCCCATCCTTCCGAGCGGATAGAGCGCGAGCGTGGTCGCGAACAGGGCGAGCGAGTACAGCAGGATCTGCCGCCGGGTCTCCTCCTCGCCGCGGACGACCGGCAGCATCGGCACGCCCGCAGCCTGGTAGTCGGCGCGGTACTGGAGCGCGAGCGCCCAGAAGTGCGGCGGCGTCCAGACGAACACGATCGCGAACAGGACCCAAGCGGGCGCGCCGACGTCGCCGGTGACCGCGGCCCAGCCGATCAGCGCGGGCGCGGCGCCGGCGGCCCCGCCGATCACGATGTTCTGTGTGCTCGTCCGCTTGAGCCACAGCGTGTACACGAAGACGTAGAAGGCGATCGCCGCGAGCGCGAGCACCGCCGCGAGCACGTTCACCGTCGTCGCGAGGAAGAGGAACGAGATCGCGCCGAGCACGTACCCGAACCGGAGCGCGTCGTCGGGCGTCACCGTGTGGGCCGGCAACGGGCGCCGACGGGTTCTGCGCATGATCTCGTCGATGTCGCGGTCGAGATAGCAGTTGATCGCGTTCGCGGACCCGGCGGCGATCGACCCGCCGACCAGCGTCGCGAGGACGAGCCACCACGACGGCATACCGCGCTCGGCGAGCATCATCGCCGGCACCGTCGTGATCAAGAGCAGCACCACGATCCGCGGCTTGGTCAGGGCGATGTACGCGGACGCGCTCTCGTGGAGCGACCTGGCGCGGCCGGGAACCTCACCGTCCGTCGACGGCGTGTCCGGTGCCGCGGCGGGCGTCCGGTACGCGAAGGCCGCGAGCCCGACCAGGACGCTCCAGATCGCCGCCGAGAGCGCCACGTGTAGCGCCTGTGCCCACACTGCCAGGCCGGTCCAGACGTTCGCCGCGCCGACGAGCACCTGCGCGACGAACAGTGCGAGGACCGTGGCCGAAAGCCCCATCAGGACGCGAGGCCGCCCGGCGAGCGTCCGAGCGCGGATCGCGAGCCACAGCACGAGCAGCGTGACGGCCGCCGCGAGGACCCGGTGCGCGAACATCGCCGTCGCCGCGCCGCCGAGCGTCGGCACCAGCCGGCCGTCCATCAGCGGCCAGTCGTCGAAGACGAGCCCGGCGTTCTCGGCGCGAACGTACGTCCCGACCAGCAGCAGCGCGAACGTCGCCGCCGCGGTCCAGACCGCCAGCCGCGCGAACCGGCGGTCACCCCTGCCGCGCCGGCCCTCGGTCAGGGTCGCGACCAGCATCAGGATCGGGACGGCGATCGTCAGCATCGCGACGGCGAAGTGGGCCGTTACCCACGCCGGGTCCAGGCCGGTCCGCACTACGACCGCGCCGAGCGCCGCCTGGAAGAAGAAGATCGGCAGCACCAGGGCTGCGGGCCACAGCAGCTCCGGCTTGCTGCGGTACCGCAGGAGGACGACGGCCGCCTGGACCGCGAGCAGGCCGAACGCGACCAGCGCCAGTGAGCGGTGCGTGTATTCGATCAGCGCGTGGTACTCGAGCGGCGGGATCCACTGCCCGACGCACCTCGGCCAGTCGGGGCACCCGTCGCCCGAGCCGGTGGCGCGGACGAGCCCGCCCCACGCGACCAGCACGGCGGTCGCGGCGGTGCTGGCGATGGCGAGCGCTCGGAAGCGTTTCATGCACGGTCCCGCGCGGCACGGGCCGGCGGGTCGGAACATCTTAGTGCGGCCCTTGCGATACTTGCCGCGATGGCCGCCGGACCCGCGCTCGCTGAGCTCCCGGACCTCGACGAGCTCCGTCTCCGCGTCGACGTCACGCTCCGCGCGTTCCTGGCGCGGCGCCGCGAGGAGCTGGTCGCCGCCGATCCCGAGGCCGGCGCGATGGTCGACGAGCTCGCCAGGCTGCTCGACGCGGGTGGCAAGCGGCTGCGCCCGCTGCTCTGCCTGCTCGGGCACCGAGCGGCCGGCCGGCTCGATCCCACACCGGCGCTTCCCGCAGCGGCCGCGCTCGAGCTCTTCCATCTGTTCGCACTGATCCACGACGACGTGATGGACGACGAACGCGAGCGCCGTGGCGTCCCGTCCACGCACCGCCGGTTCGCGGGTGAGCCTCCGGGAGGGGAGCGGTTCGGCCGTTCCGCGGCGATCCTCGTCGGCGACCTGGCGCTCGTGCTGTCGCACGAGCTGTTCGCGACGGCGCCGGTCGACCGCGAGCGGCTCGCCGAGGCGTCGGCCGTCTTCTCGCGGAGCGCACTGCTGACGGCGGCGGGTCAGCTCGCCGACGTCGCCGGCCGTTGGGACGACCGCGAGCGGCTCGCACGGCTGAAGACCGGCTCCTACACGGTTGAGGCGCCGCTCGCGATCGGCGCGATCCTCGGCGGCGGCTCAGGCGAGCTGCGCTCGGCGCTGGACGAGTTCGCCCGGCCGCTCGGCGTCGCGTTCCAGCTCCGCGACGACGACCTCGACGATGGAGACGACGCGACGCGATCCGCCGACCTGGACGCGCTCGTCGCGCGCGCGGCCGCTGCGCTCGAGCACGCGCCGCTCGATCCCGGCGCGGTCTCGGCGCTTCGGAACGTCTCGTCGTGGATCGCGACGCACGTCTGATGGACCTGGCGTCCGCTCGGCGCATGTTCGGCGGCCTGCCCGTCGTCTCGGTCGCGACCGTCGGGGCGCGGGGCGAGCCGCACGTCGTCCCGCTGTGGTTCGTGTGGCTCGAGGAAGCCCTATACGTCTCGTGCCGGCATCCCAGCCGAACGTGGTCGAACGTCGCTCGC
>DATHSY010000198.1:0-17557 GCA_035463715.1 Actinomycetota bacterium | reverse complement strand
CGAGGCAGCCGGGGACCTGAGCTCGAGCGACCTGGCCGACAAGGTCGCCGAGGTCGAGAGGCAGCGGAAACCCTCGCTCGACGATCTGCTCAAGGAGGGCCAGAAGCCCAAGCCCGAATGGCCCTCCTGAGCCACCGCCGGAATAGCTACGCGGCAACGAGCATCGCGCAGACGTCGCGCGTTTGCCCGTTGAGGTGAAGCTCGCCTGCCGCGTCCCGCGTGAGCCGCCCCGAGGCGTAGAGCAAACCCTCCTCCGTGAACAGCAGCGTGTGGCCGGTCCCGAAGACGGGCCTCGGGGGGTCCACCGTCGTGTCCAGGAAGGCAGGCCCCGATACGTCGAGCGACACGGACGTGCCCGTCTTCATGTTCGTGACGACCGCCTTGATGCTGCCCACGGTCAGCGCCCAGATCCCCTGTCCTATCGGCTCAGCAAACGAGATCTTCTTGAAGTCCAAGTCCCACGCGATCCGGACCGGGTCCGGGCAGAAGTCCTCCCCCGCGGGCAGGTCTTCCACGAGTTGCTCCGTGATCCGCACCTGGGTCGGGGGGCCGGTGGATGCCGGCCCGGCCTGAGCCAACGCCAGGATCGGGACCACGACGGGAACGAGCCAATGCAGACCGGGTCGGCTCCGCAAATCGACCTCCTTGGAACGGGGGGGAAGGCTCGGTAACCGTATCGTGCGGCTCGTTCTCGGGACAACCCACCGAAGACCTAGGACGCGCCGCCGCCGCCGACACACCGGATGACTGATGGATGGCATGGCGGGGGCGGCGTGCTGATCGGGACGGGGAACGCTTCAGCACGGGGGCCGACCGCCCGATGCGAAAGCGTGACCACTCGACGGCCCGATCCCCCGATCTCGGTCCTACATCCGGCGGCACGTCCGGCATCGTTGGGGCGCAAGAAGATCGCGAAGCTGCCGACGGTCGCCGGGATCCTCCGCCAGATCGCGAGGCAGGGCTTCTCCACCGTCAAGAACGTCGAGACCGACCACGGGATGGTCGAGTACGTTGTCTCCGGGCCGACCGGCGTCTTCGCCGTGACGCCGAAGACCTGGCGACGCCACGTCTGGGTCGGGGCGCAACCCGCCCGTGTCATGGTCGGCCGCTCCGAAGTGACCGACTCCGTTCGACAGGCAGTGCGTCAGGCTCACGAGCTCGAACGGCGAGCCAGGCGCGATTCGCCCGGAACCGAGGTCATGGCGCTGATCGTCGTGACGGGCACGCGCCTTCCGGCCGGTCCGCTCGCCCTCGGCCGGGCGACGGTCGTCGACATCGAACAGCTCGCCGATGCGGTCACCAGCGGTGCGCCCTCCATCGACGTCGCGACGGCGCGCGTGATCCTCGACGCCGTGAGCGACCCATCCAACGTCGTCACCGTCTCCTTCGGCACCGACTGACGTCGGGGCTTCCACAGGCCCGAAGCGTTCGTCATAATCGTGGAGCGACGTACAGCGGAACCCGTCGCAAGGGGGAAGACGATGTCGACACGCGAGCCATTCACCGAGATGCCGCCGATGGAGAGCGACGACGCGCAAGGCGTCGAGGATACGGTCGCCCACCCGGTCGACGAGGCCGCGCAGCCGGTCGAGGACACCATGGAGCCGGCCAGGGAAGCTCCCGCCGAGGCCGCCCCTTCCATGCCGATGCCTCCGGCCAAGCGCAAGACGACCGCCAAGCGCAAGACGACCGCCAAGCGCAAGACGACGGCGAAGCGGAAGACAACGGCTAAGAGGACCGGGCCGAAGCGGAAGACGACTGCCAAGCGCAAGACGACTGCGAAGAGGGCTGCGCCGAAGCGGAAGACCACGGCGAAGCGGAAGACGACCGCCAAGCGGAAGACGACTGCGAAGCGGAAGACGACTGCGAAGAGGGCTGCGCCCAAGCGGAAGACCACGGCGAAGCGGAAGACGACTGCGAAGAGGGCTGCGCCCAAGCGGAAGACGACGGCCAAGCGGAAGACGACGGCCAAGCGGAAGACGACGGCGAAGCGGAAGACGACGGCCAAGCGGAAGACGACGGCGAAGAGGGCTGCGCCCAAGCGGAAGACGACGGCCAAGCGCAGATCGGCGAGGTCCCGGTCGAAGTCCCGCTAAGACGGGTCCCAGGATCCTCCTCGCCGCGTTCACGACTCCTTCACACCCGCTCGCGAGCATGGTCTCGAGCGCAGCGGAACCGTGAGGAAGGAGGTTCGAGATGCGACGAGGGTATGGGATCGCGCTCGCTGTGGTGCTCGTACTTGTCGCGGTCCTGATCGGGGTCGGCGCCTACAATGCCGGCGTGCATCAGGGGCTCGCCGAGGCGGCCGAGTCGGGCGAGGTCGTCAGGTATCAGCGGTACGGGCCGGGTTGGGGGTTCTTCCCGTTCGGCCTGCTGTTCTTCCCGTTGCTGATCCTGGGGATCTTCGCGTTCTTCCGGTTCGCCTTGTGGGGACGTCGCTGGGACGATCACCCGCACCCGATGGGTCCGGGCGGCTGGGCCGGAGCAGCGAGGGGCCGCGATGCGTTCGAGGAGTGGCATCGCAGCGAGCACGAACGCCGAGAGGGCGACTCGGATCCGGAGCGTCCGGATACGGCGTGAACGAGGGAGGGCGGGGCGGTGGGTGTTGCCTCCGCCCCGCCCTCCCGCGCACGCTTCACTCGGAGGCACGTCGTGAGCAGGGTGCTGGTCGTCGAGGATGAGCTCGGCATCGCGCGGCTGGTGCGCGATTACCTCGCGCACGCCGGCTTCGAGGTCGACGTCGCCAACGACGGCGACGCCGCCGTGTCGAGCGTTCGTGGGTCGAAGCCGGATCTGATCGTGCTCGACCTCGGGCTCCCGCGGCGCGATGGGCTCGACGTGATCCGCGAGCTTCGCAGGACGTCGAGCGTCCCGATCGTGGTGCTCACGGCCCGGGCCGACGAGGCCGACCGGATCGTCGGCCTGGAGCTCGGGGCCGACGATTATGTCACCAAGCCGTTCAGCCCCAAGGAGCTGGTCGCGCGCGTGCGGGCGGTCCTCCGGCGCACCGGTGCGGTCGGGTCGCGGCAGGAGGTCATCCGCGTCGCCGACGTCGAGATCGACCTGCCGCGGATGCGCGTGACGGCCGGCGATCGGCGCGTCGATCTCACGCCCACGGAGTTCCAGCTGCTCGCGACGCTCGCGCGAGAACCCGGTCGCGTGTTCACACGAGGGCAGCTGCTCGATGCGATCCACGGTGTCGCGATCGAGTCCTATGAGCGCGCGATCGACGCTCACGTGAAGAACATCCGTCGGAAGCTCGAGTCCTCGCCCGGGGCGCCGAGGTACCTGCTGACCGTGCACGGCGTCGGGTACCGGTTCACGGATGCCTGATCGCCACGACTGGCGCGAGTGGCACGAACGTGAGCATGCGCGTAGCCGTCAGCCCGCTCGTGGGTTCCGTCCACCCTGGTGGCCGGAGCACGAGCCGTTCCCCCCGCCACCCGGGCGGCGGCCGTTCGGACCAGAGCACTTCGGGCGCCGCGTCGGCCTGCTGATGCTGGCAGCGTTCCTTGTGTTGCTCGTCGGGGGTGGCGTGCTGTCGGCGTTGTTCGGCGGCTGGGATGCCAGGCCGGGTGGGGGTCCGGACGGCGGGTGGCACGTCTTCCCGTTCGTTCCCTTGTGGCTGCTGTTCCTCGGCGGGGTCTTCATCGTCATCGCACGAGCCGTCAGGCGGACGACACGGCCCGTCGACGACGTCATGCGCGCGGCCGACCGCGTGGCAGCCGGGGACTACTCGGTGCGCGTCCGGTCCGACGGCCCGCCCGGCATGCGCCGCCTCGGGACCGCGTTCAACGCGATGACCGAACGCCTGGCGGCCAACGAGGAGCTCCGGCGGAACCTGCTCGCCGACGTCGCGCACGACCTCAAGACGCCGCTGTCGGTGATCCGCGGCAACGTGGAGGGCGTCCTCGACGGTGTCTATCCCCCGGACGAAGCACACCTGCGGACCGTCGTCGAGGAGACGGCCGTGATGCTGCGGCTGCTCGACGACCTCCAGACGCTCTCGACCGCCGAGGCCGGGATGCTGCAGCTCCACCGCGAGGCCGTCGCCCCCGGGCGACTCGTGGACGATGTCGTCGCGGCGTTCCGGGCGCGCGCGGCCGAGAAGGGCATCGAGCTGTCCGGTCAGGCGACGGCCGGTCTCCCGGCGATCGAGGCGGACCCCGTCCGGATCGGCGAGGTCCTCGCGAACCTCGTCGCGAACGCGATCCGGCACACCCCGAAGGGTGGGTCGGTTCGCGTCGACGCGAACCACGCCGGCGACGGCGTGACGTTCGTGGTCGCGGACACGGGGCCCGGGATCCCGCTCGAGCAGCTGCCGCAGGTGTTCGACCGGTTCGTGAAGTCGTCGGACTCTGGCGGCGCCGGTCTCGGGCTGGCGATCGCGAAGCGCCTGGTCGAGGCGCACCGCGGCCGGATCGAGGCGCGGTCGCCCGAGACGGGCGGCGCCGAGGTCCGGTTCACGCTGCCCCTGGCGTGAGCCCGCAGCCTGCCCGGCCGACGGGCTACCGCAGACGGCCGACGCGGGACCGATCCCTGTACGCCGACCAGCGGAGAGCGAAGTCACCGTGGGGGGGCGAGATTTCCAGCCGTCCGGCGGATGCCGCATCGACAACCTTGCTGCGCAGACTCGACGGGCAGGGGACGCCGAAACGCCTAGAGCCGGGAGATCGAGGACCATGGCGACCGCGATCGACGCTATCCACGTGCTCGCGGTCGCACCTTTGCCCGCCGCGACCGGCGCGGCCGACGTCGACGCATCCCTCCTCCGCGTCGAGTCAGTCGCGCCGGGTCGCACGTCGTGGAGCTCGACATCGTGGAGCTCCGCCGGCTGGCCGCTGACATGAATACGAACGACGTTCCCAGCCCGGTCCGCATCCTCGTCGCGGTGACGGCTTCGCTGGGCGTCGCTGCTCTGGCGATCCGGCTCCCGGACATCCCGACATGGGAACGCGGCGACGTGTTCGCGGTGGTGCTGCTCGCCGCGGGGACGCTCATCGCGGAGCGGTTCTCGATCCCGCTCCGTCACGGGACCGAGATCGTCAACTTCGCCCTGTCCGACGCCGTCTGGGCGGCCGGGCTGCTGCTCGTGCGGCCGAGCGTCCTGACGGTCGCGGTTTTGCTCGGCGTGACGCTCGGCCAGGTGTCGCAGCGGCGCGCACCCTACAAGATCGCGTTCAACGTCGGGCAGTTCCTCGTGGGGATCACGGTGGCCGAAGCGCTGTTCGGGGTGCTCGGCGGCGGAAGCATCACCGACTCGTGGACGTGGACGCTGGCGTTCGTGGCGATGGGCGGCTGCTTCGTGGTGAACGCGTCGTCGATCGTGCTCGTGGTCTCGCTGATGGAGCACAAGCGGTTCATCGACGTCCTAGTCCCCCCGCTGCACATCAACGTCCTGCACTGGGCAGGCAACATGGTTCTCGGCATCCTCGCGGCGGTCGCGTGGTCGACGAGCGCGGCCGCGATCGTCCTGCTCGCCGCGCCGATCGCCCTGTCGTTCGCCGCGTACCGGGTCAGGGTCGCGAGCGTCAAGGAGCGGAACGACTGGCGGCGGATGTACGAAGCCGGGACGTACCTGTCTGGTCCCCTCGGCAAGCGCCCCGATTTCCAGCCGTTCGCTCGGCTGCTGGAGGACATCCTGCAGGCCGAGGCGGTCGAGCTGATCGTCGTCGAAGACGAACAGGTCACGGTGCACGGATCACGGCACAAACACACATTCAGGGTCATCGAGGGCGACCCGAGCTCCGTCGACACGCTCGTCTCCGTCCGCGTCGGCAGCACACCCACCCCACAGATCGCGCTGATCGGCGACGAGGAGCAGATGCATGGCGTGATCGCCGTGTACCGCGAGGCACCCCTCGACGAGCGCGACTCCGCGCTCCTGGACAACCTCGCCGGCCAGATCGCCCTACGGCTCCGCAACCACCGGTTGTTCGGTGAAACGCTCGAGCAGGCGCGTCTGGCGCAGATCATCGGACACACCGCGGACGGCATCTTCACCGTCGCGCCCGACGGCACCGTCGCGTCCTGGAACCCGGCGATGGAGTTGATCACCGGTTGCCATCGCGATCGAGCGATCGGGCGTCTATGTGAGGAGGTGCTCGGCCCGCGGATGGCGGAGACGATCGCGTCGCTGCCGATCGCCCCCACCGGGGACGCGAAGGCGTCGGACTCGCTGGTCGAGCGGCCGGACGGGTCGCTCAGGTGGCTGCGGGTGCGGGCACAGTCGATCCGCGACCACGAGCACGCCGCGCGCTCGATCGTGGTGGTCGCGCACGACGTCACCGCCGAGGTCCAGGCGGAGCAGCTGAAGCACGACTTCGTGTCGCTCGTCTCGCACGAGCTCCGCACGCCGCTCACGCCCCTGAAGGGGTTCCTTCGGAGCCTGCTCGACGGCATCGTCGAAGATGCGCCGGAAGCGAGGCAGGAGTACTACCGGATCATGCTGCGACAGACCGAGCGCCTCGAGCGGCTGATCGGTGACCTGCTCGACGTGTCCCAGATCGAGTCGGGGAACCTGTTGATCGAACCCAAGCAGATCGAGCTCGGGTACCTCGTCCGTCGCCAGGTCGGCGACTTCGAGCGACAGCACTCCGACCGTGTGCGGTTCCACGGGCCGGGCGCTCCGCTGCTGGTGTATGCGGATGCGATGCGCGTCGAACAGGTGCTCTCGAATCTGATCTCGAACGCGCTGAAGTACTCGCCGCGCGAAACCGCGATCGAGGTCAGCGTCGGCTCCGCGGACGGGAAGGCCGTCGTCGCCGTGCAGGATCGTGGTCCGGGGATCACGGAGGCGGAGCAGGAGCGCATCTTCGAGCGGTTCTACCGGTCGGACACGGCAACGGCCGGCCGGACCAACGGTGTGGGTCTCGGGTTGTTCATCGCACGGAACCTGATCGACGCGATGAGCGGCGAGCTCGCCGTCTCCTCCGAGCTCGGCGACGGCTCGACGTTCGCGTTCACGCTGCCCCTCAGCTACGCGACGTCGAAGAGCGGGCGGGTGGCATCCGAGCGGTCCGCCCGCGTCAAGGCCGCCACGGCCTGACGGCGCCGGCCCGCCTACGATGGGCGGGTGGCCCGTGTCGCCGAGGTCGTCCGGGGGTTCCCGAGGCCGGCGCGTGGCGTGCGTGGGGATCCGGGGTTGTTCGGTCCGGCGTCGCTCGCGTGGCGGGTGAACGCCGAGTCCGTGCTGCTGCTCGGCGGCGGGCGCGCATTGCTGATGCAGGTGGCGCATCCACTCGTCGCGGCGGGCGTCGCGGGCCACAGCGACTTCACCGAGCAGCCCTTCGACCGCCTGTGGCGCACGGTCGATACGGCCCTGACGTTGATCTTCGGCGACGCCGGCCAGTGGCAGGCTGCGGTGCGTCGCGTTAACGCGATCCACGCCCGCGTGCGCGGCTCTCATCTCGGCACGCCCTACTCGGCGCTCGACCCTGCGCTGCTGCTGTGGGTCCACGCGACGCTCGTCGACTCGTCGATCGAGGCGCACGACGCATTCGTCCGCCCGATGCCGCTCCACGTCCGCGAGCGGTACTACCTCGAGATGCGCCGGATGGGCACCGCGTTCGGCGTGCCGGAGGAGCTCCACCCGCCCAGCTACCCGGCGTTCCGCACGTACCTCGACCGAGCGATCGAAGACCTCGCGATCGACGACACGTGCCGTGCCGTGGCTCGGCAGGTGCTCACGCCGCCCGCGCCCCCGGTCCTGCTGCCCGCAGGGCTGCTCGGTGGCCTGGCGAGCGTCGGCCTGCTGCCGCCCACGATCCGCGAGGGTCTCAGGCTGCGCTGGAACCGAGGTACCGAGGTCGCGTTCCGCGCGATGGCCGCCTCGCTACGAGCAACGGTGCCGATGCTGCCGGAGCGCGTCCGCCGCTGGCCGCACGCGAGGCAGGCCCAGGATCGCATGACGCGTTGAGTTCGACCAGCGTCGATACTTCCGCTGTGCGCATCCTCCTGTGGCATGGATGGCTGCTCGATGGGACGGGGTCGAACGTCTACACGGCCCGGGTCGCCGACGTGCTCGCTTCCGACGGGCACGACGTCGTCGTCGTGTGCCAGGAACGGCATCCAGAACGCCATCCGTGGATCGACGCCATCGGCACGGTCTCGACGTCTGGCGTCTCGGCGCTCGAGCCGACCGGCGAGGGCACGGGTCATGGACGCGCGACGCTCCTGCGGCCGGACATCGGTCGGCTACTGCCCGTGTTCGTGCTCGACGATTACGAGGGGTTCGATGCGAAGCGGTTCGTGGACCTCTCGGACGACGAGCTCGAGCGGTACCTCTCGGCGAACGCGGACGCGCTCCGGGCGGCCGTCGCGTGGCACGGGTCCGACGTCGTGATCGCCGGCCACGCGGTGCCGGGAGGACCGATCGCAGCCCGGGCCGTCGGGCCGGGCCGTTACGTCGTGAAGACGCACGGGAGCGACGTCGAGTACGCGATGCGCCCGCAGGAGCGCTACCGTGAGCTCGCCCGCGGGGGACTGGCCGGCGCGATCGCGGTCACGGGCTCGTCGCAGGACGTGCTCGACCGCTGCGCCGAGTTCGTTCCGGGCATCTCGGCGCGATCGGTGGTCGTGCATCCCGGCGTCGACGCTCTGCGGTTCAGCCCGCGCCCGCGGCGAGAGGCGCTGCTCGACGTTGCGGCGAGGTTGGACGCGGACGGCAGCACCTCGCTCGGACGCCGGCCGGCGATCGGTGCGGAGGTCGTGAACGCGACGGCCGCGCGCGACCTCTCGCGACTCGACGCGCTCGCTCAGACGTACGACCAGACGGTCCCCGACCCGACGGCCGCGGCCGGGCTCCGCGCCCTGGCGGGAAGGGACGAGCCGATCGTCGGCTACCTCGGCAAGCTGATCCCGCAGAAGGGCGTCGCGTCGCTCCTCGCCTCGCTCACGAGAACCGCGACGGACGCGGCCGGGCTCGTGGTGGGGTTCGGCTCGGAACGCGAACGCCTCCAGGGGCTCGCGGCGGCGCTGCGGTCCGGCGACCGCGTGACGACCGAGTGGCTCGTCGCCGCGGCCGGATGGCCCTTCGTCGGGGACGAGCTCGGCGAGCTTCCGCTCCGTTCGGAGATCGTGTTCACCGGTCGGCTCGACCACACGTACGCGCCGGACGCCGTCGCGGCGATGGACGTGCTCGTGGTGCCATCGATCCTCGAGGAAGCGTTCGGTATGGTGGCGGCGGAGGGCGCCTCTGCCGGCGCGCTCCCGCTCGTGGCGCGGCACTCGGGACTCGCCGAGGTGGCCGGCGCCCTCGAGGGGCACGTCGGTCGCCCCGGCCTGTTCTCCTTCGAACCGGGGTCGGGAGCGGTCGCGCGGATCGCGGAGGGGATCGACCGACTGCTCACGCTCGATCCGCACGACCGCGATGAGCTCCGCGCGGCGGTTCGCGACTTCGTCTCGCAGGAATGGTCCTGGAGAGGGACGGCCGAGCGACTGCTCGACGCCGCCACCCGGCCCTGACCCGAACGTCTCAGGCGCGAAGCAGGCCGTGCTGCATCGCGAACATCGCGGCGGCGGCGCGCGTCGAGACGCCGATCTTCGCGTAGATGTGCTGCACGTGGTGCTCGGCCGTGCGCGGTGAGATGACGAGATCCGCGGCCACCGACTTGTTCGACAGCCCGCGCGCCACGAGGCGAAGTACCTCGACCTCTCGATCCGACAGACCGAACGGCCACGCGGTTCGCACCGGTCGGGCCCTCTGCCCTGCGGCCGACGCGACCGCGCCGACGACCTCCGGGTCGAATCGTCCGCTCCGCGCCTCGGCCGAGAGCGTGTCGGCGGCCATCTCGGCCGACATCGCGGGCCGGTGCGCGCGCTGCTCCGTCATCGCGTGGAACGCGTCGGCGACGGCGAGGACGGCCGCCTCGGTCGTGGCCTCCTGCGCCGACGCACCGCGGTGGTACCCGGACCCGTCGCGACGTTCGTGATGCATCCCCGCGATCCGCGCGAGCGGCTCCAGCGCAGCCGACCGAGCCAGGATCCTCTCCGAGTGGTACGGGTGCAGCCGGACCTGCTCCCACTCCGCCGCCGTCAGCGGCCCGCGCTTCTCCCAGACGCCAGCGCCGACGCCTGCGCGCCCGAGATCGTGGAAGAGCCCGGCCAGGCGGACGCGACCCGCGTCCGTCGATCCGAGCCGCTCCGCGGCATCGGAGGCGAGATCCGCCACCGACGACGAGTGGCCGAGCGTGAACGCCGTCTTCAGGTCGACCATGTCGCCGAACGCCTCGCCGACGCGTTCGAGCCCGCCCTCGCCGATCGTGCGCACGGGTTCGGGCTCGAGGTCGAGCACCGCCGTCCACGGATCGGCCTCGGCCAGACGTTGGAGCGTCGGGGGGCCGACGGCACGGAACGCTCGGCACACCGCCGGATCGAGCATCGCGCCCGCGCGGCGCCCGACCACCTCGAGCGCGACGTCCGGGCCTCCGAGCCGGTCGAAGATCACGGCAAGGGTCGCCGGCTCGGCGATCCGCGCGGCGACCGCGATCTCCTCGCCGCGGAGACCCTTCGGCGCTCCCTTCCCGTCCCAGCGCTCGATCATCTGTGCGAGCGCCTGCCCGACGGGCGGGCCCAGGCCGAGGCGATCGGACATCAGGGTGGCGACCTCGCAGATCGCGGTGTAGATGCCCGCGCTCACGCGCTTCCCGTGCACCGCCGCCCGTGCGACGTATCCGGCACGGTGGAGGCCGGCACCGCGGCCCGTCAGCCGGAGGAGCTCGAACGCCTCGCTGGGACGTGTGTCGTCGATCCGCTCGGCGACGACGCGCATCTCGAGGTCGTCCGGGCCGAACGCCTCCGCCTCCTCGTGCGACGTCGCGGTGCAGCCGAGGTGCTTCAGCAGCGTCGCGTAGTACACGTCGGCGACGTCGCGTTCGGACAGCCCCAAATGGCGCGCGAGCTCCGTCGCCACGACCGTCGCACGGACCGCCTTCTCGGGCGCCTGGCCCATCGCGAGGTCGGTCGTGACGGACAACGCCGCCAGGAGCTCCGCCAGTCGCAGCTGCTTGCCCACCTGCACGTCCCCTCCCGCGCAAGGATGCCATCCACGGGCGCATCCGCGCGCGTACGCTGAGCCCGGATGCGGACGGTCGACGTCGCGGTGGTCGGTGGCGGTGTGATCGGGCTCTCGGTGGCGCGTGAGCTCGTCCGCGCGGGTGTCGACGATGTGGTCGTCCTCGAACGGCATCCGGCCGTCGGGCAGGAGTCGTCGTCGCGCGCCAACGGGGGCGTCCGCGCGCAGTTCACGACGGCGCCGAACATCGCGTTCTCCTTGCACTCGCTGACCGAGTTCGAACGGCTCGAGCGCGAGACGGCGACGCTCGGGTTCCATCAGACGGGGTACCTGCTGTTCACGGGGACAGAGCGCGGCGAGTCGTCGCTGCGCGTCGCGGCGGATCTCCAGCGATCGCTCGGCGTGAACACCGAGTGGCTGTCGGCCGAAGCGGTCCTTCAGATCGCGCCGTTCCTGCGGCCCGACGGCCTGCGGGCCGGAACGATCCACCGGCGGGACGGTTTCCTCGACCCGCACGGCCTGGTCTCGGCGTTCGCCGACGATCTCAGGCGCGCCGGCACCGAGATCCTGACCTCAGCGGAGGTCACCGCGATCGAGCGGACCGGCGGCCGCTTCGCCGTCGCCACGTCGGCCGGCGACGTGTCCGCCGAGCGGGTCGTCGACGCCGCCGGCGCCGATGCCGGGCGGCTCTCCGCGATGCTCGACGTCGACCTGCCCGTCGAACCGGTCCGGCGCAACCTCGCCTTCGTGCAGGCGGCGCCCGGCCCGCTGATCCCGATGTGCGTCGACCTCGACACCGGGGTCCTCGTCCGCCGCGATCCGGGCGGGGGATACGTGCTCGCGTACTCCGATCCGGACGACCCACCCGGCTGGGACACCTCGGTCGATCCGACGTTCCTCCCGAAGCTCGCCGGGCGGATCGGGAACCGCTTCCCGTTCCTCGAGGGCGCCCCGATCGACCCCCGCCAGTGCTGGGCGGGGCTGTACCCAGAGACGCCCGACCACCACGCGGTGATCGGAGAGCTGGCATCGGCCCCCGGGCTCGTCATCTGCGCGGGCTTCGGCGGGCACGGGCTGATGCACGCGCCGGCGGCCGGCCGCGCCGTCGCGGAGCTCGTCACGCACGGAGCCTGCACGACGTTCGACCTCCACCCGCTCCGGCCGTCGCGGTTCGCGGAGCACGACCTCGTGCCCGAGGCGGCGGTGTTCTGACCCACTCGGGGACCCGAGCGTCGCCAAGATGGGCAGTCCTACCGATGCGGTGGCGGCCCCCGTGGGCGGACGCTCGTGCGGTCGACCGAGGAGGCGGAACGATGATGCAGAGCCTGGGCGTCCGGCGGGCGATCGCGCGGACCGGGGACGGCGCACGGCCGAGCCTGCTCACGCCGATGTTCTTGACCGTTGCGGCGGCCGAGCTCGCCTACTTCACCGCCGACGGCATCCTGCTGCCGGCGCTGCCCCGCTACGTCCACGGACCGCTGGGCGGCGGCGACGTCGCCGTCGGGCTCGTGATCGGCGCGTTCAGCGTGTCCGCCTTCTTCCTGCGTCCGCTCGCGGGCCGAGCGGCGGACCGGCGCGGACGGCGCATCCTGATGGTCACGGGGGCGGGGGTCTTCGGCCTGTCGGTGATCGGCTATCTGTTCGCGACCTCGATCCCCGCGCTGATCGCGATGCGGCTTCTGACCGGCTTCGGCGAGGCGCTGTTCTTCGTCGCGGCGGTCTCCGCGAACCTCGACCTCGCCCCGCCCGAGCGCCGCGGCGAGGCGATGAGCTTCGCGTCGCTGTCGTTGTACATCGGGATCGGGATCGGGCCGGTGATCGGCGAGACGCTGGTGCGAGGGCCGGGCTACCGGTGGGCATGGGCGGCGTCGATCGGCCTCGCGCTCGCGGCGGTAGCGCTCGCGTGGCGGCTGCCCGCGATGATGCCGGAGACGGTCCAGGCACCGGCCGCCGCGTCGTCGCACCGCCTCGTGCATCGGAGCGGGCTGTTGCCGGGGGTCGTGCTGTTCGCCGCGATCTGGGGGATGGCAGGGTTCCTCGCGTTCGTGCCGCTGTACGCCCTGGACATCGGGATGGCGGGCGCGGCCCCAGTGCTCGCGCTGTTCTCGGGAACCGTCGTGGTGATCCGTAGCCTGGGGGCGACGATCCCCGACCGACTCGGCTCAGCGCGCGCGACGAGGATCGCGCTCGCGGTCTCGAGCTCGGGGCTCACCGTGATCTGGGCCTGGCGCGACCCCGCCGGTCTCGTCGTCGGGGCGCTCGTCCTCGGCGTCGGCGTTGCGCTGCTCACCCCGGCGGTGTTCGCGCTCGCGGTCGCCGGGGTGGCGGCGAACGAGCGCGGCGCCGTGATGGGGACGACGAGCGCGTTCCTGGATCTCGCGTTCGGCGCCGGACCCGCGACGCTCGGGTTCGTGGCGGCGGCGGTCGGACGGTCGGGAACGTTCCTCGCCGGTGCGATCGTCGCGGCCGCCGGCCTGGTGGTCGTCATGACGACGCGGATCGGCGGCTCAACGCCTGCACGGGACTGAGCGGGGGCGCGGGCTGCCGCCATACGCGGGCGGCGATGTACGCTCGAACGCATGAGCCGGCTCGAGCCCGGAGAGGAGGCGCCCCGGTTCGCCCTCGTCGATCAACACGGGGCGACGATCGAGCTCGCGGACTACCGCGGACGCAAGGTGCTCGTGTACTTCTACCCAGAGGCCGATACGCCTGGGTGCACCACACAGTCGTGTGACCTTCGCGACCACCGGCAGGAGCTGGGTGCGATCGGCGTCGACGTGATCGGCATCTCGCCGGACGCGCCGATCGACCAGCTGGCGTTCGACAAGAAGTACGCGCTCGGGTTCCCGCTCCTCGCCGACCGGGACCACGCGGTGGCCGAGGCGTGGGGGACCTGGGTCGAACGCGAGCGCGACGGCCGCCGCTGGATGGGGATCCTCCGCTCGTCCTTCCTGATCGATGAGGAAGGCCGCGTCGAGCGCGCGTGGTACGGCGTCAAGCCAGAGGAAACCGTGCCCGAGGCGCTCGGCGCTCTCGGGCACTGACTGATGGTTCTCGGTCTGGCCGGCTAGGCTGGCAGGTTCCTGATCTCCGAGGCGCGGAGCCGTCTGGTTCCAGGCTGGAGCCGCAACCCCGCCATCGCGATGGGTGCAGACGCCCACATGCCGTCCTTCAGGACCTCGACGGCCAGCGCCCCCTCATCGGATCTCGCGATCCGGAGCGTTGTCCCTCGCTCCGTCCGATAGATGTCCTTCATGGACGTAGCCTAGCCCGTTCGGCCCTTGCGCGCCTGGGGCCCTTCCCACGTGACCGGCGCCGGCGGTAAAGCCCCAGCTCGCGAACGCCGAAGAGGGAGGGGCGGCAGAGCCCGGCCGATGAGCGAACGACGACCACACCGACCTCCGCGAAGGGCGACACCACGAGCACACCGACCCCCGCGAAGGGCAAGCGCGAGGACGCGCCGGCGTCCCAGCTGCCCGCCCCTCCCGCCGAGCGCGAGGACGGCTCCGCCGAGGCAGACCTGCCCGCGGCCCCCACGCGGAGGCTCGAGGTCATCTCCCCCGACCGCAGGATCGACCGCACGATCCACGTACCGCCCAGGCTCCTGATCGGCGGGATCGCGGCGGTGCTCGCAGTGGTGCTGCTGGTGGCCGTGTCGCAGGGACCCCCCGAGCCCGAGCGCGCCCGTCTGGACTCCTTCTCGTCAGGAGGCCTGTCGTTCACGTACCTGTCGACGCTCCACCAGATCCCGGGCGGCGACCTCGACGGGCTCGACGTCGCGGAGATGACGCTGACCGTTGGTGGCGCCGAGGACGCCGCGTGGCGCGAGGTGTTCGCGATCGGCGAGGGCGACCTGGTGGTGCTCTTCGGTCGCGACCAGTCCTACCTCGTCGCCCAGGGCAACCTCGGCGTGTACGAGGCATCCATCGTCGAACGGTACAGGGCCGCGGGGATCGAGGTGCCACAGACGCGCACGCTTTCCGTGGACGGTCTCCCCGCGCTGTCGTCGCTGTCGAGGACGATGACGCCGTCGGGCCTCGACGTGCAGATCCGAACCACCGAGATCTTCGCGGGCGGGACGGTGTACGTGTTCGTCTGCCAGGGCGCGCCCGACGGCCGTGGGGAGTTGATGGCGGCGTGCGACGCGATCCTGCGTTCGGTCACGATCCAGCCCCGCGATCCGACGCTCGAATGGGAGACCCTGTCATCTCGGTCGGGCAGCGTTCGACTGTCGGTCCCGCCCGGATGGCAGGAGACCGACGAGCTGGGGCGCTTGACCGAGCTCGCCGCGTCCCTGCCGACCTCGGAGGGGACGACCGCCGCGCGGCTGCGGCTCGATACCGTCAGGCTTCGGCGCCCGGTCCCGACCGCCCTCTACGCCGACGCCGTGGCCGACAGGCTGAAGCGGTACCTCGTGGGTCGACGCACGCTGCGGATCGACGGCCGGCGCGCCGAGATGCTCCGGTTCGAGGACAAGGACGCGGGCGGCGTATTCTACGTGTTCGTCGAGGGTCGCACGGCGTACGCGGTTCGCTTCGACGTCCCGATCGGCGACCAGTCGTTCGCGCTCCTTCGTCCCACGATGGACGCGATCGCGACGTCGCTCGACCTCCGCTCGCGCTGACGTCGTCCGCGTACTCCCCGGGTTCCTGGGTAGCGTCTGTCCGTGGGACAAGCGTGGCTAGTACCGCGGACCGGCCGCCTCGAACGCGCCTCGGCCGTCCTCCGACGCGTCCTGGACGCGATCGACACCCTGCTGCGGGGGCTGCTCGTCGTCGCGGCCGTCGCGGCGTGCTCGGTCACGGCGGCGTGGGTCGCCTGGGTGGCGGCCGCCCCACCCCAGCGCGCCGACACGTGGATCGGACGGTTCGTGCTCCTCGCGCTCCTGCTCGTCCCGTCGGGCATCCTCGCGATCTTCGTGCTCGGAGTGCGCGAGCTGCGGGAGCTGCCGCGCCTCGCTAGCGACCTCCCCGCCGACGTCAAGCAACGCGCCGTCGAGCTCGGCGAGCGGACACGGCGTACGTCGAACCAGCGCCGGGGCGTCTTCGGGATGATCGCCGCGGTCGCGCGCCTTGGCCGAGTCGTGCTCGGCTCGCGCGACGTCCTGACGCCCTATGCGGCGATCTCCGCCGCGCTGCGTCCGCCCCTGCTGCTCGCGGCGCTCGTCTCGTTCGGCATCGCAGCCGTCGAGATCCCGGTCGCGGTGATCGCGCTGCTCATCGCGCTGCTGTGGTGAGCTGCCCGCTTCGGAAGATGCCGTCAGCTCCCGCCCATCGACGACCGGCCCTCGAAGTACGCGCCCTCCGCGACGATCAGCGCTCGCGAAGCGATGTCCCCCTGGAGCCGGCCCGCAGACGTGACCTCGGCGCGGTTCTTCGCGTGGACGTTCCCGCGAAGCGTGCCGCCGACGGATACATCCTCGCCCTCGATGTCCGCCTCGACGACGCTGCCGGGCGACAACACGACGCTTCCCCCGGCGGCGATGTGCCCCTTGAACTGCCCCTCGATCCGGATCGACCCGCTGATCACGAAGTCACCCTCGAGGCGCGCGCCGCGCCCGAGCACGGTCACATCGCCGTCGTTCGCATCCGCCATCTCGGCACCTCCTCGCGGGCACATCCCGGCACGTCTCTCCCGGCGCCGTATCCAACCACGTCGGCGGCGATGCTCACACCCGGGCGGTTTGCAGGTCCTCGAGGGTCCACGGTAGCGTCGGGCGACCCAGGAGACCATGCTCCTGCGACCTCACCCGATCGCCTACGTGCCCATCCTCGGCATCGTCATCGCGTCGCTCGCCGCGACCGTGCCGGCGGACGCGAGCGTCACCGCGGTCGTCGCCGACGGGGTCCTCACGGTCACCGGCGACGGCGAAGCCGACACGGTCGTCGTGACGTGCGGCGCCGACGCGAACGCCAAGGTGAATGACGTCGATCCGGTCCCGACGACCGCGTGCGCCGACATGATGGGGATCACCGTGGCGGCCGGCGCCGGTGCCGACATCGTCGACCTGCGCGCGGTTGACGCTACCGGGTTCCCCGCGCTCGCCGACGTCCTGATCGCGACGGGCGGAGGGACCGACCGGATCGAGGGCTCGGGCCTGCCCGACACGGTGACGCCGGGCGCCGGCGATGACGTCGTTCTGACGGGTGACGGCGACGACACGCTCATCGATGGGATCGGCGCCGATCGCCTCTCGGGCGGCGACGGTGACGACTTCTTCGATGGCGTGATCCGCGCCGGCAACGTGCTCCGCGGTGGCCACGGCGTGGACGAGGCGAGCGTCGCGGTCGGGGCCCGTGCCAGGTTATCGGATACGCGGTTCGTCGCCGGGCGCAGCTCTGCGCGCCTGCGATCGATCGACGGCGTCACGTTCGCGACCTACATCGAGCCGGACGGGATGACGATCGACGGCAGCGGGTTCTCCGGCACGATCACCGCCGAGGCACCGACCGGCGGCGACGACGTGCTGATCGGCGGATCCGGCCCCGACATCCTGGGCGGCGGCAAGGGGAAGGACACGCTGATCGGCGGTCCAGGGCGCGA
>DATHSY010000197.1:0-4734 GCA_035463715.1 Actinomycetota bacterium | reverse complement strand
ACCGCGGTGCGCTCGGTGACGTCCTTGTCCCCGATCTCGACGATCCTCGCGACGTCGGTCACGTCAACCGTCCGTCGAACGGAAGAGCCACACGCGCACCTCGCTGCCGGCCGACATCGTCTCGACGCCCGGAGGCACGATCGCCAGTCCGTTCGCCCGCGAGACGGTGAGGATCAGGTTCGAGCCGCGTCCGCCGGTCGGCGTCGCGGTGTACCCGTCGCCGTCCTGCTTCACCAGCACGCGCGCGAACTGCGTCTTGCCCTGCGGGCCGGTCACGTCGTCGGTGAGCCTGGCCGTGACCTCGGGGCGGAAACGCTTATGCCGTCCCATCATCTTCAACACCGCGGGTCGGATGAACACCTCGAAGCTGACGAAGACGCTGACCGGGTTGCCGGGAAGCCCGAAGTAGGGCTTGCCCTCGACGTGCCCGAATCCCTGCGGCATGCCCGGTTGCATCGCGACCCTGAAGAACTCGACGTCGCCGCGCCCGGAGAATGCCGCCTTTACGACATCGCGCTCGCCCACGGACACCCCACCCGACGACACGAACGCGTCCGCCTGCACGAGGTGGTTGAACACGGCGCCCCGGAACGTCTCGACGTCGTCGCGGACGATCCCGGCGAGCATCGGGACGGCGCCGACCTCGCGGAGCGCGCCGAACAGGAGGTACGCGTTCGAATCACGTACCTGCCCGTAGTCCGGCATCTGCGACGGCGGGACCAGCTCGTCTCCCGTCGACAGGACGACCACGCGCGGACGCGGGTGGACGTACGGATGTGACACGCCGGCGGTCGCGAGGAGCCCCATCTCGGGTGCCCCGATCCGACGACCGGCCCGCAGCAGGGTCTGACCCTCACGCGCGTCCTCGCCGCTCGGCCGGATGTGCTTGCCCTCGGGGCTCGCGGCGAACACGCGGACCAGCTCGCCCGACACATCGGTGTTCTCGACCGGCACGATCGTGTCGGCGCCGGCCGGGATCGGGGCGCCCGTGGCGATCCGCACGGCCTCTCCCCCACCGACGGTCGCCTCGGGGCGCTGCCCGATCAGCGCCCGACCCACGATCCGCAGCTGGATGGGTTCGCCGGGCCTCGCCGAGGCGACCTCGCCCGACCGCACGGCGAACCCATCCATCGCCGAGGATGCGAACGCCGGGACGTCGCGGTCCGCGACGACGTCCTCGGCGAGGACGCAGCCGTGGGCCTCGTGGAGAGGGAGCGCGATCGGGGCGAGCGGCTCGATCCGCGAGAGGACGCGTTCGCGAGCGTCCTCGACGGAGAGCAGGCCCTCACCGCTGTCGTGGTCGTGCGCGTGCTCGTGCGCCGGCTCGCTCACTATGCAGCGAGTCTACCTACCAGCCCGTGCGCGTCCGCTAGAGGAGCTTCTTGCGCTGCACCAGGCCGACGAGGTACGCCTTCAGGTCCTCGCCGATGTCCTCGCGTTCGATCCCGAGCTCGATCGTCGCACGTAGGTAGTCCAACTTGTTCCCGACGTCGAACCGCCCCTCCTCGAACGTCCAGGCGTACACGGCCTGGTCCTGCGCCAGGGCGTTGATCGCGTCGGTCAGCTGGATCTCGCCACCCTTGCCCGGCTCGAGGTCGCGCAGACGGTCGAAGATCTCGGGCGTCAACACGTACCGCCCGATCGCGGCGAGGTTCGACGGCGCCTCGTCCGGCGATGGCTTCTCGACGATGCTCGTCACGCGCGCGAGCCGGTCCTCGACGAACTCCGGCGCGATCACGCCGTACAGGCTGATGTCGTCACGGCTGACCTCCATCGCCGCCAGCACGCTGCGGCCGTAGCGCTCGTGCACCCGCAGCATGTCGGAGAGCAGCGAGCTGTCGTCGGCCATGATGTCGTCGCCGAGCAGCACCGCGAACGGTTCCCCCCCGACGAACCCTTCGGCGACCGCCACCGCATGCCCAAGACCGAGCGCGTCGCGCTGGCGGATGTAGTGGATCGTCGCCATCTCGGAGATCTCGCGGACCTCCTTCAGCTCGTCGAACTTCCCCTTCATCTCGAGGAAGTGCTCGAGCTCGATCGAGCGGTCGAAGTGATCCTCGATCGAACGTTTGCCGCGGCCCGTGACGATCAGGATGTCGGTGACGCCGACGCGGCACGCCTCCTCGACGACGTACTGGATCGCGGGCTTGTCGACGATGGGCAGCATCTCCTTCGGCTGCGCCTTTGTCGCGGGGAGGAACCGGGTCCCGAGACCGGCTGCAGGGATGACGGCCTTCTTGACCTTCATGGCTGGCATGGCTGGGCTCCCCTGCGAGGGGACGGCAGTGTACCCCGCGTTCGTGTGCTCGCTCCAGTTGCCACCCTTGCGCCCCCTCCCGGCCTGCGCAGCCGTCGCCGGGTCCTGGGCTGATTTCCCGCTCCACCGACGACGGAAACGCAGCGGGCCTCGCGGTGGTCTCACGTAGAATCCGCGCGATGCCCACCTACGAGTACGCCTGCACGAAGTGCGGACAGCACGTCGAGGTGTTCCAGCGTCTGTCGGAACCGTCGCTCACCGAGTGCGGCGTCTGCGGCGGGCCGCTGCGCAAGGTCTTCCACCCGGTAGGGATCGTCTTCAAGGGCTCGGGCTTCTACGCGACCGACAGCCGCACGAAGCCGAAGACGAGCAGCAGCGGTGGCAAGGACGGCGGCGGCAAAGAGAGCGGCGGCAAAGAGGGCAAAGAGGGCGGTGGCAAGGAGGGCAAGGACGGCGGTGGCAAGGAGGGGTCCTCCGCATCGTCTCCTTCGTCGTCGTCGGACACCGGGTCGGCACCCTCGCCGCACTCGACGAGCGGGGAGAAGGCGTCCTGACCAGGGCCGAGATCGGCGTCTTCGGTGGGTCGGGCTTCTACTCGTTCCTCGAGTCCACCGAGACGGTGGACGTCGAGACGCCGTACGGTCAGCCATCGGCCCCGCCCGTCGTCGGCGAGATCGGCGGCCGGCGGGTCGCATTCATCCCACGCCACGGGCTCAAGCACCAGTTCCCACCGCACCGCGTGCCGTACCAAGCGAACGCCTGGGCGATGAAGGAGCTCGGCGTCGAGCGCATCCTGGGCCCGAACGCGTGCGGCTCGCTCCAACCACACGTCAAGCCCGGGGACTTCGTGATCTGCGATCAGCTGGTCGACAGGACGAACGATCGCCCGAACACGTTCTACGACGGCCCCCTGACCACGCACATCTCGTTCGCCGACCCGTACTGCTCGGTGATGCGCGACGTCGCGATCGAGAAGGGACGGAAGCTCGGCATCCCGCTCCACGAGCGCGGCACGGTGGTCGTGATCGAGGGTCCGCGATTCTCCACGCGGGCGGAATCCACGTGGTTCAAAGGCGCGGGGTGGGAGGTCGTCAACATGACCCAGTACCCCGAGGCCGTCCTGGCACGCGAGCTCGAGATCTGTTACGCCAACATCTCACTGATCACCGACTACGACGTCGGCGTCGAGGACGTTCCGCCCGTGACGCACGAGGAGGTCGTTCGCGTCTTCGCCGAGAACAACGAGCGCCTACGGGGGCTGCTGTTCGAGATCATCCCGGCGCTGCCGAGCGAGCGCGGATGCCCCTGTTCGACCGCGCTCTCGGGCGCTCGCACGCAGGTCCCGTAGCGCCGGTTCCGACCGCCGGGCCGCGGGTACCATCGGCCACATGTCCGACCCCGTCCTTGTCACCGTCGAGATGCGGATCCGGACGACCGACGATCCGAAGCAGCTCGGCGACCGGCTCCGCGAGTCCGCCTCGACGATCGTGGGCCGCGAGGCGCTCGAGGAGTTCCGCGTCCGCATCCTGCCCCTCGTCGAGAAGCGCCCGCGGTCGGTGTGACGCGCGTCACGGCGAGGCGAGACCCGCTCGCCTACCGTTCGCGGGGTGCTGCTGCGTCGATGGTCCACCACGTCCAAGGTGCTCGTGCTGCTCGCCGTCGCGAGCGGCGCCGTCGCGTTCCTGATCGTCCGGGGCTACCAGGAGCGGCTCGAACGGCTGAGACCCGCGCTCGGCTCCCTCGTCCAGGTCGTCGTCGCGGACCGCGAGGTCCCACGCGGGACGGCCCTGGCCCCCGACCATCTCCGCGTCGACCAGATCCCGTCCAGGTTCGCGCAGCCTGGGTCGTTCGGGTCCATCGACGACGTCCTCGGGCGAGCGTTGACCGCCGATGTCGCTGTCGGCGAGGCGATCACGCGGACCCGTCTGGCGGCCGCGGGCGTCGGGTCGGTTGCGGCGCTCGTCCCGCCAGGGCTACGCGCCTACCCCCTCACCGCGACCGTACCGGACGGCGCGGTCGCCGCGGGTGACGCGGTCGATGTCCTGGCGACGTTCGGCGGACGCCAGCCGCACACCGAGACCGTCGTCTCGGGCGTGGAGGTGCTCGGGGTGCTCGGCGAGGCGCCGTCGGCGGGACTGGCAGGTGTCCCGGCGACGTCCGCCTCGCTCGTGGTCGTCGTGACGCCGGAGGACGCGGAGCGGCTCGCGTACGCGGGGACGTTCGCGACCCTAGCCGTCACCATCGCCCCCGTGGCCTGATCCGGCCGGTGGGGCCGGTGGCGCCTGGGTACGATTGCGCCCGCCGTCGGGGTCCGACGGCCGTTGCGGCGGAGGGAGCCCCCGACTGTCGATCCTGCAGGCGATCGTGCTCGGCCTGATCCAGGGTGCCACCGAGTTCGCGCCGGTCTCCAGCTCCGGCCACCTGATCCTGGTGCCCTGGGCGTTCGGGTGGGAGATCGTCGAGAACGCCGATCTGAA
>DATHSY010000196.1:0-5628 GCA_035463715.1 Actinomycetota bacterium | reverse complement strand
TTCCGCGGGATCGAGTTCATCGAGGTCGAGGCGAAGTCGATCATCAACCGCGTCCCCGGCCGGATGGTCCCGTTCGACTGGAGCATCAACCCGTACCGAGGATGCAGTCATGCGTGCGTATTCTGCTTCGCGAGGCCGACGCACACCTACCTCGACATGAACGCGGGGCGGGATTTCGAGACGAAGATCGTCGTGAAGGTGAACGCGCCGGATGTGCTCCGGCGCGAGCTCGCCGCCAAGCGATGGAAGGGCGAACACATCGCGATGGGAACCAACACCGATCCGTACCAGCGAGCCGAGGGCCGGTACCGGCTGATGCCGGGCATCATCCGCGCGCTGACCGACTACCGGAACCCGTTCTCGATCCTCACGAAGGGGACGCTGATCCTGCGCGACCTCGACCTGCTCGTGGACGCGTCCCGAGTCACCGACGTGGGCACCGCGTTCTCGATCGGCACGCTCGACGAGGACGCGTGGCGCCAGAGCGAGCCCGGGACGCCGCATCCGCGCAAGCGGATCGAGGCGGTGAAGACGCTGAACGAGGCCGGGATCCCGTGCGGCGTGCTGATGGCGCCGATCCTGCCCGGCATCACGGATCAGCCGAGGCAGCTCCGGCAGGTCGTCCAGGCGGCGATCGACGCGGGCGCCACACACGTGACGCCGATCCTGCTTCACCTGCGCCCCGGTGTCCGCGAGGAGTTCCTGCCGTGGCTCGAGGAGCAGCACCCGGACCTCGTCGAGCGGTACCTGCAGATGTACACCAAGCCGTACGGTCCGTCCGAGCAACGCAAGGCGCTGGGCGCCACCGTGGCCAAGCTCGTCCGCGCGCTCGGGGGCGTCCGGCCTCGCCCCCAGCAGCCCGAGCGATGGACGGCGCCGTGGCGTCCGAAGGACGACGGCGGCGAGCAGCTCAGGCTCGTCGTCTGACCTACCGAGGCGCGTCCGTTACCCTTCCCCGCGTGCGAGGGATGGACCGACTGCTCGAGCTCCAGGAGATCGACTCCGCGATCGACCGGCTCGAGGCCCGCAGGTACCAGCTCGAAGGCGGCGAGGAGGTGCGTGTCGCCCGGTCGACGATGGAGGAGGCCGAGGGCCGGCTCGGCGAGCTGCGCCTGGCGGTGGACGCGATCTCACGGGACCAGCGGCGCTTCGAGCACGACATCGACTCGATGACGCAGAAGGCGGACGCAGAGCAGAAGCGGCTGTACGACGGGAGCATCGCCAACGTGAAGGAACTCGAGGCGCTCCAGCACGAGATCGCGAACATCAACGAGCGTCGCTCTCGCGCCGAGGACGAGCTGCTCGAGATGATGGAACGGCGCGAGGACCTGGATTCGCGGATCGCCGTCGCCGACAAGGAGACCGCAGAGGCTCGCGCGCGAGTCGAGGAGGTCGCCGGCGACTCGATGCGCGAGCTCGAACGGATCGGCAACGAGCTCGAGGAGCGACGCGCTGCCCGCGCCGGGCTCGTCCCGGAGATCGACGACGAGCTGCTCGAGTTGTACGAGGAGCTCCGGGCCCAGAAGAAGGGCGTCGGCGCGGCCGCGATCGTGGACGGCGTCTGCCAGGCCTGCCACGAGAAGCTTTCCGCGATGGAGCTCGACCGGCTCAGGAAGACCGACGGCATCAGGCGGTGCGAGTACTGCCGGCGGATCGTGATCTTCGCCTGATCGTCGCCTGCGACGGCGCCGCTCGGGGCAACCCGGGGCCGGCCGGGATCGGCGTCCACATCACGGACCCCGACGGGCGGACGGTCGCCGAGATCGCCCGCGGCATCGGCGTCGCGACGAACAACGTGGCCGAGTACACCGCTGCGATCGAGGGCCTTCGACTGGCGAGGGACCTGGGCGCCCAGATCGTCCTGCTCCGCTCGGATAGCCGCCTCCTGATCGAGCAGATGGTCGGCCGGTACAAGGTCCGGAACGAGCACCTCAGGCGGCTCCACGCCGAGGCGATCGCCATCGTGTCGGAGTTCACCTCGGTCAGGTTCGAGCACGTGCCGAGGGAGCTGAACACCGAGGCCGACCGTCTCGCCAACGTCGGGGTGGACGCGTGGCTCGCCGAGCAGGCCCGGTAGACTTCATGATGGAGGAGCCGGCCGGGCGGCCGCGGTCGACCTTCGGGTCGGTCGAGGAAAGTCCGGACTCCATAGGGCAGGGTGCTGGGTAACGCCCAGGCGGGGTGACCCGCGGAAAGCGCCACAGAGAGCAGACCGCCGCCCTCGGGCGGTAAGGGTGAAACGGTGAGGTAAGAGCTCACCAGCGGACCGGGTGACCGGTCCGGCTCGGCAAGCCCCACCCGGAGCAAGGCCAAGTAAGGGAGCGGGGGTCGGGGAGCATCTAGTCGATTGCCCCCCGGTCGTCGAGGACGGCCCGTCCAGATGCTCCCGGGTAGGCCGCACGAGGGGCGCCCGAGGTACCGGGGCGCTCCCGGGGTCCCGCGAGGGGCTCAGAGAGATGGTCGCCACCGGCCCGCGAGGGCTGGGACAGGATCCGGCTTACAGGCCGGCTCCTCCACCCACCCGTCGGTGTTCCTGTCGGCTCCCGCGACGCGGGCCGAACGGCCGACCCGCAACGCCAGCGTCCCCGCTATCGTTGCGGCAGAGCCGACCCGGAGGCGAGCATGGGCGACCCCGTCGTGCACTTCGACATCCGTTCAGAGCACCCCGAGGAGCTGTGGGCGTTCTACCACGACGTGTTCGGCTGGGTCGTGCATCCCGACGCGGAGCGGACGTTCGCGCTCACCGATACGAGATCGCCTGCGGGTATCGGTGGAGGGATCGGCAGCTCCGACGAGGAGGGGCCCGGGGTCACGGTCTACGTCGAGGTCCCGGATATCGATGCCTCGCTCCTCGCGATCGAGAACCACGGCGGCAAGGTCGTCACCCCGCGGACCGAGGGTGGGCCGGTCGTGCTCGCCCGGTTCCGCGACCCGCACGGGACGCTGATCGGTCTGGTCGAGTCGGCTCGCGTGAGCGGCAACGGCGACATCGAGATCGCCCTGGACTAAGCGTCAGGGCTAGGCGTCAGGCCACGGACGCCGCGGCGAGCGCGCGGCGGAACTGCTTGCCGGCACGGTACGAGCTCCGCACGAGCGGCCCCGCCTCGACGTGCGAGATGCCGAGCGCCTCACCTTCCGTCCTCCACCTCCCGAACTCGTCGGGCGAGACCCATCGGTCCACCGGGAGGTGGAACGACGATGGCCGAAGGTACTGGCCGATCGTGACGATGTCGCATCCCGCGGCGGCGAGGTCCGCCAGCGCATGCGGGATCTCGTCGGGGCGTTCGCCCATCCCGAGGATCAGGTTCGACTTGGTCACCTGTCCCGGGCGAACGCGCTTCGCGATCCGCAGGACCTCGAGCGACCGGTCGTAGCCGAACGCGGGGCGGATCCTCGCATGCAGCCGACGGACCGTCTCCAGGTTGTGCGCGAACACCTCCGGGCCGGCGTCGAGAACCGTCGCGATGTCCAGTTCGCCGCCCTTAAGATCGGACGGGAGCACCTCGATGCCGCACCCCGGCACGGCCTCGCGGACGGCCCGGATGGTCGACGCCCAGATCCGCGCGCCGCCGTCGGGAAGATCGTCACGCGCCACGCCCGTGATCACGACGAATCGGAGCCCCATCCGGCTGACGGCGTCCGCGATCCGCGCCGGCTCGTCCTCGTCGACGGCGTCGGGCTTGGCCGTCATCACGTCGCAGAACCCGCAGCGGCGCGTGCACCGGTCCCCGAGGATCAGGAACGTGGCCTCCCGGTCCTCCCAACACTCGCCGATGTTCGGGCACGACGCCTCCTCACAGACGGTGTGGAGCGAGCGCTCGCGCATCAGGTGTTTCAGCTCGCGGTAGTTCGGACCCTGCGGGAGCTTCACCTTGAGCCAGGGTGGCTTGCGTTCGGCGGCTGGCGCCTCACCGGACGTGGTCGAGACGATCGGCAGGTACAGCCGACGCCTGTGCGGGTTGTGGTCGCGGACCTGCATCCGTTCCAGTCTAGTCCGACCCCTGGCCGGACCCGGTGCGTCAGAACCTGGCGAGCTCGAGCATCCGCGCGTAGATCTGCTCCGTATCCGGCATGAACGCGTGTTCGAGCCCGGCCGCGAACCCCATCGCCGGGACGTCCGGGCCGCCGATCCGCACGAGCGGACCATCGAGGTCGAACATCGCGTCCTCCGCGATCGTCGCGACGATCTCCGCCCCGGCGCCGTAGGTCCGGTTGTCCTCGTACACCACCATCGCCTTGCCGGTCTTGCGCACGCTCCGAAGGATCGTCTGCTTGTCGAGCGGAGCGATCGTCCGCACGTCGACGACCTCGGCGCTCATCCCGGCCTCCTGCTGGAGCCGCGCCGCCGCCTCCAGGCACTGATGCAGCATCAGGCCGTACGCGATCACGGTCAGATCGTCCCCCTCGCGCTTGATGTCGGCCTTCCCGATCGGCACGGTGAACGGCTCGTTGGGGACGTCGCCCTTGATCAGCCGGTACGTCTTCTTGTGCTCCAGGTAGATCACGGGGTCGGGGTCGCGGATCGCGGCACGCAGCAGCCCCGCCGCGTCGTAGGGCGTCGACGGCGTCACGACCTTCAGACCGGGCACGTGGCCGTAGAACGCCTCGATCGACTGCGAGTGGTACAGCGCCCCGTGGACCCCACCGCCCCACGGGACGCGGATGACCATCGGCAGGCCGAAGTCGTCGTTGGTCCGGTAGCGCATCCGCGCGACCTCGGACACGATCTGGTCGAAGGCCGGATGGATGAAGTCCGCGAACTCGATCTCGGCGACGGGGATCAGGCCGTGCAGCGCCATCCCGAGCGCGACGCCCACGATCCCCGACTCGGCGAGCGGTGCGTCGATCACGCGCTGCTCGCCGAACTCGTCGAGGAACCCCTGCGTGATCCGGAAGACACCCCCGCGCACGGCGATGTCCTCGCCGAGCACGACGATCCTCTCGTCGGCGGCCATCTCATCGTGGAGGGCGTCGTGGATCGCGGTGACGACGTTCTTCTCGGTCACGCGGTGCCGTCCTCCTCGGCGAACACGTAGCGGCCGAGCGACGACGGGTCGGGGTCTGGCGCGTTCCACGCCTGGTCGATCTGGGCATCCACCTCGGCCTTGACCTCGGCCTGGACGCCGTCGATCGCCGCGTCGTCGACGACGCCGTGTTCCTTCAGGTATGCCGCGAACCGGATCAACGGGTCGTTGTGCTTGGCCTTTTCGACCTCCTCGCGGCTGCGGTATGTGCGGTCGTCGTCGTCCGACGTGTGGGGGAAGAACCGGTACGTCTTGGCCTCGATCAGCGTAGGTCCCTCACCGGCACGAGCGCGCTCCACCGCCTCCTTCATCGCCGCGTAGCTCGCGAGCACGTCGTTGCCGTCGACGATCACGCCGGGGAACCCGTAGCCGGCCGCCCGATCGGCGACGTTGTCGACGGCCATCTGCTGCTTCTGCGCGACCGAGATCGCGTAGTGGTTGTTCTCGCAGATGTAGACGACCGGCAGTCTGTGGATCCCCGCGAAATTGAGCCCCTCGTGCCAGTCGCCCTCGCTCGTCGCTCCCTCGCCGAACCAGCACGCGGCGACCGAGTCCTCGCCCCGCAGCTTCATCGCGTACGCGATGCCGGCCGCGTGCGGGATCT
>DATHSY010000195.1:0-1508 GCA_035463715.1 Actinomycetota bacterium | reverse complement strand
GCCGTCATGGCGATCAACGGGCTGATCGGGACGTGGGCGGGACCGTACGAGCCGGGCACCGGCTACGTCATGGCGCACCACTCGATCGGGGACGTCGGTGACGGCACGCTCGGCTCGTGGGGCGTGCCCGAAGGCGGCATGGGCGCCGTCGCGGCCGCGATCGAGTCGTCGGCGCGGGCGAGCGGTGCCGAGATCCGGACGAACGCCGGGGTCGAGCGGGTGCTGATCCGCGACGGCCGGGCCGTCGGGGTGGCGCTCGCTGGTGGAGAGGAGCTGTCGGCGCCGATCGTCATCACGGCCTGCCACCCCAAGATCACCTTCCTGCGGCAGATCGCGCCCGGCGACCTGCCCGGAGACTTCGTGCGCGACGTCGAGTTGCTGTCGTCCCGGTCCGGCGTCGTGAAGATCAACCTCGCGGTGTCGAGGCTCCCGAAGCTGGCCGGGATGCCCGAGTGGACCGATTACAGCGGTGGCTTCGAGATCGCGCACTCGGTCGACTACCTCGAGACCGCGTTCGAGGAGGCCCGGCACGGCGTTGCCGCGACCCGGCCATTCAGCGACGGCGTGATCCCGACGACGCTCGACCCCTCGCTCGCGCCCGAGGGCGCGCACGTCGTCTCGCTGTTCACCCAGTGGGTGCCGCACACGTGGAGCGACGAGCCGCACCCCGACGAGCTCGAGGCGTACGCCGACCGGGTCGTGGACGAGTACGAGCGCGTCGCGCCCGGGTTCAAGGCGTCGATCGTCGCGCGGCAGGTGATCGGGCCGTTCGAGATGGAGCAGGGCTGGGGCCTGATCGGCGGCAACATCTTCCACGCCGAGCTGTCCGCGGATCAGCTGTTCCACATGCGACCGGTGCCGGGCTACGCGGACTACCGGACGCCGATCGCCGGGCTCTATCAGTGCTCGAGCGCGACCCACGCGGGCGGCGGCGTCTGTGGCATCCCGGCCTACAACTGCATCCGAGAGATCAGGCGCGACCGCAAGCGCCGGCGGGGAAGGAGCTGAATGAAGGAGCCCTACTCGTTCACGTTCTACGTGGCCTCGTGGTACCGCAAGTCGCCGTACTGGCAGCGCACGGTCGAGGCCGGGTGCACCAGCTGGGACCTGTACAACCACATGCTGATCCCGACGCTCTACGACGACGACGAGAAGGAGTACCGGCACCTCCTCGAGAAGGTGACGCTCTGGGACGTCGCCGTCGAGCGCCAGCTGGAGATCACCGGTCCCGACGCAGCGGCGTTCACGCAGCTCCTGACGTGCCGTGACCTGTCGACGTGCGACGTGATGCAGTGCAAGTACGCGCCGCTGATCGCGCCCGACGGTGGCATCGTGAACGATCCGATCCTGCTGCGCCTGGGCGAGGACCACTTCTGGCTCTCGCTCGCCGACTCGGACGCGCTGCTGTACGCGAAGGGCGTGCAGGCGTTCGCGGGCCTGGACGTCCAGATCCGCGAGCCCGATGTGTCGCCGCTGCAGCTCCAGGGCCCGCGCAGCAAGGACGTGAT
>DATHSY010000194.1:0-3933 GCA_035463715.1 Actinomycetota bacterium | reverse complement strand
TCCGGCCGAGGACGGTCGGCTCCGGCGGCGAGCCGCTGCCGCTACCAGACGAGCCGGACGTCGATGACGCCGGCCCCGAGCGGGGCGATGGCGGCGAAGGCTTCGTCGGAGAGGTCGATGACGCGTCCGCCGAAGGGGCCTCGGTCGTTGATCGTCACCTCGATCGACTCGCCGGTGGCGAGGTTGGTCACCTGGACCACCGTACCGAACGGCAGCCACGGGTGCGCCGCGGTGAAGCCGCTTCCCGGCGCGAACGAGTACCAGCTCGCCTCACCGGTCTGCGTCCCGTGGTCGGGCGTGCTCCGGCCGATCAGCAGCTGCCGCGGCACCGCCTCGGCGAGCACCTGCCGCCGCAGCAACACCTTCGCGACGACCTTCCCATCGACGATCTTCACTCGGTAGACCTCGAGCAGCTCGCCGTTGGCGCCCGCGTGTGCGAGTCGGTTCTCCCCCGGAAGCAGCTCGTCCGAGTACGACGTGATCGAGGTGTACGGGATGGCCTTGGTGATCTCCGTGGTCTTGATCTGGATGTCGACGAACGTGACGGTGCTGCCGGGTTGGAGGGGGGTCATGGGTGATGGATCGACGCGGTCGCTACGGTCGGGTTCGATCCCCATGGCCGAGAGGAGTTCCCGAACCGTCGACGCGTTGGTGAACACATCGTGCACCTTCCCCCGCACGACGACCCTCGCGTCCACGGCCCGGGTTTCCCCGACCGCCGTGCCCGCGTGAGCGAGCGCTCCGAGGGGACGCAGGGCGACCCCGAGGGGCGCCCCGTCGTTCCGATCCACCACCCAGACCCCCACATCTTCGGGAGCCAGCGAGGCCGCGATCGTGAGGGGGCTGGTGTCCACGACCACGGTCATGCCGTCGGCGAGCCGCGTCGACGGCGGGGGCTCCACGAGGTCTCCTCCGTCGAGAACCAGCCCGGTCGAATCGAGCAGCCCCTCGACGTTCACGCTGAGGGTCGTGATCGACTCGGGCGAGCCGTCGACGACGAGCGTGATGGTCTTCTGCGCGCTGAGGTAGAGCCCGCCGACCGCCAGGATGGCAGTGGCAAGGGTCGCGTTGCCGATCGCCTTCCGGATGCGCAGACGACGCAGCCGGGTCGGACGAACCCGCATCCTTCCTCTCCCCTATCTAGAGGAAGGCTTCGGAGCCGAAACGGCGATGCCGGACCGAAGCCTCCAAGCGCACGGGGGGACGGTACCAAACCCTCAACCCCTACTGCAAGCTTCAGGCCGAACGGCCGTTCGGGGCATCCGGAGGCGTTTCTGGGCTACCGGAGACGGGGGAACGCGGCCCTCGCGTTCGCAGCCGTCGCGTCGCGAACGAGCTCGAACGGCGCTCCGCGCGCGTTCGCGATCGCATCGATCGCGTCGAGGACGTTCGCCGGCTCGTTGTCGCGTCCGCGGATCCGCTGTGGCGCGAGGAACGGGCTGTCGGTCTCGACGAGGATCCGGTCGAGGGGCACCGCCGCGGACGCCGCGCGGAGCGCGTCGTTCTTCGGATACGTCACGTTGGTCGCGAACGACAGGAAGTAGCCGCGCGCCGCGCATTCCGTCGCGATATCCACATCCCCGCTGAAACAGTGGAAAACGACGCGCTCCGCCGATCCCTCATCCAACAGTCGAAGGATGTCCGCCCACGCGTCCCGGGTGTGAACCACGAGTGGAGTCCCTGACTCAAGGCTCAAAGCAACGTGGGCCCGGAACACGCGCTGCTGGTCCTCCGCCGGCGACCTCATCCGGAAGTAGTCGAGCCCGCACTCGCCCACCGCGACGACGAGCGGGTTCGACAGGAGCTCCTCGATGACGGCGCCCGCCTCCGCGTCGAACCCGGACGCGGTGTGGGGGTGCATCCCGGCCGTCGCGAACACCCCCCGCATCGACTCGGCGAACTCCACCGAGCGCCGGCTCGACTCCGGGTCGATCCCCGCGCACACGAGGATATCCACACCCACCCCGCGCGCCCGATCGACGGCCGCCGTGGCTTCGTCTTCGAGCAGGAAGAGGTGGCAGTGCGTGTCGACCGCGCGAGTCTGCACCGATTCTTCAGGGTTGTGGTCGCTCATCGCTTGGCCACGATAGCCGCTCTCGACCTGCGGTCGATGCGCGAGCGCGCGCTCGGCGCGGAGCGGGAGAGCGGCGCGTCATCGGTATGAAGCCGGAGTCGAGGGGGTGGGTCTCACGTGAAACGCAACGCCGACGACCCTCACTCAGGACTCGAGCCGCGGGAACAACGACTCGCCCTTCGTCGTGCTCGTACCCGGGCGCAGCCCGCCCCACACTGCCGCCTGCGAGAGCCGCTGATCGGCGAGCGGCGCCTCGATGCCGAGCTGCTCCCACAGCCGGGCGGCGGCGCTCGGCATCACCGGAGAGATCAGGATCGCGACGGCCCGAAGCGTCTCGGCCGCCGCGTAGAGGACGGACGCGACCTCATCCCGTCGAGCCGGATCCTTGGCGGCCTTCCACGGCTCCTTCTCGACCAGGTACTGGTTCGCCCGGCCGATCAGGTCCCAGACCGCCGCGACGCCCTGCGTCAGCTCGACCCGCGACAGGTGATCGTCGAACCGCCGGGCGACATCCGCCACGACCGCCGGGAGGTCGCCCTGGGCGCCGTCAACCGTCGGCTCGGGGACGACCCCGTCGAAGTAGGAGCCGATCATCGCGAGGACCCGGCTCGCGAGGTTCCCAAGCCCGTTCGCGAGGTCGGCGTTGTGGCGCTCGACCATCGACTCCCAGGAGAAGTTCCCGTCCTGCCCGAACTGGATCTCGCGCATGAAGTAGTACCGGTACGAATCCACGCCGAAGTGGTCCAGGAGCTCGAACGGGTGGATCCCCGTCGCGTTCGTCTTCGACATCTTCTGGCCGCCGACGGTCAGGAACCCGTGGGCCCAGACCTGCCGCGGCGGCTCGACGCCGCCGGCCATCAGCATCGCGGGCCAGTAGATCGCATGGAAGCGGAGGATGTCCTTGCCGATCATGTGGATGTCGGCGGGCCACATCCTCGCGAACCATTCCCCATCCGAGCCGTAGCCCGCGGCCGTGAGGTAGTTCGTCAGCGCGTCGAACCAGACGTACGTGACGTGACCCTCGTCCCACGGCAGCGGCACGCCCCACCGGAAGGACATCCGGCTGATCGAGAAGTCTTGGAGCCCGCCCTTGACCACCGAGAGCACCTCGTTGCGACGCGCCTCCGGCTCGACGGCCTCGGGATGGCGCTCGTAGTGTTCGAGGAGGCGGTCCTGGTACGCCGAGAGGCGGAAGAAGTAGTTCTCCTCGCGCATCAGCTCGACGGGCCGGCCGTGGATCGGGCACATCCCGTCGACGAGCTCGTCCTCGGTGTAATAGGCCTCGCACGACACGCAGTACAGGCCCTCGTAGTGGCCGAGGTAGATGTCGTCCCGTCCGTTGTCGCGGACGGCCTCAAGGAGCGTGCGCACGGCCTCCTCGTGCCGAGGTTCGGTGGTCCGGATGTAGCCGTCGTAGCCGATGTCGAGCCGGGCCCAGACCTCCTTCCACCGGGGCTCCATCTCGTCGACCCACGTCTGCGGATCCTTGCCGGCCGCCTCGGCCGCGCGCTGGAGCTTCAGGCCGTGCTCGTCGGTCCCGGTGAGGTGGAAGACCTCCTCGCCGCGGAGCCTGTGGAACCGGGCGACGATGTCGGTGGCGACGGCGTCATACGCGTGCCCGATGTGCGGCACGTCGTTCGGGTAGTAGATCGGCGTCGTGATGTAGAAGACGTCTCGGCCCATGGGACGGCAATCGTACCCGGGACCTACCCCACGAGCGCCCGATAGACCTCGTTCGCCGACACGCCGTGGCGCTTGGCGACCTCGGCCGCGGCCTCGCGCTTGCGCATGCCGCGTTCGACGAGCGATCGAGCGTCGTCGACGGCGTCCTCGACGGAGCCAGCCGTTGGGGCCGCCCC
>DATHSY010000193.1:0-15352 GCA_035463715.1 Actinomycetota bacterium | reverse complement strand
CGATCGGCCCGCCGTCGGCGGCATCGAACCCGACGATCCCGCCGAGCCCCCCGGTCTCCGAGAAGTAGAAGGCGTACGGGGCGGCGACCCGGGGGTCCGAGAGCCGTTGGAGCGCACGGACGAAGTCCTGCGCCGTGACCTCGACGTCGTCGAGCGGCGGCGAGTAGGTGACGCCCTGCTTCAGCTCGAAGACGTAGGTGAGCCCGTCGGCGGAGACCCGCGGGAGATCGGTTGCGAGGTCGGCCCTCAGGTCGATCCCGCCCTCCGCCACGGCGCCGACGTCCGGAGACAGCAGCGTCCTCAGGAGGCAGCAACGGAACAGCTCGAACGAGGCCGGGCTCCATCCCCGGGCCGGATCGAGCCGGTACGGGAGATCCGTCAGGAGACCGAGCTCGAGGACACCCCCCCGAGGCACTCCGGTCCCGCCGGTCGGTCGCGGCGTCTCACCGCCGCCGGGGGTACAGGCGCACATCACCGTGAGGAGGACCAGCATCACGAACGACCATGTGACGCCTGGCCGCCTCGACACCGCGCAATCCTATCCCCGGGATCGCTCGCTCCCCTCAAGCGACCCGCAGGGGATGGGGTCAGCGGCGAGCGGCCGAGACGGCGAGCGGCACGATGTCCACGCCACGGATGCGGCCGATCGATCCACGCGCACACGCGCGCTCCCCGAAGGCCTCGCTCCCGTCCGGCTCGACCGATCCGCCGCTCACCACGAGGGGCACGGGGTCGGCCGTGTGCGCCTTGCGGACGCACGAGGTGGAGTGGTCGGCTGTGACGACCACGACGGTACGGCCGAGATCGAGCCGGCCCAGGACCTCGCCGAAGAACGCGCGATCGATCAGCTCGATCACGTCTCGCTTGTCCTCGGCACGACCGTCATGCGCCGGCACGTCCGGCCCCTTGATGTGGGCGTAGACCGCGTCGAACCGCTCGAGCGCCTCGGCGGCGAGCTCCGCCCACCGCGTGTACGCGGCCTCGTCGGCCAGGCGCGGCGCGTCCACGGGCTCCATCCCCAGGAGGATCGCGATCCCGCGTTCCACCGGCATCTCGACGAAGCACCCCCATCGAACGCCGGTACGCTCGTCGATCGTCTGGAGCCGCGGTCGGTGGTCGCCCGCGTCGCGCGTCAGGATCAGGTTGCCGGGGAGCTTGCCGGCGGCCCGGCGCCCGGCGTTGATCTCCGACGCATCGAGGATCTTCGCCGACCCCTCGACGAACGCGTTCGTCAGGTCCGCGGCGTGGCGGGCCGCGTCGGTGTCCTCGAGGGGCTCGGACCGTGCGACCTCGGGGGTGAAGGTCTCGAGCGCGACGCCGAGCGTGCCCTGCTTCGCGTACGCGGGGTCGGTATTGGTGATCTCCGCGGATAGGGGGCCTTCGTTCGAGCGGATCACGAGCGCCCCACGATGCTCGACGGTCGCGCGGAGCTCGAAGGTGGCCTCCGGCAGCCGCAGCTGCTCGTTCACCTCCGACGCGAGCGCACGCGCCTCCTCGGAGGACAGGTCCCGGCCGACCCGACGGTCGACGATCCTGGGCCACTCGGCGGTCGCGAAGTTCACCCGGTGCGCGAGGTCGCCGTCGCGGAAGTCCATCCCGACGCCGACGGCCTCCACCACGCCTCGCCCGGGATGCTCGGCGCGCGGGTCGTACCCGAGGATCGCGAACACGGCGATGTCCGATTCGGGCGCGATCCCCTCACCGACGGTGACCACCGTCCCGGTGCGGCCGGACCGCGCCAGGCGGTCGAGGTTCGGCGTCGCCGCGGCCTCGAGCGGGGTGCGATCACCGAGCGACGGGATCGGGTCGTCGCCGAGCCCGTCTAGACAGACGTACAGGATCCGGTCCACGGCGCGCCTCCTCGCGGGCGACTACCGGTACTTCACGATGAGCGCGAACTCCTCGGGGTCCAGGCTCGCCCCGCCCACGAGCGCGCCGTCGATATCGGGATGGGCCATGAAGTCGCGGATGTTGCCCGCCTTCACGCTGCCGCCGTACTGCACGCGGATGCCATCCGCTAGCTCCTTCGAGTAGATCTCGGCGAGCGTGCCGCGGATCGCGCCGATCACCTCGCCGGCGTCCGCCGGCTCGGCGTTCCGCCCCGTGCCGATCGCCCAGATCGGCTCGTACGCCACGACGAGCCTGGCGGCGTCGTCCGCCGCGACGTTCTGCGTCGCGCGGCGGAGCTGTCCCATCACCTTGTCGAACGTGTTGCCGAGGTCGCGCTCCTCGAGCGACTCGCCGACGCACAGGATCGGCGTCATGCCGTGGGCGAGGACGGCGCGCACCTTCTTGTTGACGGTCTCGTCGGTCTCGCCGAACAGCTGCCGACGTTCCGAGTGGCCGACGATCACGTACGCGCACCTCAGCGCCTGCAGCATCGGCGGTGAGACCTCGCCCGTGTACGCCCCCTTGTCCTGCCAGTGGACGTTCTGCGCGCCGAGCCCGAAGGCCAGGCGGTCGCTCTCGATCAGCGTCTGCACCGGACGGAGCGACGTGAACGCGGGACAGATCACCACCTCCACGCGTTCGGCGTCGTCCCTGTCGAGGAGGTAGGAGAGCTTCTGGACGTCACGGATCGCCTCAAGATGCGTCTTGTGCATCTTCCAGTTGGCGGCCACGATCGGACGGCGCGCCATCAGGCTTCCTCCTCGAGGACCACGATGCCAGGCAGCTCACGGCCCTCGATGAACTCGAGACTCGCGCCGCCGCCGGTGGACAGGTGATCGAAACCGTCCTGCAGCCCGAACCGATCGATCGCGAGCAGGCTGTCCCCTCCGCCGGCGACCTTGTAGGCGGACGCTCCCGCGATCGCCGTGGCGACGCCGCGGGTGCCGGCCGAGAAGGGCTCGAGCTCGAAAACGCCCATCGGGCCGTTCCACAGGATCGTCTTCGCGTCGGCGATCGTCCGGGCGAACTCCTCAACGGTCCGCGGGCCGATGTCCAGACCCCTCTGTCCGTTCGGGATCTCGGTCGCCGGGACGGTCGAGCGCTTCGCGTCGAGCGAGATCTCCGGCGCGGCCACGACGTCCTCCGGGAGCTGGATCACGACGCCGCGTTCCTCCGCACGTCGCTTCGCCGCCCGCACGTCCTGGAGCCGGTCGGGCTCGACGAGGCTGTCGCCGACCCGGCCCCCCTCGGCGGCGATGAACGTGAACGCCATCGCGCCGCCGATCAGGAGCGCGTCCACCTTCTCGACGAGCGCACCGATCGTCGACAGCTTGTCCGATACCTTCGCGCCGCCGAGGACGGCCACGTACGGGCGGGCCGGCTCGCCGAGCAGCGGCGAGAGCGCCTCGACCTCGCGCTGGAGGAGACGGCCGGCGGCGATCGGCCGGTCGGTCTCGCGGAACCGTTGCGGCAGAGCCGACACGGAGGCGTGTGCTCGGTGCACCGCTCCGAACGCATCGTCGACGTAGGCGTCCGCGAGCTCGCCGAGCTCGACGGCGAACCCCGGGTCGTCCTGCTCCTCGCGGGGGTCGAACCGCAGGTTCTCGAGCAGGACGATGTCGCCCGGCTCGATATGCGCGCAGAGCGCCTGAACGTCCGCGCCCACGACCTCGTCGGCTGCCTGGACGTCCCGTCCGAGGAGCTCGGAGAGGCGGTCCGCGACCGGCGCCATCCGGAGCTCGTCGACGACCCTGCCCTTCGGGCGACCGAGGTGCGACGCGACCACGAGCGAGGCGCCGCCTTCGAGCAGCTCCCCCAACGTGGGAAGCGCGGCACGTATCCGCATGTCGTCCTCGACGCGCCCATCCTTCAGTGGGACGTTGAAGTCGACGCGGACGAAGGCCCGCCTCCCGGCGGCGTCACCCAGATCGTCGAGGGTCAGCAGACTCAAGGCTACAACCGGCTCGCGACCAGGTCGACCATGTCGACCAGGCGGTTCGAGTACCCCCACTCGTTGTCGTACCAGCCGAGGACCTTCGCCATGGAGCCGATCGTCATCGTGGAGAGCGAGTCGAAGGTGCACGAAGCGGGCGAGCCGACGATGTCGCTCGATACGATCGGGTCCGTGGCGTAGACCAGCTTCCCGGCGAGGGGTCCCTCGGTCGCGGCCCTGCGGAACGCCTCGTTGACCTCGTCCGCCGTGACCTCACGCTTCAGGGTCGCGACGAGGTCGGTGATCGAGCCGTCCGGCACGGGCACGCGCATCGCGATGCCGTCGATCCGCCCCTCCAGGTGGGGCAGGACGACGCCGGTCGACTTCGCGGCCCCCGTCGAGGTCGGGATGATGTTGATCGCGGCCGCGCGGGCGCGGCGCAGGTCCTTGTGCGGCAGGTCCAGGATGTTCTGGTCGTTCGTGTACGCGTGGACCGTGGTCATGAAGGCCTGGTCGATGCCGAACGCATCGTCGAGCACCTTCGCCATCGGGACGACGCAGTTCGTCGTGCACGAGGCGTTCGAGATGACGTTGTGCTGCGAGGGATCGTACTCGTCGTCGTTCACCCCGAGGATCATCGTGACGTCCTCGCCCTTCGCGGGCGCGCTGATGATGACCTTCTCGGCACCGGCGGCGATGTGCTTGTCCGCGTCCTCGCGCTTGGTGAACAAGCCCGTCGACTCGATAACGATCTGCGCGCCGAGCTCCTTCCAGGGCAGGTTCGCGGGGTCGCGCTCGGCGAGCACGCGCAGCTCGTCGCCGTTCACGACGATCCCATTGTCCGACGGATGGACGTCTGCGTCGAACGTCCCCAGGACAGAGTCGTACTTCAGGAGGTGCGCCAGCGTCTTCGCATCCGTGATGTCGTTGACGGCGACGAAGTCCCAGTCCTTGCCGGCCTGCTTCGCGGCTCGGAAGAAGTTGCGTCCGATGCGGCCGAATCCGTTGATGCCAACCTTGAGGCTCATGCGGACCTCCTCGCGCGGGGGTTGTCGGCCATCCTAGCCGACCCCGTCCGGTACCAGCGAGGCCGGAACGGCACGCACGGGACCTGCGCCGCAGGGTCCCGGGTCGAACGGCCTGCGTCGAGCTAGCGATCGAGGTCCCGGTGCTCGACGATGACCGGGAGGCCCTTGTCCCGGAAGAACCCGGCCAGCTCGTCGCCGATGACGACCGACCGGTGCCGGCCGCCGGTGCAGCCGATCGCGACGGTCAGGTACGACTTCCCCTCGGCGACGAACCCAGGGATCATGTAGCCCAGCAGCGCCCGGAGGCGCCGCATGAACTCCCGATACGTCTGCTGCCCCTTCACGTAGGTCTTCACCCGGTCGTCGGTGCCCGGAAGCGGGCGGAGCTCGTCCACCCAGTGCGGGTTCGGCAGGAACCGACAATCGATCACGAGGTCGGCGTCCCGCGGTGTGCCATGTTTGTAGCCGAACGAGATCACCGAGACCCGCAACCCTGCCTCGGGCGCCGAGTCGGCGAACGCATCGCGGATCTTCGAGCGGAGGTCGTGCGGCGTGAGACCGGTCGTGTCGAGGATCAGGTCGGCCTCTTCGCGGAGGCTCTCCATCATCAGGCGCTCCTTGCGGATGCCCTCGACGACGCGGTCGGCCGGCGCGAGCGGGTGACGGCGGCGAGTCGCCTCGTACCGCTTCACCAGATCGTCGTCGGATGCCTCGAGGTATACGATCCGGTAGGGGATGCTCCTCTGCTGGAGCTCCTCGAGAGCCTTCGATAACTCGCCGAAGAACACGCCGCCCCGAGCGTCGACGACGGCTGCAAGTCGGCCCGGTCCGCCGGGACGCTCGGCGAGCTCGGCCATCTTCGGCAGCAGCGTCGGGGGGAGGTTGTCGACGACGAAGTAGCCCAGGTCCTCGAGCGAACGCGCGGCCTCCGAGCGGCCGGCGCCGGACAGCCCCGTGACGATCGTGAACCCGGTGGCCGGGGTATGGGCGGGCTGGTCCGCCGCCATGGCCGGCGCCCGCTTCGTCTGCGCCATCACGCGCTCACCCTTCGTTCATCTGCCCGCGCTTCTGACCCCCCGCCGGCGGGTCCGTGCAGCCGGTCGTGCACGACACGCGCCAGCTCGGGTCCGATCCCCGGCGTGCCGGCGATCTCCTCGACGGTAGCGGCTCGCAGACGCGTGAGCGAGCCGAACCGCCGAAGCAGCGAGCGCTTCCTGGTCGGGCCGATGCCGGGGACCTCGTCCAGCGGCGATGAGAGCGCTCGGCGCGCGCGCTTCTGGCGGTGGTACGTGACCGCGAACCGGTGCGCCTCGTCGCGCAGGTGTTGGAGGACGAACAGCGCCTCGGACCCGCGCGGGATCAGGAGTGGATCCGGACGCTCGGGGGAATAGACCTCCTCGAGCCGCTTGGCCAGACCCACGGCCGGGATGTGGAGTCCGGCGTCCGCGAGGGCTCGCGTGGCCACCGAGAGCTGCCCTCGCCCGCCGTCGACGACGATCAGCGACGGTGGGTACGCGAACCGGCGACGGCGCCGGGGCTCCCCGTCGGCACGGCCCGGCGATCCGTCCCGTTCGGCCCCCAGCCTGGCGAACCGGCGCGTCAGCATCTCCTGCATGGATGCGAGATCGTCCTGGCCGTTCACGCCCTTGATCTCGAAGCGCCGGTAGTCGGAGCGCTTCGGCAGCCCGTCCTCGAAGACGACCATCGAGCCGACCTTGTCGGTCGGGCCCAGGTTCGAGATGTCATAGCACTCGATCCGCAGCGGCGGCTGTTCGAGGCCGAGCACCGTCCCGAGCTCGGCGAGGGCCCGCGACCGGGCTCCGAAGTCCGATGCGCGACGGAGCTTGTGACGCTGGAAGTGGTCACGGGCGTTCTGCCGGACCACCTCCATCAGTCGGCGCTTCGCGCCGCGCTCCGGCACGGCGAACGCGACCCGACCGTCCCGACGCGACTGCAGCCATTCGGTCAGGACGTCCGCGTCGGCCGGCGGCTCCGGCACCAGGACGCGCGGCGGCACCTCCGCCCGCTCCATGTACAGCTCGCGGACGAACGATCCGAGCAGCTGCGGCCGGTCCAGATCCTCCACGCGATCGACGATCCACCCCTTGCGTCCCATCACGCGCCCTCGCCGGACGAAGAACACCTGGAACGCGGCCTCGAGGTCGTCCTCGACCATCGCGATCACGTCGAGGTCCTCGGGCTGGGTGAGCACCATCTCCTGGCTCTCCATCGCCCGGCGCGCCGCGGCCACCTGGTCGCGGAACTTGGCTGCCAGCTCGTACTCCTTCCGCTCGGACGCGGCCCGCATCTCTCGCTCGAGCCGGGCGAGCACCGGCCGGTCGTTCCCGGCGAGGAAGTCCGACATGGCGTCGACATCCGCCCGGTACGCGGCCTCGGTCACGCCTGTGACCTCCGGGACGCAGGGGCCGGAGCAGCGTCCGATGTCGAAGTACAGGCATGGCCGACGCGCGCGCCGGCGCTGGTCGAAGAACGCGTTGGAGCACGTCCGGACCGGGAAGACGCGTGTCAGCGCATCGAGCGTCTCGCGGATCGCGTAGGCGTGGCCGAACGGCCCGAAGTAGCGGACGTTCCTGCGCTTGGCCCCGCGGAGCACCTGCGCGCGTGGCCACTGCTCCCCCACGGTGATCGCGAGGTAGGGGTACGACTTGTCGTCGCGGTACCGGACATTGAAGCGCGGTCGGTGCTCCTGGATCAGGTTGTACTCGAGCAGGAGCGCGTCGACCTCGCCCCGGGCGACGATCCACTCGACCGACGTGGCGGCCTCGACCATCGCCTCGGTCCGCGGGTGCAGGGGCTTGCCCCAGTAGTTCGCCAGGCGCTTGCGCAGCGACCGGGCCTTGCCCACGTAGACCACGCGACCCTCGGCGTCCCGGAACAGGTAGGCTCCGGGCGCGTCTGGGATCGCGGAGGTCTCCGGGCGCGGAGCGGTCACCCAGGCATCGTAACTGCTGGTGCGGACGGGACCTGCGAAGCGGTCGTCGTCAGCCGACGACAACGGTGCCGTTCATGAACGGGTGAACGTCGCAGTGGAAGTAGCTCTCCCCCGCATCCAGCGCCGGGATCTCGTACTCGACCTGGGCCGGACCCGTGATCAGGTCACCCTGGAACAGCGCGGTGTCGGGCGAGATCTCGTCGGCCGACGGGTAGATCGCGATGTTGTGCTGGACGCCCGCGTCCTCGTTGATGAACGTGATCGTCGTCGGCTCTCCGGCGGGCAGCGAGATCGTATCGGTGTCGAACGCCAGCCCCGAGGCGGTCACGGACCCGGTGGTCGCACCGCCCCCGCCGCCACCGCCTCCGCCGCCGCCGCCGCCAGCCCCGACGACACGGAGCACCCCGTTCATGTTCGGGTGGATGTCGCAGTGGAAGTAGTACTCGCCCTCGTCGAGGGCATCGACCCGGTACTCGATCGAGGCGACCCCGGTGATGACGTCGCCCTTCATGATCGGGTTCGTGAGCTCCTCGGCGCTCTGGAAGACGGCGACGTTGTGCTGAACGCCGGCGTCCTGGTTGTCGAACGCGATCGTGAACGGCTCGCCAGCGGGCACCTCGATGCAGGTCGTGTCGAACGCCAGCGCTGCGGCGGTGATCGTCACGACGCCGTCCTCGGCGGTCGTGCACTCCTGCGTCGGCGGCGCGGTCGTTCCACCCCCGGCGGGGGCGGCGGTGGGGCTCGGGACGGCGAGGGCGAGCTCGCCGACCTCGCCGTAGGCGCCGAGCATCAGGTTCTGGTTCTCCGCGTCGTACCACGCGACGTACACGGCCGAGCCGTCGGACGCGACCCCGAGCGACGGCTGCGAGCCTCCCTGTGTGCCAGACGTCTCGAGCTCCTCGTAGGCGTCGCCCGTTCCGGACGCGAGGCGCACGTCGTCCGTCTCGGGGTCGTACCAGGTGACGTACGCGGTGCCGCCCTCGTCGACGCCGATCCCCGTGGAGCGACCGGCATCGTTCTCGCCGGCGCCGACGGGGGCGACCGTCGAACGGGACCACGAAGTACCGTCCTCCGAGTTCGCGACCGAGATCTCGCCACGCATGTAGTACGAAGCGATCAGGCCGCCCTCGCCGTCCGAGGCGAGCGATAGCCCGGCGATGTCATCCCCCAGCCCCACCGTGTCGAGGCTCGACCATCCTCGTTCGCCGTCGATCGTTGCCGCCTCGATCGTCACGTCCGTGGGATACAGCACGACCGGCGAGCCGTTGCCGAGCACCCCGACCGCCGTGTCGCCGGGGGGCGCCCCCGGACCCGTGTCGCCGCCGGTCATCGCGACCTCCTGGAGGACCCAGTCGCTGCCCTCGAGGGTCGCGGCCATCACTTCCACCCCGCCACGGCTCGCGTGGCTGAACGCGATCCACGGGGTCCCCGAATCGTTGAGTGCGATCGAGGGGACGCCGAGCGGCCCGGCAACCCTCAGCTTCCGATCGAGCTCGAAGACCTGCGTGACGTCGAACGCCGAGCCATCGGGGTTGTGTCCGTACCAGACGCCCGTGTCGGAGGACCAGGCGACGTGGATGCCGCCGTCCGCATCGATCGCCGTGGCGGTGCCGGCGACGTTGTCCGGCTCCATCGAGGCCACCGCGTCGACCTCGGCGGGACCGAACGGGACCGTCGAGTTGGCGGGTGTCTGCTCGATCGCGACGCCACCGCGCGACCAGATCCCGTCGTGGACGCTCGTCATCAGCACCCCGGGCAGCGGCGGCGAGTCGATCGGCCGCGGCGCGGCGACCTCCTCCTCCTCGAGCTCCTCGGGGAACCCGAAGTACGCCACGAACGGCATGCCCTCGGCCGAGACGGCGACCGACGGCATCTGCCCCACGTTGTCCTGTGCGTCGGCGACGTACGACGTGAACGTCGCGCCCGACCCGAACTCCACCTCGGCGTGCGTCTGCTCGCCGCAGGCGGCCGCAAGCAGGCCGAGGATCAGGACGAGCGGGAAGAGCCTCCGGGTCATGAGCGGGCGCAATCCTAGCAAGCGAGCATCACGCCGAAGGTCGCGCCCGAGGGCGCGCGCTCACGCATCCTGCGTGACGCGCTCCGCCTCGAACGGAAGCGTGCCAAGCACCTCCGCGAGGAACTGGCCCGTGTACGAGGCCGGATGCGCCGCGACGGCGTCGGGCGGCCCGGACACGACGATGCGTCCCCCGCCGTCACCTCCCTCGGGACCCAGATCCACGATCCAGTCGGCCGTCTTGACCACGTCGAGGTTGTGCTCGATCACGATCACCGTGTTGCCCTGCCCGACGAGTCGCTGCAGCACGTTCAGCAGCTTCCGGATGTCCTCGAAGTGGAGCCCCGTGGTCGGTTCGTCCAGGATGTAGAGGGTGTTGCCGGTGGCGCGCTTCTGCAGCTCCGACGCGAGCTTGATCCGCTGCGCCTCGCCGCCCGACAGCGTCGGAGCGGGCTGCCCGAGCTTCACGTAGCCGAGCCCGACGTCGGACAACGTCTGGAGGTGCCGGGCGATCACCGGGATGTTCCGGAAGAACTCGAGCGCCTCGCCGACGCTCATCTCGAGCACGTCGGCGATCGACCGGCCCTTGTACTTCACCTCGAGCGTCTCCCGGTTGTAGCGATGTCCCTTGCAGACCTCGCACGTGACGTAGACGTCCGGCAGGAAGTGCATCTCGATCTTGATCTGCCCGTCGCCCGCGCAGTTCTCGCACCGCCCGCCGCGGACGTTGAACGAGAACCGGCCGGGCTTGTACCCGCGGACGCGCGCCTCGGGGACCTGCGAGAACAGCGTCCGGACGTGGTCGAACACGCCCGTGTACGTTGCCGGGTTGGACCTGGGGGTGCGACCGATCGGTGACTGGTCGATGTCGATGACCTTGTCGACCTGCTCCCAGCCCACCAGGCGCCGGTGCTTCCCGGGCAGGACGCGCGACCGGTAGATCCTCTGCATCAACGCCCGGAGCAGCACCTCCTGGATCAGGGTCGACTTGCCCGAGCCGCTGACCCCCGTCACGCACACGAACAGCCCGAGCGGTATCTCGAGCGTCACATCCTTGAGGTTGTGCTCGCGCGCGCCGACGACCCGCAGCCACCGCTCGGCGGGCGAGCGGCGCATCTCGGGCGTCGGGATCTGTCGCTTGCCCGACAGGAACGCCCCCGTGACCGAGGTCTCCGACCCGAGCAGCCCCTTGAGGTCGCCCGAGTACACGATCTCGCCGCCGCGCTCCCCCGCGCCGGGTCCGATGTCGACGATGTGGTCGGCGGCGCTGATCGTCGCCTCGTCGTGCTCGACGACGATCAGCGTGTTGCCAAGGTCGCGCAGGCGCACGAGCGTGTCGATCAGCCGGCGGTTGTCGCGCTGATGCAGCCCGATCGACGGCTCGTCCAGGATGTACAGGACGCCGACCAGTCCCGAGCCGATCTGCGTCGCGAGCCGGATCCTCTGCGCCTCGCCCCCCGCGAGCGTGGCCGACGCGCGGTCCAGGGCGAGGTAATCGAGGCCGACGTCGACGAGGAACCCGAGCCGGGCGCGGATCTCCTTCACGAGCCGCTCCGCGATCATCTCCTCGCGCTCGGACAGCTCGATCTCGTCGAAGAAGCCGAGCGTGTCGCGGATCGACCTCGACGTCAGCTGCGCGATGTTGATCCCGCCGATCCGGACCGCGAGGCTCTCGGGCCTCAGTCGGGCGCCGCCGCACGCCCGGCAGGGGATCTCCCGCATGTACTGCTCGAGCCTCTCCCGCTGGGAATCGGAGTCGGTCTCGAGATGCCGTCGTTCGACGGTGGGGATGACGCCCTCGTAGGTGGTCCAGTAGGAGCGGGTCCGCCCGTACCTGTTCTTGTAGCGGACGTGCACCTCGGTGCCGGAGCCATACAACAGGACGTCGCGCACCCGCTTCGGCAGCTTCCGCCACGGGGTCCCTGTGTCGAACCCGTGGGCCTCGGCGACCGCCTCGAGGACGCGGTCCCAGTACTCGAGCCGCGATCCCGACCACGGCGCGAGCGCACCCTCGTCGATCGAGAGGTCCCGATCCGGGATCACGAGCTCCGGATCGACCTCGAGCCGCGTGCCGAGGCCGTCGCAGGTCTGGCACGCGCCGTATGGAGAGTTGAACGAGAAGTTCCTCGGCTGGAGCTCGTCGAACGACAGCCCGCAGTTGGTGCACGCGAGCTTCTGCGAGAACGTCTGGACGTCTTCTCCCTCGTGCGTCTGCACGGCGATCGCCGCGATCCCCTCCGCGAGCTGGAGCGCGGTCTCGATCGAGTCCGCCACCCGTCGCCGGATGTCTGGCTTGGCGACCAGTCGGTCGACCACGACCTCGATCGTGTGCTTGTAGTGGCGCTCGAGCCGGATCGCCGCAGACAGGTCGCGCACCTCGCCGTCGATCCGCGCCCGCGGGAACCCCTGGCGCGCGAGGTCGGCCAGCAGCTTCTCGTACTCGCCCTTGCGGCCGCGGACGACCGGCGCCAGGACCTGGAACCGGGTCCCCTCGGGCAGCTGCATCACCTGGTCGACGATCTGCTCGGGGGTCTGCCGACCGATCAGACGGCCGCATCGGGGGCAGTGCGGATGCCCGATCCGCGCGAACAGCACCCGGAGGTAGTCGTAGACCTCGGTGATGGTGCCGACCGTCGATCGCGGGTTCCTGGAGGTCGACTTCTGGTCGATCGAGATCGCCGGCGACAGCCCCTCGATGAAGTCGACGTCGGGCTTCTCCATCTGGCCCAGGAACTGGCGCGCGTAAGCAGAGAGCGACTCGACGTACCGGCGCTGGCCTTCGGCGTAGATCGTGTCGAAGGCGAGCGACGACTTGCCGGAGCCGGACAGACCCGTGAACACGATGAGCTTGTCGCGGGGAAGCTCGAGCGTGACGTTCTTGAGGTTGTGCTCACGGGCGCCGTGGATGACCAGCGTCTCGGTGCCCACCGGGGCATGCTACCGGAGGCTCCCGACATATCGAGCCGGCCCGGGCGGACGGCGCCGGCGGCCACGCCGACACGCTACCCTGTGCCGGCGATGGCGACCCCGGAGGAGCTCGAGGCGCTGCCCTCGAACGAGCTGCACGACCGCGCCACGCACCTCGCCTGGCGCAGGCTCGACGTCGGGTTCGTCTGGGAGCTGCTGCGGACGATCCCCGAGGCACGGGCGGCCATCGGCGACGAGGAGCGGAGCGAGGCCGACATCATGAGTTCGATCGCCCTGTTGAACGACCTCGTCGAGGCCGACGAGGGGCCACTCGCCGACGCGCTCCGGCCGCTCTACATCGACTACCTGCTCGAGCACGAGGGTGGGGACGGCGCCGAGGAGCCCGGCGACGCCGGCTGACCGGCCGCTGGCGTCCTACCGGGACGAGTTCCCGGTCACGCAGCGCAAGGCGTACCTGATCAGCGCGTCGCTCGGGCCGATCTCTGAGCGGGCACGGCGATCGCTGGACGGGTACCTCGACGTCTGGGCCGCCGAGGGCGCGCCGGACCCGGTCTGGGCGGACCACGTCTTCCCGGCGATGCGCCGGCTCAAGGCGACCTTCGCCGGCCTGTCGGGATCCGATCCCGAGGAGCTCGCGATCACGACGAACGTCTCGATCGCGCTGTCGACGATCGCGTCGTGCCTCGACTTCGCCGAGCGCCCCACGGTCGTGCTGTCGGAGCTCGACTTCCCGACCGACGGCCACGTATGGCTCGCCCAGCAGCGGCGGGGCGCTCGGATCGAATGGCTGCGCTCGCGGGACGGGCTGACGATCCCGATCGAGGAGTACGAGCGGGCGATCGACGACCGCACGGCCGTCGTGATGGTGAACCGCGTGCTGTATCGCTCGAGCGCAGTCGTCGATGCCCGGAGTGTGTGCCGGATCGCCCGCGAACGCGGGGCGCTCTCCGTCGTGGACGACTTCCACGGAGCGGGGATCCTCCCGCTCGACCTCCACGAGCTGGGGTGCGACCTGTACACGACCGGCGTCCTGAAGTGGCTGTGCGGCGGTCCCGGACTCGCCTTCCTGTACGCCCGACGCGACCTGCTCGCCTCGCTGGAGCCGATGGTGACGGGATGGCTCGCGACGCGCGAGCCGTTCTCGTTCGACACACAGCACCTCGAGTACCACCCGAGCGCTCGGCGGCTCGAGCACGGCACCCCGCCGGCGCCGGTCGTGTTCATCGCCCAGGGCGGGCTCGACGTGATCGCCGAGGTGGGCGTCCGCGCGATCCGCGAACGCCAGGGCGAGCTCACCGACCACGTGATCGCGCGCGCCGACGCGCTCGGCCTGCCGGTGCGGACGCCGCGCGACCGGTCCGCGCGCGGCGGTGTCGTGAACGTCGGCGTCGGTCCGCAGGCGGACAAGATCTGCCACGCGCTGCTCGAACGCGACGTCTGCACGGACTTCCGCGGCGACGGACTGCGCATCTCCCCGCACTTCTTCAACACCGAGGCCGACGTCGATCGCTGCTTCGACGAGCTTCGCGGCCTGCTGTAGAGCTGCTACGTGCGCCGGACGATCCGGCCGGCGCGCATCACCAGCCTGACGTCGGCGAACGCCTCCAGGTCGTCGAACGGGTCGCGACCCAGCACGATCAGGTCGGCGGGCGAGCCGGGGGCGACCGCACCCGCCGTCATCGCGGTGAGGACCTCTTCGACGGGCAGCCGCGCGGCCTCGTGCAGAAGCATCGCCTCGCGCGCATCGATGCCGGGCGGGATGTCGCCGTTACCGAGGTCGGTGCCGTACACGACGCGGCCGCCTGCGTTCCGGAACCGGGCCAGGTTGTCGCAGGCCACGCGGAGCTCCGGCGTGACCTGGCCGTGGGACCAGATGTCGAGCGTGGAGACGATCCGCGTCGTCCTCGCGAGCTGCTCGATCACCGTGTCGGACAGGCGCTCGGTCCACGGGCAGTGCGCGAGCTCGCCCACGCCGGCACCGAGCGCCCGCTCGACCTGCCCCGGTCCCTCTGCGTGCGCCGTGACGCCCAGACCCCGCTCGCGCGCGGTCTGCACGATCGTGGCGAGCTCGGCGTCCGTCGGGGTCGGGCCGGACTCGGCATTCAGCGAGACCTTGATCACGCTCGCGCCGCGGTCGGCCAGGTCGTCCACGGCACCTGCGGCCTCCTCCGTGCCGTGGATCTCCCGCCCGGTGCCGGGTGGCGCCCATCGGTCCGTCGTCGGATATCCGCCGGGTCCGGTGAGCATCGGACCCGCCGCCCGGACCAGCGGGCCGTTGAACGACGGAAGCTCCGACGCCTGCGCGAGCGCGAGGATGTCGTCGGCGGGCCACGCGAGGTCCCGCACGGCCGCGACGCCGCCCATCAGCACGGCCGCCGGGTCCGACAGCCGGATGTGGACGTGTCGGTCGGCGACGGCCGGCATCAGGAAGCCGCCGATGTCGATCGCGTCGTCCGCCGGCGGCGCCTCGAGCCGCTTCCCCGCGAACGTCACGACCCCTGCGTCGGCCACCACCGCTGCGTACCGCACCAGCCGGCCCGATCCGAGCCACGCGACCGGCGCGACGATCTTCACCGACCCCGTCATGGGATCGTGCGGAACCCCTG
>DATHSY010000192.1:0-6784 GCA_035463715.1 Actinomycetota bacterium | reverse complement strand
GCCGAGGAAGGCATCACGATCCACCGCCGGACCTCCAGCGTTCGCGGAACGAGCGGGCGGCGATCGGTGGCAGGTCGCGTCCGTCCGTCCACCTCGAGAACGGGAACGGTGCGCGCCGGATGCGACCGTGCCGGGCGAGAGGAACCTGTGCGATCCGGCCGAGCCGCGCCGTCCAGGCGTACCGGCGCGGCGACGACCACGCCCATCCCCAGAGTCGGAACGCGAGCCGTTCGCCGAGCCCGGCGCGCTCGCGCGCGTACCGGCGGCGGAGCGCGAGGAGCTGCTCGTGCAGCGGGATCTCGACGGGGCAGGCCTGCGTGCACGCCGCGCACAGCGACGACGCGTGGGGGAGGTCGTCGATCCCTTCGAGCAGAGGCGTCAGCACCGCGCCGATCGGGCCGCCGTACACACCGCCGTACGCATGACCGCCGACCTGGCGGAACACCGGACACACGTTCTGGCACGCGCCGCACCGGATGCACCGCAGCACCGGCGCGAGCTCCGTCCCGAGGATCGCGCTCCGCCCGTTGTCGACGATCACGACGTGAAGCTCGTCCGGACCGTCGGTCTCGCTCCCGCGCGGGCCGGAGATCACGTTCACGGCACCGGTGACGCGCTGCCCCGTGGCGCTCCCGGTGAGCAGCGGCAGCAGGACCGCCAGCTCGCGGAACGACGGGACGATCCGCTCGATCCCCATCACCGCGACGTGGACGCGCGGCAGCGACGCCGACATCCGGACGTTGCCCTCGTTCTCGACGACGACGACCGATCCGGTCTCCGCGACGGCGAAGTTGACACCGGTGATCCCGACGTCGGCCGCCAGGAATCGCTCGCGGAGCACGCCGCGTGCGAAGTGGGTCAGCGCCTCGGCGTCGTCGGGGAGCGACACACCGTGCACGCGCTCGAACAGCTCGCGGATATCGCCGCGGCTCCGGTGGACAGCCGGAACCGTGATGTGCGCCGGGCGCTCGCCGGCGAGCTGCACGATGTACTCGCCGAGGTCGGTCTCGACCACCTCGATCCCGTCCGCGGCGAGCGCGGCGTTGAGATCGATCTCCTCGGTGACCATCGACTTGCCCTTGACGACGGACTCGGCGCCGCGCTCGCGAACGAGCCGACGGATGTAGCCGGTCGCTTCCTCGGAGTCGGCGGCGAGGAAGACGTGCGTCCCGCGCGCCTCCGCGTTCGCAGCGAAGCGCTCGAGGTACACGGGCAGCAGGGCCAGCGTGTGATCCCGGATCGCCGCCGCGGCCGCGCGCATCGCCGGCAGGTCCGCGCCGTCGAAGACGTGGGCCGTCCGCCCGGCGCGCACGTCCATCGCGTGGGCGATCGCACGGCCCACGGACGGCGTCGCGATCTGTTGCGCCGCCCGCTCCGCGAAGGTGGACCGCTGCGGGGTCACGCCGGTGCGGGCCTCCGGAGGCCGCGTGCCTCTGCGAGGACCTCCGCCACGTGCGCGAAGCGCGTCGGCGAACCGCGGCGCGTGGCCCGGCCGCCCAGGTGCATCAGGCATCCGACGTCGCCGCTCACGACAACGTCCGCGCCGCTCGTCCGCACGTTCGCGAGCTTGTCATCGGCCATCGCCGTCGCGACCTCGGGCGCGCGGACGGAGAACGTGCCGCCGAAGCCGCAGCAGGCGTCCGCGCGCGGCATCTCCACCAGCTCGACACCGTCGATCCCGGCGAGCAGGGTCCGCGTCTGGTCCCGCAGGCCGAGCTCGCGCAGGCCGTGGCACGCGTCGTGCACCGTCACGCGAGCGGAGAACGTCCCGGCGATTGACGGGACGCGTGCCACATCGACGAGGAACTCCGAAAGCTCCCACGTCCGCGAGGCGAGCCTCGCCGCACGCTCCGCATCGCGCGTCCCCGCGAACAGCGACGGGAAGCGCGTCCGGACCATCGCGGTGCACGATCCCGACGGCGCGACGACCGCCTGCGCGCCGGCGAAGGCGTCGAGCAACGTCCGCCCGACGCGCCGAGCCTCGTCCGTGAATCCCGAGTTGAACGCCGGCTGGCCGCAGCACGTCTGCGCCAGCGGGACCACCACCTCGAACCCGAGGTCCTGCAGCAGCAGCGCCGTGGACTCCCCGACGTCGGGGAACGCCAGGTCGACCAGGCAGGTGACGAACAGCGCGACGCGAGGGGGCGCCTCGTCGCGATCAGTTCTGGGAGAAGAAGACGTTCTTCACCTCGGTGTACAGCTGTACGGCGTGCATCCCCATCTCGCGCCCGATGCCGCTGCGCTTGTAGCCGCCGAACGGCGCCTCCGTGTGCACGCTGTGGCTCGAGTTCACGCTGATCACGCCGGTGCGCATCCCCTTCGACACGCGGATCGCCTTGCCCACGTCCCGCGTCCACACCGACCCGGACAGGCCGTACTCGATGTCGTTCGCGAGCCGGATCGCCTCGTCCTCGGTGTCGAACGGGATCACGCAGGCCACCGGACCGAAGATCTCCTCCTGCGCGACGCGCCACGAGTTGTCGACGTCGGCGAGCACCGCGGGCTCGACGAACGCGCCGCCGTCGCCGCCCGGGATCTGCGGGATGCCGCCGCCGCCGACCAGGCGTGCCCCCTCCTTCTGCCCAAGCTCGAGGTACTCGAGCGTCGTGCGGCGCTGCCCCTCGGAGATCATCGGGCCGATCTGGGTCTCCTCGTCGAGCGGCTGGCCGACCCGCAGCTCCGCGGTCCGCTTCGTGATCCGCTCCACGAACCCATCGTACGCGGGGCGCTCGACGAACAGGCGCGACCGCGCACAGCAGTCCTGACCGCAGTTGCCGAACACCGCCCACACCGAGCGCTCGATCGCCGTGTCCATGTCGGCGTCGGCGAACACGATGCTGGCCGACTTGCCGCCGAGCTCGAGCGACACGCGGGTGATGTTGCGTGCGGCGAGCGCCATGATGTCTGAGCCGACGGCCGTCGAGCCCGTGAAGCCGACCTTCGACACGCGCGGATCGGTGACCAGCGCGTTGCCGACGGTCGATCCCGGCCCCGGCAGGACCGAGATCGCCTCGGGCGGGAGTCCGGCCTCGATGAGGATCTCGGCCAGACGAAGCACCGTGAGCGGCGTGTAGCTCGCGGGCTTCACGACGATCGTGTTCCCGCACGCGAGCGCGGGCGCGATCTTCCACGTCGCGATCACGAGCGGGAAGTTCCACGGCGTGATCAGCGCGCACACACCGACCGGTTCGCGGAGCGTGACGTCGAGGCCGAGGTCCTGGACGGGCGGCGTCTCGCCCATGATCTTGTTCGCGGCGCCGCCCCAGTACTCGAGGGTGTCCGCGACGATCCCGAGCTCGTCGCGCGCGTCGGCGATCGGCTTGCCCGCGTTCCGCGCCTCGAGCGTCGCGAGCTCCTCGGTTCGCTCCCGCACGATCGTCGATGCGGTGAGGAGCACCCGGCCGCGGAGCGTCGCCGGCGTGCGCGGCCACGCGCCCTCCTCGAACGCCCGGTGGGCGATCCCGACTGCCCGGTGCGCGTCCTCGGCCCCGGCCACCGCGGCCTCCGCCATCGGCGCGCCGGTCGCCGGCTCGATCACGTCGAACGTCGCGCCGTCGGCCGGCGCGGTCCGCTCGCCTCCCAGGATCAGCAGTTCGGTCGCCATCCGAGGCCCCCTGTCGTTTCGCTCACACGGCGCGGTCGTACCGCGCCCGCTCCCAATCGGTGACCGTCTCGCGCCAGGCCTTCAGCTCCCACGCGCGAGACGTCGCGAAGTACTCGCTGAACCGTTCGCCGAGCGCCCGGCGCAGCCCGTCGTCGCGTTCGAACGCCGCCAGCGCCGCCTCCAGCGATCCCGGGAGCTCCGGCAGGTCGGGCCGCGCGTAGGCGTCGCCGACGACGGGTTCCGGAGGCTCGGCCCCGCGCCGGATCCCGTCCGCCGCGGACGCCACGAGCGCCGCGAGCGCTAGGTACGGGTTCGCGTCCGCCCCGGGCCGCCGGCACTCGAACCGCCACAGCTCCGGGCGCGCCGAGCGGATCGCGCGGACCGCGCACGACCGGTTCTCGAACCCCCACGTCGCGTTGATAGGGGCGAACCATCCGGGAACGAGCCGCTTGTACGAGTTGATCGTCGGGTTCAGCAGCAGTGAGGCGCCGGCCAAGCGGTCGAGCACCCCCGCGATCGCCGTGCCGAACACGCGGGGGAGCGGGTCCGAGGCCGCCGCCGACGCGAATGCGTTCGTCCGCCCGTCCCAGAGCGAGAGATGGACGTGCCCGCTCGAGCCCTCCTCGCCCGGCACGGTCTTCGCGAGGAAGCTCGCTCGGAGCCCTATCGTCGCGGCGACCTGCTTCACGGCGAACTTGACCAGCGCCGCGTCGTCGGCGGCGCGGACGCCGCGTCCGGGAGCGAGGTTCAGCTCCAGCAGGCCCGGCCCGGCCTCGGTGTGGACGGCGGACAGCTCGACGCCGAGCCCATCGAGCGCGCCGACGAGCGCCGCCATGAACCGGTCGTAGCCTCCGATCTCCATCAGGCTGTAGCTGATGCCGCTGGAGGTCGGCTCCTCGTTCGCGTCCCAGATCCGGACCTCGTACTCGAGCGCCGCCATCGGCTCGTAACCGAGCTGCGCGACATCGTCGACGACCCGGCGGTACACCTCGCGGGGCGCGAGGTCGACGGGCGAGCCGTCGGGCCAGCTCGGGTTCGCCAGGCAGATCCGCCAGCCGGGCCGCCAGCTGAGCGGCCGGATCGTCTCGGGGTCGGGATGGACGATCAGGTCGGCCGCGCCCGTCCGGATCCCGAACCGGTCGTAGTCGGCGATCGGCGTGTCCGTCGGATCGAGCCCCAGCAGGAGGTCGGTCATGACGGTGCCTTGACGCAGCGCCGTCTCGAAGGCATGCGGCCGGAGCGCCTTGCCGCGCATCGACCCGTTCATGTCCGGCATCGCGAGCAGCACGAACTCGCCGTCCGACGGCCCGGCTTCGGCGGTCGTCACCAACTCGGGGAGGACCGAGGGGGTCTCGAGGTCGCTCATGCGCCGTCCAGCCGCTGCTTGACGGCCCGTTCCACGTCGGCGATCGTCGCCGCGACCCGCTCGACCATCTGCGACAGCTCCTGGTCGCTGCTGACGTACGCCGGCGCGAGCAGCGTCTGGTCGCCCGCGAAGCCGTCGGCCTGCGGATGGGTCGACGTGACGAATACACCGTGTTCGAACGCCGTGTCGTCGACGAGCGACGCGGCGTCGAGCTCGTCGGGGAGGAAGGACTCGCCGTCGCGCGGGTCGACGAGCTCGAACCCGAGCAGGAACCCTCGGCCGCGTACCTCCTTCACGATCTCGGATCCGCTCAGTGCCTCGCGGAGCTCCTCGAGCAGCGAGGGCCCGCGTTCGCGGACTCGGTCGACCAGGCCTCGCGTCTGGAGGGCTTCGACGACCGCGAGCCCGACCGCGGTCGACAGCGGCGCGCCGTCCCACGTGTGACCCAGGTCGAACTCGCGCGAGCCCCGCTCGATCGCCTCGTAGACGTGCGAGCGGCACAGCACGGCGCCGAGCGGCGCGTACCCCGCGCCGAGCGTCTTGCCGACCGCGACGATGTCGGGCTCGATCGGGATCTGGTGCGCCGCCAGCCACGTGCCCGTCCGCCCCATCCCGGTCACGACCTCGTCGAAGCAGATCAGGAAGCCGTGCTCGCGCCGCCGCTGGTCCAGACCCAGCCAGAACCGCTCAGACGGCGAGTACGCTGGGAGCGCCGCCGCGCTGATCGGCTCGCAGAGGAACGCCGCGACCGTGTCCGGACCGGCCCGCTCGATCGCGCGGTCGAGGGCCTCGAGCGCCGCGCCGCCGGTGGGGTCCTGGCGCCACGTCGACGGCGGGATGTGCAGGTGCGGCGACAGGTATGGGCCGTACGGCTCCTGCAGGTGTGGCCGCCCGCTCAGCGCGAGCGTCGCCATCGTCGAGCCGTGGTAGGCCTGCGCCGGCGAGATCACCCGCCAGCGTTCGCTGCGTCCCGATTCGACGTGGTACAGCCGTGCGAGCTGCAGCGCGGTCTCGTTCGCCTCAGATCCGCCCGAGACGAACCGGACCCGAGCCATCTCGGGCGCGACGACGTCGAGCATGCGCTCGGCCAGGCGCTCCTGCGGCTCGCTCGTGAAGTGGTGGTTGTAGAAGTACGCGATCCGCTCGGCCTGCGCCTGGGCGGCCGCGGCGATCTCCGCGACGCCGTACCCGAGGCACGTGACCATGGCGCCGCCCGAGCTCGCGTCGAGGATCCGTCGGCCGTCCGTGGTCGTGAGCCAGACGCCCTCGCCGCGGTCGACGTTGGGGTAGGCGAGGTCGAGGAGCCGAGGGAAGACGCTCGTCTCATCCGCCGCGATCGTCGCCCGAACGTCCGTCGTCACCCGCGCCCCCACTCAACGCTCCGCCGGTGTGAGGCGCGCGATCCGGTCGAGGAAGCCGTCCATCAGACGCCACGCGTTCGCCTTGCTCGCGGCCGCGCGGCGCTTCGTCTCCTCGAGGAGCCCGTCGGGGTCGACGCCCTCCGCGTCGAGCTCGTGCCGGTAGACGCGGACCCACTGGTCCATGATGTCGACCGTCACCTCGGGGTGGAACTGGAGCCCGAGGCTCCGTCCCGCGACGAACGCCTGCGGCCCGGCGTCCGACTCGGCGACCAGCTCCGCGCCGTCGGGCACCGAGAACGAGTCGAAGTGCCACTGGAACCACGGACCCTCCGGCACGAGCTCAGGGTCCTTGGTGCGGACGGGGAGCCATCCGATCTCCGAGGTCGCCCGGAAGTTCTCACCGCCGAGGACCCGGGCGAGCAGCTGCCCCCCGAAGCACAACCCCAGGATCGG
>DATHSY010000191.1:0-7944 GCA_035463715.1 Actinomycetota bacterium | reverse complement strand
CGCAACACGACGAGCAGACCGCCGACGTGGGCAACGGGCAGGCAGCACAACCACCCGTCGTGCGGACCCGCCTCGAGCGCGAGCGCGGACGAGGCGACCGCGGCGTCGATCGCGTGGCGGTCGAACTCCACCAGCTTCGGCGCGCCCGCCGTCCCCGAGGTGTGGATCACCGCGACGATGCCCCCTTCGGCCGGGACCCCTTCGGAGCGCCCGGAGCGCCGCCACCGTCCCGCTTCGTCCAGGAGCACCGTCGGCTTGGCGCGGCGGACGATCTCGTCCGTCTCGGCGGGGGTCAGGCGGACGTCGATCGGCAGGAGCGCGGCGCCGGCGTCCCATACGCGTGCGATCAGGTCGCGCCACGCGGGGCCGGGCGAGAGGCGGACGCCGACCAGGTCGCCCGGTTCGAGGGCGACGGGCTCGAGGTCGGCGGCTTCGAGCACGTGCGGTAGCCTAGCCGAACCGTTCGAGTGCACGCTCTAGGAGTGATCGGTCTGATGGAATGGCAGAGGTCCGGCGAGTACGAGGACATCCGCTACGAGACGGGCGAGGGGATCGCGAAGATCACCATCGCCCGGCCCGAGGTCCGCAACGCGTTCCGGCCGAAGACGCTGTTCGAGCTTTCGAGGGCCTTCGACGTCGCGCGCGACGACCCGTCGGTCGGCGTGCTCGTGTTGACCGGGGAGGGGCCGCTCGCGTTCTGCTCGGGGGGCGACCAGCGCGTCCGGGGCGACGACGGCTACCAGGACGAGCGCGGCATCGGACGGCTGAACGTCCTCGACCTGCAGGTCCAGATCCGCCGGCTACCGAAGCCGGTGATCGCGATGGTGGCCGGGTACGCGATCGGAGGCGGCCACGTGCTGCACCTGGTCTGCGACATGACGGTGGCGGCAGACAACGCGAAGTTCGGCCAGACCGGGCCGAAGGTCGGCTCCTTCGACGCCGGGTACGGCAGCGGTCTCCTCGCTCGCACGATCGGCCTCAAGCGCGCGAAGGAGGTCTGGTTCCTTTGCGAGCAGTACGACGCGCAGACGGCGCTCGAGTGGGGCCTCGTGAACCGGGTCGTCCCGCTCGAGACGCTCGAGGAGGAGACGCTCGGGGTCTGTAGGCGGATCCTGCAGATGAGCCCGCTCGCGCTCCGGATGATCAAGGCCGGCTTCAACGCCGACCAGGACGGGCTCGCGGGCGTGCAGCAGCTCGCGGGCGACGCGACGCTCCTGTATTACATGAGCGACGAGGCGCAGGAGGGCCGCGACGCGTATCTCGGCAAGCGCGACCCCGACTTCTCGCGCTTCCCGAAGCGTCCGTGACGCCGCCCTCGTCGACGCCGTCGCGCGTGTCGGTCTGGGTCCACGGCGCACGGCCGCGGACGCTCGCGGCGAGCGTGGCACCCGTCGTCGTCGGGACGGCGGCGGCCGGCGACGTGGTGTGGTGGCGCTTCGTGGCCGCGCTGCTCGTCGGGCTCGGACTGCAGGTCGGGGTGAACTTCGCGAACGACTACCACGACGGCGTCCGCGGGGTGGACACCCACGACCGGCTCGGGCCGCCGCGACTCACCTCATCCGGCCTGGCGTCGCCCACCGCGGTGCTGGTCGCGGCGGTGGTGTCGATCGGCGTGGCGGGGGTCGCGGGGCTGGCCCTGGCCGCGGCGACGACGTGGTGGCTGGTGCCGATCGGCGCCGTCGCGATGGCGGCGCTGTGGCTGTATTCGGGGGGCCCGCGACCGTACGCGGAGCTCGGGCTCGGCGAGGTGATGGTGTTCCTGTTCTTCGGAGTCATGGCGACGGCCGGCACGGCGTACGTCAACGCGGAACGGGTCAGGGCCGCGGCGTGGTGGGCGTCGGTCTCGATGGGGCTGCTCGCGGTCGCCATCCTGGTTGCGAACAACCTCCGCGACATCCCGACCGATTCGGCGGCGGGACGACGGACGCTCGCCGTCAGGCTGGGCGATCGCAGGACTCGGACGCTGTATCGCGCGTGCGTGGTCGGCGCGTTCGCGGTGGTCGTCGCGGCGATCGTGGCGGATCTGATCGATGACGCGAGCGGGATGCCGATCTCCGCGCTCGTCGGCCTGGCGGCGTGGCCGTTCGCGATCCGCCCGCTCGAGCAGGTCGGCAATGCACAAGGCCGCGAGCTGATCTCGGTGCTGGTCGCGACGGCGCGGCTCCAGACCGCGTTCGCGTCGTTGCTAGCGGTCGGCCTCGTCGCCGCCGGGAGCACGGGCGCGTGAACGAGGGGGACGTCGCCTTCCGCGCGATGTGGTCGCTCGTGGACGGATTCGCGTCCTGCGGCGTGCGGCTGGCATCGATCTCCCCCGGGTCGCGTTCGACGCCGATCGCGCTCGCGCTCGCGCGTCATCCCGGCATCGACCTCCACGTCCACCTCGACGAGCGCGCGTCGGGGTTCTTCGCGCTCGGAGCCGCCAAAGCGACCGGCACCCCGACCGTGGTGGCGTGCACCAGCGGAACGGCGACCGCGAACCTGTTCCCGGCGATCGTCGAGGCATCGATGTCACGCGTGCCGCTGATCGTGCTGACCGGGGACCGCCCGCCGGAGCTCCGCGGCGTGGGGGCGAACCAGACGATCGATCAGCTCGAGCTGTACGGCCGGTACGTTCGGTCGTTCGAGGATGCTCCCGTGCCCTCGCACGGAGACGGCGAGGCGGAGTGGCGCGAGCGAGGCGTGCGAGCCGTTGCGACGGCGCTCGCCAGGCGACCCTCCCCGGTCCACCTGAACCTCCCGTTCCGCGAGCCGTTGGTTCCGGGGGAGCTGCCCGCGCCGGGTTCGAGGATCGAGCGGCAGCTACCATCGAGCGGTCCGCCTCCGCCTCCGCCGCCCGCCGATGCCGTCGACCTCGTCGCCGACCACCTCCGAGATGTCCGACGCGGAGTCATCTACGTCGGTGGACTTCGGGAGGAAGCGTCGTCCATCGCAGCGCTCGCCCGATCGCTTCGATGGCCACTGATCGCGGAGCCGCACTCGGGAGCACGCTCAGGCGACGCATCGTCGGCGGCGCAGTTCCTCCTGTCGAACGAGGCGTTCGCCGCCGCGCACCGGCCTCAGGTGGTCCTTCAGTTCGGCGCCGCGCCGACGTCGCGCGCCTCGCTGTCGTTCGTGGCGAACGCAGAGCACCTGGTGATCATCGACCCAGACGACCTCGTCGCCGACCCGGCGAGGCATGCCGAGCTGAGCGTCGCCGCCGACGCGGGGACGATGGCGGCAGTGCTCCTCGAGCGCGAATCCCGTCGCGAGCCGACCGACTGGATCCGGAGCTGGGGGGACGCGGACGAGCGAGCGCGCCGCGCGGTCGACGAGCTGGTCGACGCGTGGGGCGAGCCGTTCGAGGGCCGCGTCGCTCGCGACGTGGCGGATGCGATCCCCGAGGGTTCGCAGCTGCTCGCAGGGTCGAGCATGCCGATCCGTGACCTCGATGCGTACATGCGGCCACGTCGGGGCATCCGGGTCCTGGCGAACCGCGGGGCGAGCGGGATCGACGGGTTCGTCTCGACGATCCTCGGCGCGAGCGCGTCGGGCGCGCCGACGTTCGCGCTCCTCGGCGACCTGACACTGCTCCACGACATCGGCTCGCTCGTCTGGTGCGCCCGCCGCGGCTACGACGCCGTCCTGGTCGTACTGAACAACGGAGGCGGGACGATCTTCTCGTTCCTTCCGCAACACGACCTGCCCGAGCTCGAGCGACTGTTCACGACGCCGCACGCCGTCGACATCGGTGCGATCGCGAGGTCGTGCGGAGCGGGACACACGCGCGTCGAACGCGCGAAGGAGATCCCGTCCGCGATCCTCGACGCGACCCGCGCCGGTGGTGTCCACGTCGTCGAGGTCGCCGTCGACGCCGAGCTCAACCTTCGGAGACACGCCGAGGTGCACGCTGCGGTCTCCGCCGCGCTTGCCTGAGGACGTACGCTCGGAGCATGCGGGCCGCCGCCTATCTCGCGATCGCGATCGCGTTCATCGCGTTCGGCTTCCTGGAGCTCATCACCATCGGCGCGCCGTTCATGTTGACCGGCCTGCTGATGCTGTCGCTCTGGCGGCATCGCTCACGGAGCGACGTGATGGTCCCCGCGCTCTCGTGGCCGTGGGTGTTCGCGCTCGGGTACGTGCTCTTCGGACCGATCGGCTGCACCACCACGTCGGTCGCGACCACCGGCGAGGCGGTGGGACCTTCGTTCACTCGCTGCTCGAACGTCCTGGGGATCGACTATTCGGGGATCGAGCCGTACTCGCCGCCGCTGTGGCCGGCTCTGCTGGCCGCGGTCGTGCTGGCGACCGCGATCGCGCTCGCCGTCCGCTGGGTGCTGACGCACGGAACTCCTAGCCCCAGCGGAGCGAATCGAGCAGCGCCCTGAACTTGCGTTCCGTCTCGTCGAGCTCCATGTCGGGGACCGAGTCGGCGACGACGCCGGCGCCGGCGAACAGCCGCGCGGTCGCGCCGGTGATCTCGGCGCACCGGAGCGCGATCGCCCACTCACCGTCGCCGTTCGCGTCGATCCAACCCACGGGGCCCGCGTAGGTCCCGCGGTCGATCGGCTCGAGCTCCTCGAGGGTCTCGCGCGCCTCCTCGCGCGGCGTGCCGCACACGGCAGGCGTCGGGTGGAGCGCGGCGACGAGGTCGAGCACGCTCGAGTCGCCGTGCAGCTTCCCGTGGAAGGGCGTCGCCAGGTGCCATACGTTGGCCGTGCCGAGCAGCTCGGGCTCGTGCGGGTACTCGAGGTGATCGCAGAACCCGCCGAGCACCCGTGCGACGTCCTCGACGACGAGCGCGTGCTCCTCGCGGTTCTTCGCCGAGGCGAACAGGTGGTCCGCCGACGCGCGGTCGCGATCGGCGTCGCCGAACCTCGGTGCCGAGCCGGCGAGCGGCGTCGCCTCGATCGTCCGCCCGCGGCGCCGCACCAGGAGCTCGGGCGTCGCGCCGACGAGCAGGCCGCCGGTTCCCGTGCGGCTGGGGTCGAGGTCCATCTCGGGCGCCGCGAACGCGAAGCAGTCGGGATCGACGGCTCGAAGGCGCCACAGCAGCTGCTTCGCGTCCAGCTCCCGGCCCGCGTCCACGAGCAGCGATCGCGCGAGGACGACCTTGCGCAGGCGCCCCGCCAGGATCCGTTTCGTCGCCCGCGCGACCGCCTCGAGGTAGTCGTCGGGTTCGGGGTCGGGGCGGAGCTGGATCTCGGTGAACGGGTCGTGCGGCATCGTTCGTCCGGTCCACCGCTCGCGCCCGGCGCTCGACGGCGGCAGCCCCTCGGCGAAGACGTCGAGCTGCCACGTCTCGGTGGGGTCGTGGCGGATCACGGTCCTCGACGGGACGATCAGGTCCGCGGGCCATGCGTCGTCGAACGGGATCGCGCCGACGGCCACGGGCGCGGGGGCCGTCGAAGGGTCGCCGCGGATCTCGGCGAGCGTGGCCTGCACGAGGTCGGCCAGGCGTACGATCCGACCCGCACCGCCGGGCGACCGGACGCGGGCGGCCACACCGGCACCGGACACCCCCATCGACGAGCGTTCGAAGAAGAAGCCGCCCGGCAGATAGTTCGCGAGGAGGTCGAACGCCGGACCGAGTCGTTTCGACCGCGTGATGAGCGCGGGGTTCGAGCTCACGCCCGTGTCCCGATCAGCAACTGAGCGACGCCCGCCGCGAGGGGCACCCTTCGCGCGTCGGGGAACCCCGAACCCTCGAGCATCGAGACCATATCCTCCGGCGCCGGCAGGTACTCGGCCGAAGCCGGGAGGTAGCGGTATGCGTCGCGGTCCGACAGCGCGCCGCCGACGGCCGGCACGACGCGGCGGAAATACACCGCGTGGCCGGCGCGCAGCACGGGATTGCCGGGTTCCGACGTCTCGAGCAGCGACACCCGTCCTCCCGGTCGCACGACGCGGGCGATCTCGTCGAAGAACGCCCCCAGGGCCACGACGTTGCGCAGCGCGAACCCGGAGGTCGCGCCCGCGAGCGCACCGTCGGGCAGCGGCAGCCGCAGCACGTCCGCGGCGACGAGCGGGGCCGGAGTGGTCGCGTTCGCGAGCATCCCAAGCGAGAAGTCGAACCCGATCGCGCGGTAGCCCGCGCGCGTGAGCTCACGACACAGGTCGCCGGTCCCGCAGGCGAGGTCGCCGACGAGCGCGCCCCCCGGGAGCCGAAGCTCGCGGACCGCACGCCGCCGCCAGCCGATGTCCATGCCGAACGTCATGACGCGGTTCACCAGGTCGTACCGTCCTGCGATCGCGTCGAACATCCCGCGGACCCGTTGCGCCTTCTCGTCGCCTTGCGGGAGCGCGCGGCTCACGGCCGTCCCGCCCGGTCGATCCGACGCGACTCGGCGTACACCGCCCCGCGCTCGGCCTTCCCGCCGACGCGGTCGATGTGATCCTCCGCGACGGCGAGCAGCACGCGGCGGAAGTGGTTGGCGACGAGCCCGGTCACCGAGGGGAGCAGGGCGCGGAACGCCTCGACGAGCTGCGCGGCCGCCTGCTCGTCGCTCGCCGCCGTGTCGCGGACCGGCTTGCGGACGTGCTCGTCGAACAGCTCGACGGCGCGCTCCGCCAGCCCGAGCATCGCCTCGTTCGCGTCGCGTGCGAGCGACAGCAGCTCACCGAGCGGGAGCCCGAACTCGAGGAGCTTCAACGAGCCGCGGACGATCTCGATGTCCTCCTCCGAGTACCGGTCCTCGCCGTCCACGTGCCGCGACAGCCGGATCCCCTCACGTTCGACGGCCTGGATCAGCGATGCCGGGACGCCGCTTCGCTGCGCGAAGGCCTCGAGCGAGAGCAGCTCGCCCGACCCCGTGTCCCCCCGAGCCGCGGCGACGGCCGCGGCCAGATCGGCGTCGGCCGGTCCGAGCTCCCCCCGGACGACGCGCCCGATCGCTGCGAGCGTCAGGCCCTTGCGCTGGAGCTCACGGATCTCGCGGATCCGCTCGGCATGCTCGGCGCCGTACCACGCGACACGACCCTCCCGCTCGGGTGGGGGCAGGAGTCCCAGCGATTGGTAGTACCGGACGGTGTCGACCGAGACGTCGCACACCGCGGCCAGCTGCTCGACCCGGTACCTCACGACCAGAGACTCTACGAGTGTTCGCTCGAACCTTCACGGACACCTCGGGTGCCCGCGTGGGTCAGATCCGGACCTCGGTGATGTCGAGGAACTCGCAGGCGCCGTCGGCCGAGACGACCCAGACGGTCGCCCGGGACGGCGGCTCGCCGACGCCCGGACCCTTCAGGTACACGGCGACGTAGGCGGGCTCGCCGTCGTACTTCGCCAGGAGCAAGCGGACCAGGACCTCGTCTTCGGCGGCGCCGAGCGCAGTCACGCACTCGCGGGCCTCGCGCGTCTCCTGCGGCGTTCCCCCCTCGGTGGGAGCCTGGAGCGTGGCGCCACGGACGGCCTTCGCCACCTCGATCGCGAGGCCGCGGAGGGCCTTGTCGTCGAAGTCGCGGTTCGAACGCTCCAGCGAGACGGCGAAGGTCGCGTACCGCGCCTCCGGGGCGCCGGGGGTCGTGGCCGCGTCGCCGGCCTCCGCGAGGGTCGCCCCGTCGCCTCCCCCCGTCCCGGCATCGTCGTTGCCGTTCGGGAGGCTGACCGCGACGACGGCGACGAACGCCGCCGCGACGGCGACGCCGGCGGCCCACTGGATCCGCTGGCCCCACGGCGCGCGCTCTCGTCGACCCGCCCTCGACGTCTCATCGAGCACGGGACCGGTCACCCCGAGGGGCACCGGCTCCTCCGGTAGGTCCCGCAGCATCCGATGGGATCCGCCCGCCAGAGCGACCTCGTCGCTGCAGGTCGTGCACGAGGCCAGGTGCGCCTCGACGGCACGCCGGTCGTGCTCGTCCAGCGTGCCGTCGACGTACTCGGCCAGGAGCTCCTCGGGGTGTCCGGTCTGCGTCATCGGGATGTCGCCTCGTCTGACGGTCGGGGGCCGTCGGGGCGTTCCCGAAGAC
>DATHSY010000190.1:0-5383 GCA_035463715.1 Actinomycetota bacterium | reverse complement strand
GTGTGGAAGGAGACGCCCGACGGCACGTGGCGTCGGAGGGTGACACGTAAGGCGCCCGGGACGTTCGGGCTGTGCGCCGCGATCAAGCAGCGCTTCGGCGTCGACCCGGTCCCCCACGTCCTGTGCAACGGCTTCAGCCGCGAGGAGACCGAGGACGCGCTGATCGAGCTCAACTACCTCGGCATCGAGAACGTCCTGGCGATCCGCGGCGACGGCGACGCGCGCGAGCCGGGCGAGGGGCGCAGCGCGAACGCGACCGGGCTCGAGCTGGTCGAGCAGATCGAGGCGATGAACCGCGGGCGATACCTCGAGGAGCTCGTCGAGGCCACGCCGACCGACTTCTGCATCGGCGTCGCGGCGTACCCCGAGAAGCACCCCGAGGCACCGAACCTGGAGTGGGACATCGACGTGCTCCTCGGCAAGCAGCGTGCGGGCGCCGGGTACGCGGTGACCCAGGTCTTCTACGACAACGAGGCGTACCTGCGGTTCGTCAAGGCGGCGCGCGACCGGGGCGTGACGATCCCGATCGTGCCGGGCCTGAAGATCCTGACGAAGCGCTCGCACGTGAACCTGGTTCCGAAGACGTTCGGCGTCGACGTGCCGCCGGTGCTCGCCGATGCGATCCGCAGCTCCGACGACGACACGGCGATGAGGGCGGGCGTCGACTGGGCCTACCGGCAGACGCTCGACCTGTTCGAGCACGGCGTCCCGTCGGCGCACTTCTACGTCATGCAGAACACGAGGCCGTTCGTCACGATGATGGACCGGCTGCGCCCGCAGCTGTAGCCGTCAGGCGGCCGGGATCACCAGCTGCTGCCCGGGGACGAGCGAGCCGGCGTCCACGCCGTTCGCCTCCTCGATCCCGTCGACCAGGGGGCGCGGGTCCGCGTCCGGAGCCAGGCGGGTCGCGATGCCCCATAGCGTGTCGCCCGGCCTGACCACGTACGTGGTCTCCGAGACCCGGTGCATCGACGGTTCGGCCGGCAACGCGCCCCGGGCCGCCGCCAGGCCGCCGAGCGCCGCCACCAGGGCGACCGCCGCCGCCCGCCGGCGTCGAACGCGTGTTCGGGTCATCTCCTACACCCTACCGAACGGATGTTCGATGTCAAGCTCGAACATATGTTTGATTCCCCCCGTCGCCGGTGGTACGGTCCGAGCCTAGGAGGAGGCACCGACACGGCTGCCGGAGCGCTATGGACGACATCACGCCCCGCCAACGCAGGATCCTCGACTTCATCGCCGAGACGGTCCGGGACCGGGGATACCCCCCCACCGTCCGTGAGATCGGCGAGGCCGTCGGCCTGACCTCGTCCTCGAGCGTCCATAGCCAGCTCGAGAACCTCGAGCGCAAGGGGCTGCTCCACCGCGACCCGACCAAACCCCGCACCGCGGTCCTGGCCGCGATCGACTCGCGACCGAACGGCGTCGCCGTCCCGCTGATCGGACGGATCGCCGCCGGGGCCCCCGTGATCGCCGACGAGCACATCGAGGAGTACCTGACGGTGCCGACGGGGTTCGCGGACGACCGCGAGCACTTCGCGCTGCGGGTCCACGGCGATTCGATGATCGACGCGGGGATCCTCGACGGCGATGTAGTGGTCGTCCGCCGCCAGGACGACGCCGACGACGGAGATGTCGTCGCCGCGCTCCTGCCCGGGCCCGACGAGGACGAGGCCACGGTGAAGCGGCTGTCGCGCAAGCACGGCAAGGTCGTGCTGCTGCCGGCGAACCAGGCTATGTCCCCGATCGAGATGGGCGAGGGCCGGATCGCGGGGAAGGTGGTAGCGGTCCTCCGCAGGCTCTAGGCTCCGCTTGGCGGCCCCACGCCGCGGCAGGAGGGAGCCGAGGATGAGCGTTGCCGAAGGCGCCTTCGGGACCGAGCTCGAGCGAGCGATCAGATCTCAGCCCGAGCAACTCGAACGGCTCGCGACCGTCCAGCTGCACGAGCAGATCGAGACGCTCAAGCAGTCGCATCGGATCTGGCTGATCGGCACCGGGACGAGCCTTCATGCGGCCGAGCTCGGGGCGCTGATGATCCAGCAGTCCGGCCGTACGGCCACCGCGGTGCCGTCGATGATGTTCGTGACCCACGCGCCACCCGTCGCGCGGCAGGACGCCGTGATCATCATCAGCCACAACGCCGGTGAGGAGACCGCCTACGCGGCGTCCGCGTACATGACCGCGAAGGACGCGGGGCTGCCGGTGATCGCGATGACCCGCCAGGACAGCGCCATCCCGGATGCCCTCTACACCGTGCCGAAGGAGCGCTCGCACACGTACACGGTGAGTTACACCGCGGTGCTGCTGCTGCTCGCCCGCCTGGCAGGCGCGATCGGCGCGGAGTCGCTCACCGAGGAGGCGATCCGTCGCGTCCCGGGTGCCGTCAGCGAGGCCATCGACCGGCCGGGGATCGACGAGATCGCGATCCCGTCACGGCTCCTGCTGCTGTTCGGCGAGGGCCCGGCCGCGACCACGGCTCGCGAGGGCGCGCTGAAGGTCCGCGAGGCGTCGCGGTTCCTGGCCGAAGGCTACGACGTCGAGTACCTGCTCCATGGGTCCGCGGTGCCGCTCGGCCGCGACGACCACCTGGTCGCCCTCCGTCCGCCGGACACGAACGGGCTGGTCGACGGCGTCGCACGGGCGGCGGAAGGCGAGAGGATCCGGGTGACGCGGTTGACGGAGCCATCGGACCTGCCACCCTTGCTGGCGCAGATCCCGCTCACGGTGCGGCTCCAGCTGCTCACGCTGCGGTTCGCGACGCAGCGGCGTCAGAACCCGGACATCGTGATCGAACGGTCGTGGGCCGACGAGACCCTCTGGGCCATCGGCGCCCCCGGGTAGGGCCGGCTCGCTAGTCCCCTGAGGGCTCCGCGTAGCGCCGGGCCGGCGCGACCGCGAACGGCCCGAGTTCCGCCGCATCACGCCCACCCACCCGGGCACGCACGAGCGTGCCGTCATCGGTCCGCTCCGTCGACAGGATCTCGGCGTCGCGGTGCAGCCGGGCGACCAGGTCCTCGCGGTCGTACGGCACCAGCGCGTGGATCTCGACCGGCGGCCGCGGGAGCGCCACCTCGATCGCCCGGAGCAGCGCCTCCAGGCCCTCGCCGGTCACGGCCGACACCGGCACGGCATGGGGATACCGAACGACCAGCCGGTCGCGTTCCTCCGCGTCGAGCAGGTCGACCTTGTTGAGCGCGAGCACCTCCGGCATCGACCCGGCGCCGATCTCCGCGAGAACGCCGCGCACCGCATCCACCTGACGGTCGACCTCGCCGGACGCGTCGGCGACGTGCAGGATCAGGTCCGCGCGGACCACCTCCTCGAGGGTCGAGCGGAACGCCTCGACCAGGTCGTGCGGAAGCTTGCTGACGAACCCGACCGTGTCGGACAGCGTGGCCTCGCGTCCGTTCGGGAGCTCGAGCCGGCGCGTGGTCGGGTCGAGCGTCGCGAACAGCTGATCGGCGACGAGCACGCCGGCGTGCGTGAGCGCGTTCATCAGCGTCGACTTGCCGGCGTTCGTGTAGCCGGCGATGGCGATCTGCGGGATCCCGGAGCGTTCCCGACGCGAACGCTTGACGTCGCGCGTGCGAGCCAGGTCCTTGAGGTCCTTGCGCAGCTTCGAGATCCGGCGGCGGATGTGCTGCCGGTCGACCTCGAGCTTCGTCTCGCCGCCACCCATCCGCGTCCCGATCCCACCACCGGCCCGCGACATCGCCTCGCCCCAGCCTCGCAGCCGGGGCAGGAGGTAGTTCAGCTGGGCGAGCTCCACCTGCGCCTTGCCCTCCCTCGACCGCGCGTGCAACGCGAAGATGTCCAGGATCAGCGCCGTCCGGTCGATCACCTTCGTCCCGAGCCGTTCCTCCAGGTTCCGCAGCTGTCCCGGCGTGAGCTCTCGGTCGAGGATCACGACGTCGGCCCGCCCGCCGTGCACCGTGTCGTGGATCTCGCGGAGCTTGCCCTTCCCGACGAACGTCGCCGGGTCCGGGTCCGACCGGGTCTGGATCACGCGCGCGACCGTCTCGGCGCCTGCAGAGTCCGCCAGCGCGGCGAGCTCGTCGAGGTCGTCCTCGCCGATCCCGGGTCCCACCCCGACCAGCACCGCACGCTCGCGGACGCGCGGTCGCCACGTCGCCGACAGTGGCGACTCGAGCATCGTCGTCCGATGCTCGCCGCGCTTCCTCCGGTCGCCGTCGGGTGAGCCGTTCACGACCCGAGGGTACGGCGGATCCGGTCCATCGCCTCGTCGAGGCGATCGTCGGCCACCGTCAGGGAGAAGCGGACGTACCCCTCACCTCGCGTCCCATACCCGCTGCCCGGCGCGACGAACACGCCGGCGCGGTCGAGCAGCAGGTCGGCGAACCCGCTCGAGCTCATCCCGCCCTGCGTCGGGACCCAGACGTAGATCGAGCCGAGCGGCGGCTTCAGCGACCACCCGAGCGAGTTCAGCGTGTTGACGACGGTGTCACGGCGGCGCCGGTAGATCGCGCGCAGCTCGTCGAGGTGATCCTGGGGACCCGAGAGCCCCGCGATCGCCGCCCGCTGGACCGCGGTGAACTGCCCCGAGTCGAGGTTCGTCTTCACGATCGACAGCGCGCGGATCGCGTCCTGGCTGCCGACGACGTACCCGATCCGCCAGCCCGTCATGTTGTAGTGCTTCGACAGCGACCCGAACTCGAGCGCGACCTCCTTGGCGCCCGGCGCCTGCAGGATCGACGGCGCGACGTAACCGTCGTACGTGATCTCGGAATACGCGGCGTCGTGCGCGATCAGCAGGCCGTGCTCGCGCGCGAACGCGACCGCGCGATCGAAGTCCGAGAGCTGTGCCACGGCCGCCGTCGGGTTGGCGGGGTAGTTCAGCCAGATCATCTTCGTCCGCTCCGAGACCGACGCGGCATCCAGGTCCGGCTGGTAGTCGCGTTCTGCGACGAGCGGCAGGTCGGCGACCTCGCCTCCCGCGAGCAGCGTGGCCGTCCCGTACACGGGATAACCCGGGTTCGGGACCAGGCTCTCGTCCCCGGGATCGATAAGCGCGAACGCGAGGTGGCCGAGGCCCTCCTTCGAACCGATCAGCGCCATGACCTCGGTCTTCGGGTCAAGCTCCACCCCGAACCGGCCCCGGTACCAGTCCGCCACCGCCGTTCGGAACTCGAGGCTGCCGAAATACGACGGGTACTGGTGGGTGGTCGGATCGGTCACCGCCTCGCGCATCGCCTCGACGATGTGCTCCGGTGTCGGCAGATCCGGGTCGCCGACCCCGAGCGAGATCACGTCGACGCCCTGTTCCCGCTTGGCGGCCAGCTTCGCGTCGAGCGACGCGAACAGGTACGGTGGCAGCGACTCGATCCGCTTCGCGATCCTCACGCGAGCCCCCTCGAGCGCATCC
>DATHSY010000189.1:0-6636 GCA_035463715.1 Actinomycetota bacterium | reverse complement strand
CTCGATGACCTTCGCGAGGAAGCTAGACCAGGGATGCGAGTCGCCAGACCCTTCCTAAGAGACTCCGGATCACGTCCCACGTCGACGCGTCCCGGGTTGACCACCCCGAGGGTCACGCGTGCAGCAAACCACTACACGCGTGTAGTTCTGCGGTACGGGCCGACTGCAATCCCGAGAGTTGGAAAAAGCCTCGGCCATGGCTCGCAGCCTGGTGACGGCAACGGCACGAGACAGGCTCCCGAGGCAGACGAGCGAACGCGAAGCGCGGGACTCGCCCCGATCGTCGACGCGCGGTCAGAGGCTCAGGGCCTCTGGCCTGCGCTTTCTGGTGGGCGAGGGGGGAGTTGAACCCCCACGAGGTTGCCCTCACAGGAACCTGAATCCTGCGCGTCTGCCAGATTCCGCCACTCGCCCGAAGGGCAGCCAATCGTAGCAGCGGCACGACGCGCGGCCGGGTTCGCACACCGCGGGGCTATAATCCCGGACCGGCCGACCGAGCCTGCGACCAGGGAAAACACTTCGCCCGTGCCGATCCTCCGCGATTTCGAGCGCCGCCTGGGGAACCTCGTCGAGGGGTTCTTCGCGACCACGTTCCGCAGCGGCCTGCAGCCCGTCGAGCTCGCCAAACGCCTGCTGCGGGAGATGGACGACCACAAGACGGTCGGCGTGCGCGGCATGTGGGCGCCGAACCGGTTCGTGTTCTCGTTGTCGCCAGCCGATGCGGAACGCTTCGAGGCCGCCGAACAGGCGCTCATCTCGGAGTTGAAGCAGGTGGTGCGCGAGGGGGCGGCCGAGCGCGGGTGGGGGCTGGTGGGACCCCCCGAGGTGGAGTTCGAGGTCGATGCGACGCTCGGCAGGGGACGCTTCGCCTGCGAGGCATCGCTCGTCGAGGGCGAGCCCGAGGAACCTGGAGCGGTCACCTCGGCGATGGGACCCGCCGGAGATGCATCGCTCTCGGTCCTGGACGACGGTCGACCGGGGAAGACGTACCGGATCCGCGGCGGTCGCACGACGATCGGGCGGCTGCCGGAGTGTGACGTCGTGATCGAGGACCCGGGGGCGTCGCGCCACCACGCGCGCATCGACATCGCCGGCGGCGAGTACGTGCTGACCGACCTCGGAGCGACGAACGCGACGCTCGTGAACGATGAGCCTGTTCAGGAGCGGGTCCTGTCCGACGGCGACCGGATCACGATCGGCAGCACCGTGATCGAGTTCCGGAGGGGCTAGATGTCCCCGTTCGTCCTATCGGTCCTGAAGTACTCGCTCCTGGTGCTCCTGTACTTCTTCATCTACCGAGCCGTCCGCTCGGTCGCGTCCGGCCTGAGCGGCCGGGCCGGGACGGCTCGCGCAGACCGTGCGCCGACGGGACGAGCGCCGGCGTCGAGAGGGCGCCGGCCGCCCTCTTCCGTCGTCGTCCACGCGGGGAGCGGCGCGCGGACCGCGACGATCAAGCTCCACGGGCCCGTCGAGGTCGGCCGTTCGGCGTCGTGCGCGATCGCGGTGGACGACACGTACGTCTCGCAGCATCACACGCGGCTGTTCCCTCGCGACGGGACGTGGTACGTCGAAGATCTCGGATCGACGAACGGGACGTTCCTGAACGACCGTCGTGTCTCGCAACCTGCGGAGGTCCACGTCGGCGACGTCGTTCGGGTCGGCAAGACGGTGCTGGAGCTGCGACGGTGAAGGTCCGGGCGGCGGCGGCAACCGACATCGGGCGGGTCCGCGAGGGCAACGAGGATTCGTACCTGCTCGAGGATCCGATCTACGCGGTGGCCGACGGCATGGGCGGGCACCGAGGTGGCGAGGTGGCGTCGAGGATCGCCGTCGAGACGCTCGAGCGGCTGTTCCGCGAGGGCGGGACGGCACTCGTCGAACAGGTCCAGGAGGCGAACCGCGCGGTCTTCGAGCGTTCGACCACCGACCGCAGCGTCGCGGGGATGGGGACCACGCTCACCGTCGCGATCGTGCAGGGCGAGTCGATCCGGCTCGCGCACGTCGGCGATTCACGTGCGTACCTGCTCCGCGACGGGGAGCTGCGGATGCTCACCGAGGACCACACGCTCGTGCACCGCATGGTGAAGGAGGGCGAGATCAGCCAACGTGAGGCGGAGCGCCATCCGCAGCGCAGCGTGCTCACGCGCGCGCTCGGCGTGGAAGGGTCCGTCCAGGTCGATCAGGCGACCGTGGACGTCGTGGCCGGCGACCGCGTGATGCTCTGCACCGACGGGCTCACCTCGATGATCGGCGAGGAGGCGATCGCGCGGATCTTGACCAGCGAACCAGACCCCCAGCGCGCTGCGGAGCTCCTGGTGCGCGCGGCGAACCAGGCGGGCGGGGCCGACAACACGACCGTCGTGCTCCTCGACTTCGAGGATGGCGCCACGGTCACCACGACGACGGACGTCGCGACGCCGGCGCGCCGTGCGGAGCGTCATGACACTGCGGAGGACGTTGCCGCGCCTCGCGAGCGCGGTCGCGGTGTCCGCTGGATCAGGCTCGCGGTCGTGCTCGGGCTCGTCGTCGTCGTCGTCGCGGCCGGCCTGGTGGGGCTCCGGACGTTCCTGGATTCGCAGTGGTACGTGGGCGTCTCGAACGGCCGGGTCGCGATCTTCAACGGCATCCCGACGGAGGTCGTCGGGTTCGAGCTCCACGAGGTGGCGGTCGAGACGCGGATCTCGGCGTCGGAGGCCTCGACGCTCGTCGCGTACCGCGACATCGGCGACGGCATCACGGTCGAGGACCGCGAGGCCGCGGACGCCCTGATCGAGCGGATCGAGGCGGACGTCGCCGCGATGGGCGAGCAGAATGGTGGAGGGACGCAGGCCGGTGGCGGCACCGGCGGCGGCACTGGGGGCAACGGATGAGCCAGGCCGCCGTCCGGCCGACGCCGCCCCGGCAGGGGACGGCGCTCGCGCTCACGATCCTGGCGCTCGTGCTGTCGGTCGGCGCATACGTCCTCGTCGGGATCGGCAAGCGGGGCGAGGTCCCCGCCACGATCGCGCTGTACGGCGGGATCTTCGCCGTCGGATACCTCTTCGCGCACCTCGCGATCCGTCGGCTCGCCCCGTACGCCGAGCCGGCGCTGTTCCCGACGGCCGCCGTGCTCACGGGCCTCGGGTTCGCGATGATCTTCCGGCTCGACGGAGAGCTCGCCGCCGAGCAGGCGACGTGGATCGGCGTCGGGCTGCTCGCGTTCGTCGGAACGCTCGTGCTGGTGCACGACCACCGGCAGCTCGATGCCTACACGTACACGATCGGGCTCGCCGGCCTCGTGCTGCTGCTGCTGCCGATCGTCCCGGGGATCGGCCGGGAGATCAACGGGGCCCGGCTGTGGGTCGAGATCGGCCCGGTCACGTTCCAGCCGTCCGAGCTCGCCAAGGTCCTGATCGTCGTGTTCCTCGCGTCGTACCTGAACGCGAAGCGTGAGCTGCTCGCCGTCGCCACGGGTGGGGTCGGGCGGTTCCGGCTGCCGTCCGCGAAGCACCTCGGGCCGCTGCTCGTGGCGTGGGGCGCGTCGCTCGCCGTCCTGTTCCTCGAGAAGGACCTCGGTGCGTCGCTGCTGTACTTCGCGATCTTCGTCGTGATGCTCTGGGTCGCGACGGCCCGGTTCGCGTATCTCGGGATCGGGTTCGTGCTGTTCGCGACGGGCGGGTGGCTGGGGTACACCGCGTTCGGCCACGTGCGCGACCGCGTCGACGCGTGGCTCCACGCGCTCGACCCCGACATGGTCACCGGCGCCGGCTACCAGCTCGCGCAGGCGGAGTTCGGCATGGCGACCGGAGGGCTCGTCGGTGCCGGCCTCGGCAAAGGGTCGCCCGGGATCATCCCGTACGCGGAGACCGACTTCATCTTCGCGGCGATCGGCGAAGAGCTCGGGCTCCTCGGGACCGCGGCGGTGCTGCTGTTGTTCGTCGTGCTGGTCGGCAAGGGCCTCGGCGTCGCCATCCGGAGCCAGGAAGGCTTCGGCAAGCTGCTCGCGGCCGGCCTGTCCACGACCCTGGGCGTGCAGACGTTCGTGATCGTGGGCGGCGTCACGCGCGTGATCCCGCTCACGGGCGTGACGCTGCCGTTCGTGAGCTACGGCGGCTCGAGCCTGGTATCGAACTTCATCCTGCTCGCGCTGCTGGTCCGTGTCTCCGACGGAGCGGCCCGAGGAAGGGTCGACCGGACGTGATCGACGGGCAGATCCGCAAGCTGGCCGGGGCGCTGCTCGTGCTGTTCCTCGCGCTGTTCGCGCAGATCAACTACGTGCAGGTGTTCGCGGCCGACGAGCTCGCGAATGACTCCGCGAACGCCAAGCGTCAGACCATCGCCGAGTATGCGATCGACCGCGGCTCGATCGTCGCCGCCGACGAACGAACGATCCTGGCAACCAGCCGCAGGACCTCCGGCGAGCTCAAGTACCAGCGCCGGTACCCGCAGGGTCCGCTCTACGCGACCGTTACCGGGTTCTACTCGTTCGTGTACGGCAAGACCGGGCTCGAGAATTCCTACGACGGATACCTCACCGGCGACGCACCCGAGCTGTTGGCGCAGACGCTCGCCGACCAGATCCTCGGTCGCCCCAGGCGCGGCGGGACCGTCGTGTCCACCATCGACCCGGAGATCCAACGAGCGGCGGCGAGCGCCCTCGGCTCGCAGCCCGGCGCCGTCGTCGCGATCGAGCCCTCGACCGGGTACGTGCGCGCGCTGTACGCGAACCCGACCTACGACCCCAACGAGCTCTCATCGCAGGACGAGCAGGCCGTGCGCACAGCGTGGGAACGCCTCAACGAGGATCCGGACAAGCCCCTCGTCTCCCGGGCCGTCGCGGAGCTGTTCCCGCCCGGCTCGACGTTCAAGGTCGTCACCGCGGCCACGGCGCTCGAGAGCGGCCGCGGCCCCGACAGCACGTGGCCGAACCCGAACGAGCTCGACCTGCCGGACACGACCGCGACGATCGAGAACTTCGGCGGCTCCACCTGCCCGGGCGGCTCGCGGATCACGCTCGCGCAGGCGCTCACCGTCTCGTGCAACGTGGTGTTCGGCGAGGTCGGCCTCGCGGTCGGACCCGACAGGCTCGCCGAGCAGGCGCACTCGTTCGGCTTCCGCCCGGACGACTCGACGAACCCGATCCCGTTCGACATCCGGTTCGAGGAGGGGATCTTCCCGGACCCGTCGTACTTCGCCGACCGCGCGCCCGCCGTCGCGATCAGCGCGATCGGTCAGGATCAGGTCTCCGCGAACCCGATGCAGATGGCCCTGGTCGCGTCCGCGGTCGGGAACCGAGGCGTCCTGATGCAGCCGCGGCTCGTCCAGGAGATCCGCGACCAGAACGGCCAGGTCGTCCGGATCCTCGATCCCGAGGAGTGGGGCAGGCCGATGTCGGCCCAGAGCGCCGCACAGCTCACCGCGATGATGGTGAGCGTGGTCGACAACGGGACCGGCGGCGGTGCGCAGATCCCCGGGATCCAGGTCGCCGGCAAGACCGGCACGGCCCAGCACGGTGAGGGAGAGGACCCGCACGCCTGGTTCGTCTGCTTCGCCCCCGCGCAGAACCCCGAGATCGCCGTCGCGGTCGTCGTGCTGAACGGCGGCGACCTGGGCAGCGAGGCTACCGGTGGCGCGCTCGCGGCTCCCATCGCCCGCGCGGTGGTCGAGGCGGCGCTCCGATGATCGGCCGGACGATAGCCTGTCGGTTCCGCCGGAACACGGACGGGGTCACACGAACGTTGGAGGCGCGGCTCTCGTGGGCGATGTGATGGATGGCCAGACGGGTCGCGTGCTCGCGGGTCGCTACCGCATCGAGGAAGAGCTCGGCCGCGGGGGCATGGCGCGCGTGTACAAGGCGACGGACACGGTGCTCGGCCGGCCGGTCGCCGTGAAGATCCTGGCATCGCAGTACGCGAGCGATGCGAACTTCGTCACCCGCTTCCGCCGCGAGGCGCAGGCGGCCGCGCGGCTGAACCATCGCAACCTGGTCGGCGTGTACGACACGGGGTCCGACGACGGCACGCACTTCATCGTGATGGAGTACGTCGACGCGAAGACGCTCGCCGACTTCCTCACCGGCGGCGGCCGCATCCTGCCGGACCGCGCGATCGAGCTCGCCGAGGCCGTCTGCGACGCGCTCGAGGTCGCGCACGCGCAGGGCGTGATCCACCGGGACATCAAGCCGGCGAACATCATGGTGACCCGCCACGGCGAGGTGAAGGTCACGGACTTCGGTATCGCGCGCGTGACGTCGAACGAGACCGTCGCGCAGACCGCGGCGGTGCTCGGGACGGCCTCGTACCTGTCCCCCGAGCAGGCGCAGGGGCAACCCGTCGACGCGCGTTCCGACATCTACTCGCTCGGGTGCGTGCTCTACGAGATGGTCACCGGTCGTCCGCCGTTCACGGCCGACAGCGCGGTCGCCGTCGCGTCGAGGCATGTGCTCGAGAAGCCGACGCCGCCGTCGCAGATCAATCCCGACGTCTCGCCCGAGCTCGAGGCTGTGATCCTTCGCGCGCTCTCGAAGGACCCTGAGAACCGGTACCAATCCGCGGAGGAGATGAAGGCCGACCTCGAGCGCGCCCGCACGGGCCGGTCCGTCGCGGCGAGCCCAGCGATGCCCCCTTCGGCGACGACGCAGGTGATCCACCGCGCCGA
>DATHSY010000188.1:0-3903 GCA_035463715.1 Actinomycetota bacterium | reverse complement strand
CGCCGAGCCGCCCCAGAACGTCGGAGATCGTCCCGCGGATCGTCTCCTCATGGAGCTTCGTCAGCTCGCGCGCGACCGCGATCCGGCGGTCGCCCAGCGACTCCCGGAGCTCCTTCAGATGGGCGACGAGCCGAGCCGGAGACTCGAACAGGACGATCGTGCGGGGGTCGGACGCGAGCGCATCGAGCCGATCACGACGCTCCCCCGCGCGACGCGGCAGGAACCCCTCGAACACGAACCGATCCGTCGGCAGCCCCGACACGACGAGGGCGGCGAGGACGGCGCTCGGACCCGGGACGACGCGGACGGCGATCCCCTCCTCGGCGCAGGCGCGAACGAGCCGGAACCCCGGATCCGAGACGCCCGGCATCCCGGCGTCCGAGACGAGGGCAACGTCGTGTCCCTCGCGGAGCGCCGCGACGATCTCGCCGACGCGGCGCTCCTCGTTGCCCTCGAAGAAGGAGACCAGCTTCGCGTGGACGTCGAGGGTCTGGAGCAGCCGGCCCGTTCGGCGCGTGTCCTCCGCCGCGATGAGGTCCACGCGCGCGAGCGTCGCCCGCGCCCGCTCGCTGAGGTCGCCGAGGTTGCCGATCGGCGTCCCGACGACGAACAGCGTCCCGGTCATGCGGCGACGGTAGAGTGCGCCGACGATGGCCACAACAACGGGTCACAAGGACTACTCAGGGACGCCGCTGCCGAAGAAGCTCGGCGTCAAGGAGGGGTCGAGCGTCCTCGTGGTCGGGGCGCCGGAGGGGTTCGCGCTCCCACCTGTGCCGGGCGTCGAGCTGGTGTCGCGGGCACGGGCCGGGATCGACGTCGTGCTGCTGTTCGTCACGCGGCGCGCCGATCTGGAGCGGCGGTTCGCCGTGCTGGCGGCGCGGCTCGACCCGGCCGGACGTCTCTGGGTGGCGTGGCCGAAGAAGGCCGCGGGCGTCGACAGCGATCTCGACTTCTCGATCGTCCAGCGGACCGGGCTCGGCGCCGGGCTCGTGGACAATAAGTCTGCGGCGATCGATGAGACGTTCCAGGGGGTACAGTTCGTCCGCCGGGTCAAGGACCGCCCGAGACGCCGACCCGAACGGCGGCCTTCCCGCAACCGCGTCGCATAGCATCGAACGCATGAGCTCCGTGGCCAGCGAGGCACGCGCCGACGAGCCGACGGCCGACCAGCGCAAGACGAGGTTCCGACGCGTCGTCCGGTGGGCGAACCGGCCGGCCGTCGCGATCGTCGCCGTCGGCCTGATCGCCGGGGTCCTGCGGTTCTGGAACCTCGACTACCCGCCGGGCTACGTCTTCGACGAGGTCTACTACGCGAAGTCCGCGTGCATCTTCCTCAACTACTCGAACGAGCGTTGCGACATCGACAGCGACGACGAGGAGTTCTGGCGCGACGACAAAGGCGACACCGGCGCGTGGGTGCACCCCCCGCTCGGCAAGTGGATGATCGCCGGCGGCGAGGCGATCTTGGGGACCGACTCGTTCGGGTGGCGGTTCCCTCCCGCGGTGCTCGGGACGGCCACCGTGATGCTGCTCGCGCTGATCGCGCAGCTGCTGTTCCGCAGCCCGATCTGGACGTTCACGACCGGGCTGCTCGCCGCGACCGAGAGCCTGCTGTTCGTCCATTCGAGGATCGCGATGCTCGACGGGCTGGTCGCGTTCTGGATCGTGCTCGCGTTCGCCCTGGCGCTCCTGGACCGGCGGTGGATCGACCGGCGAACGCCGGTCGCCGCCGAGCCTGACGCCCCGCCCGAGGAGCTTCCGACGGCGGCGCCCGTCCGGGTGCCCTCGCCGCTGTTCCGGCCGTGGAGGATCGCCACGGGGATCGCCCTCGGTGCCGCGGTCGCGACGAAATGGTCGGGTCTCACGGCGATCGCCGGCGTGATCGCGCTCGAGCTCTGGTGGGAGGTCGACCGTCGGCGCAAGGCGGGGCTGCCGTTGCGTCGCGCGATGTCGCGGACGGTGGTGTTCGAAGGGTTCCCGATCGTCCTGTTCCTGGTGCTGCTGCCCGCCGTCGTGTACACGGCCTCGTACGTCGGATGGTTCCTTCAGTTCGGGTGGGACCTCGGCGCGTGGGGGCGGCTGCAGGAGGCGATCTGGGACTACCACCGAACGCTGAAGTGGACGAACGACAAGGGCGAGCCGATCCACCCGTACCTTTCCGAGGCGTGGAAGTGGATCCTGCTGGCGCGGCCTGTGCTGTACTTCGCTCGCTACGCGCCCGAGGGCGAGGATTGGCGGCGGGTGATCTACGCGAACGGGAACCCTGCGATCTTCTGGGGCTCGGTCGTCGCGATGCCGTACCTGGTGTACGCGTGGTGGCGCAAGCGCGACTGGCGTGCGGCCTTCGTCGGACTGGCGATCGCGGCGCTGTACCTACCGTGGCTGATCATCTCGCGCCCGCAGTTCCTGTTCTATGTCGTTCCCATCGCGCCGTTCCTGGTCCTGGCGTGCGTGTACGTGATCCGCGATCTGTCCGAGTTGCGCGTCGCGGGCTCCCGGTCGAGGCCGTACCTGCCGGTCGCGATCGGGTTCGTGGTGGTCTCCGTGTCGGTGTTCGCGTGGTTCTGGCCCGTCCTGACCGGGGGGCCACTGTCCGGGGCGGATTGGGGCCTCCGGGCCTGGTTCCCAAGCTGGGTCTGACCTAGGGTCACACACGTGGCACCGCCGTTCGAGGCAGGACCCGATACCATCTCGCCTCCGATGGCCCGCGAGCAGCTCTTCCTGCCGCTCCTGGACGGGGTGCGGCTGCACGCGACCCTGTACCTGCCGGACGGCGAGGGACCGTGGCCGACGCTCCTCGAAGCGCTCCCCTACCGCAAGGACGACCTGACGCTCGCCGAGCGCGACGAGTACGAGCGGTTCGCATCGCACGGGTATGCGGTGTGCCGTGTCGATCTGCGCGGCACCGGGACGAGCGAGGGTGTCGCGCAGGACGAGTACCCTCCGAGCGAGCTCGAGGACATGAACGAGGTCATCGAGTGGCTCGCGAAGCAACCGTGGTCGAACGGCAACGTCGGGATGTACGGCACGTCGTACTCGGGGTTCAACTCCGTGCAGGTCGCGATGACCAGGCCGCCGGCGCTCAAGGCGATCGTGACGGTCTTCGCGACCGACGACCGGTACGCGTACGACGACGTGCACTACTTCGGAGGCGCGCTGAAGGGCCTCGACCTGCTCGACTACCCGATCATGATGGCCGCCATGAACGCGCTGCCTCCCGTCCCGTCGCTGTTCGGCGACGGATGGCGCGAGGAATGGGAACGTCGCGTCGCGATGAACGAGCCGTGGATCATCCGTTGGCTCGAGGAGCAGAACTGGGGTCCGTACTGGCAGCACGGATCGTGGCGCACCGATTACGCGTCGATCGAGGCGCCCACGATGATCGTCGCGGGCTGGGCCGACGGCTACTGGAAGAACGCGTTCCGGGCGCTCGAGGCGCTCCAGGCGCCCAAGCGGTTGCTGTACGGACCGTGGGCGCACGCATCAACGCAGACATCCCTTCCCGGTCCGAACATCGACCTGGTCCCCGAGATGCTCCGGTGGTGGGACCGCTGGCTGAGGGACGTCGACAACGGCATCGACCGCGAGCCGCAGATCGTGCTGTTCGCGCGCCGTCACACGGCTCCCGAACCGGACCTCGCGACGCTGAACGGTGAGTGGCGCTTCGAGCAGACGTGGCCGATCGAACGCTCGGGCGAGCAGCGGCTCGAGCTCGCATCGGCGATCACCCCGAACCGTGCCCCCGCCGACGTCGACGCGCTTGAGGTGCGCGGCGACGTCGGCTGGACCGCCTGGATCAGCTGCGCCGGGCATCTGCCGTGGGGGCAACCGGTTGACCAGCGAGCCGACGAGCCGTACTCGCTCGTCTACGAATGGCCCGCTCTCGAGGACGAACTCGAGATC
>DATHSY010000187.1:0-2479 GCA_035463715.1 Actinomycetota bacterium | reverse complement strand
GGGGCCGAGCACGCCGACCGCGACGACGGCGAGGAACAGGACAACCTGGCCTGCGACCCAGCCCTCGCCGCGGCGACCGAGCGATGGGAGGCGCGTCACGGTCTGAGCGTAGCGCCCGCGTTGCGCTCGTTATCATCGGCGCCGTGTCAGGTCGAGACGTGCGCGCGACGATCGCGCGCTCCGACGACGGCTGGTCGGGCCGCGTGCTCCCAGACGGCGAGCCGGTCGATGCGCCATCGCGCGAACGGCTGCTCGGCATGCTGCGGGACGCCGTCGGCGACGACGCGATCCTGACCGTCGAGGTCGAGCCGTCGCTCCTCGGGGTGGCCGAGGCCGCCGAGCTGCTCGGCTGGGACAAGCGGCGGGTCGTCACGTACCTGGACCGTGGATCGTTCCCGTCGCCGGTGGCGGAGCTCGCGTCGGGTCGCGTCTGGCTCCGCTCAGACGTGGAGGCGTTCGCGAGGGCGTTCCGCAGGCGTCAGGCCCGACGAGCGCACAGGAGGGTGTCGTCGTGAACCCGCGCGTCGTCCATCTGATCCGCCATGGCCAGTCCGACCTGACCTCCGACGACATGATCGACGGCCCGCGCGGCCGGCAGTACGACCCGCCGCTCAGCGAGACCGGGCGTGACCAAGCGGAGAGGCTCGCGCGGCGGCTGCTGCTGCTGGACCCCCGCCCGGCCGCGGTCTACGCCTCGCCGCTCCGCCGGACGCGGGAGACCGTGGCGCCGTTCGCCGAACGGGCCGGCATCGAGGTCGGGTATGTCGACGACCTGATGGAGGCCTACGTCGGTGGCTGGGAGGGCATGCGGTTCGAGGAGATCATCGCCTCGGACGAGGACATCCTCCCGCTTGTCCGCGCCGGCCACGCGATCTGGCAGCGCGCCCCGGGCGGCGAGCGGTTCGAGGAGTTCCGCAACCGCGTGAACGGGGCGGTCGACGAGATCCTGGCCCGCCATCCGGAGGGCGATATCGTGATCGTGTGCCACGGCGGCGCGATCAACGCCGCGCTGGGACCGCTCCTCGGGATCGAGCACGAGATGTTCTTCCTGCCCGAGAACACCAGCGTCAACTCGGTCGAGGACGACGGCGCCAGCCGCCGGCTCCGGTTCCTGAACGACATCCTGCACCTGACGGACCCGAACCTGTTCGACTGACCAACCGATGCGCCGCGCGATACACGCTTTCCTGCGCAGCGATCCGCGACGGGCCCGTTGCTAGACTGGCCGACCGCGAGCGAGGAGGTAGGCGTGCCGGTCCAGTTCCTATCCGAAGAGTGGGCCAGCGAGCTCAAGACCCGCCTGAACGCGAGCGACGCCTTCCGCAAGGGGATCGGTTCCACGAGCGCACGGATCCAGCAGGTGATCACGACGCTCGACGGCGAGCGGCGGTACTGGATGATCACGAAGGACCACGCGATCGATATGGGACCGGGCGACGTGGAGAACCCTGACGCCACGATCTCCCAGGACTACGAGACCGCTGCTGCGCTCGCGCGCGGTGAGCTGAACGCCGTCGGCGCGTACATGAGCGGGAAGCTCCGGATCTCCGGGAACCTGATGCTGCTGATGCAGCTCCAGGGCGCGCTCGGCGAGCTCCCGCGAGCGATGCAGCAGATGGACGTCGACTACTGAGATCCGTCCTCGGGCGAGGTCGTGCCCGGCGAGATCGAGAACGTCGCGGTGGCCCGTGCCAGCAGCGTCCCTTCCTCGTCCACCACGTCGGCCTCCGCGTACCCGAACCGCCGGCCCGCCTTGACCACGCGCCCGCGCGCCGTGATCCGCCCCTGCCGTCCTGGCGCCAGGAACGTCACGGAGAGCTGGGTCGTTGCGAAGCTGGCATCGAGGTCGAGCCGGGTCCGGAGCGCGAGCCCGGTCGCGGTGTCGGCCAGCGTGGCGATCAGGCCCCCGTGCAGCGTCCCCATGAGGTTCAGGTGTCTCGGCTCCACCTCGAGCGAGACGGCGACCTCGCCCGGCACGGTCTCATCGAGCCTCAGCGCCAGCCAGCGCGCGTGGAGCTCGGAGCGCTCGAACCGCTCCCTGACCTCGCGGATGCGCGGGTCGTCGTCGTTGCCCATCCCGGGTGTCCCGCGGGACCGTACCTCGGATTGACGGGTCCCCGGACGCCCGGAAAGAATCTGACCCGTGCCGCCCCATCCGGGCGGCAGTCGAGAACCAGGAGGGGAAGGCCATGGGTTCATGGCGGGTACGCCTGCTTGTGCTCGTCGCTGCGCTCGCGATGCTCGCGGCGGCATGCGGCGATGACGACGGAGGCGGCGGTGCGAACGGTGGTGGCGCCGAGTGTGACCCCGACATGCAGGTCGGGATCGCCTTCGACGTCGGAGGTATCGGCGACAAGTCCTTCAACGACGCCGCGAACGCCGGGCTCCAGCAGGCGATCGAGGACGGACTGGTGTGCGAGGAGAACGCGACCACGAACGAGGCGAACGCCACGGGATCGGACCGCGACCAGAACGTGCA
>DATHSY010000186.1:0-2954 GCA_035463715.1 Actinomycetota bacterium | reverse complement strand
CTGTGGCACCTGATGCAGCGGAAGCCCTACGTCGCCGCGCTCGGTGCGATGACCGGCGGCCAGGCGGTCGAGATGATCAAGGCGGGCCTCAAGGCGATCTACGTCTCGGGCTGGCAGGTCGCGGCCGACGCGAACCTCGCGGGTGCGACGTACCCGGACCAGAGCCTCTACCCCGCGAACAGCGTCCCGGCGGTCGTCGGTCGGATCAACCGGGCCCTCCAGCGGGCCGACCAGATCGCCTGGATGAACGGCGAGACGTCGACGTGCTGGATGGGGCCGATCGTCGCGGACGCCGAGGCCGGCTTCGGCGGGCCGCTGAACGCGTTCGAGCTCATGAAGGCGATGATCGAGGCCGGCGCCGCAGGCGTGCACTTCGAGGACCAGCTCGCGTCCGAGAAGAAGTGCGGTCACCTGGGCGGCAAGGTGCTCGTCCCGACGTCGCAGTTCCTCAAGACGCTGACAGCCGCCCGGCTCGCGGCCGACGTGCTCGACGTCCCGACGGTCCTGATCGCGCGGACGGACGCGGAGGCGGCGACGCTGGTGACGAGCGACGTCGACAAGCGCGACGCCCCCTTCATCACCGGCGAGCGGACCGCCGAGGGCTTCTACCGCGTTCGAAACGGCGTCGAGGCAGCGATCGAGCGGAGCCTGTCGTACGCGCCGTACGCCGATGTGCTCTGGTTCGAGACGTCCACGCCGGATCTGGGCGAGGCGCGCGAGTTCGCACAGGCGATCCACGGGCGCTTCCCGGGCAAGATGCTCGCATACAACTGCTCGCCGTCCTTCAACTGGAAGGAGAGCCTCGACGACGCGACGATCGCGCGGTTCCAGGAGTCGCTCGGGGAGATGGGCTACCGGTTCCAGTTCATCACGCTCGCGGGATTCCACGCGCTCAACGCCTCGATGTTCGAGCTCGCCAACGGTTACGCCCGCGAGGGCATGACGGCGTACGTGAACCTCCAGCAGCACGAGTTCGCGATGCAGGACGACGGGTACACGGCCACGCGCCATCAGGCCGAGGTCGGGACCGGCTACTTCGATCGCATCGCGGCGGTCGTGGGCGGGGCCACCTCCTCGACGCTCGCGCTGACGGGCTCGACCGAGGAGGCGCAGTTCCGCGCCGAGCGGGCGCTCTCGGGCAACGGGTGGTCGAACGGGCATCATGCGGAGGAGCACCAGGCCGAGGAGGCTGTCGGCTGACGCGGCGGTAGAGTCCCGGCGTGCTCACTGGAGCGATCGCCGCGGCGGTCACGCCGCTCACCGACGGCGGGGAACACCTCGACGAGGTCGCGTTCGCGCCGCTCGTCCGGTTCCTCGCGGACGGCGGACTCGACGGGATCCTCGCTTGCGGCACGACCGGTGAGGGGATGCTGCTCACCGTCGCGGAACGCGAGCGCGCGGTCGAGCTGTTCATCCAGGGGCGACCCGCGGGGTTCGCGGTGGCGGTGCATGCGGGTGCGCAGACGACGCGAGACACCGTCCGCCTCGCGACACACGCACGCGATGGCGGCGCCGACGCCGTCGCGGTGATCGCGCCACCGTACTTCATCCTCGACGACGACGAGCTCTTCGCGCACTTCGCCACCGCCGCGGAAGCCTGCGCGCCCCTGCCCTTCTACATCTACGAGTTCGCCGCCAGGAGCGGCTACGCGGTCCCGATCCCGGTCGTCGAACGGCTACGCGAGGCCGCTCCGAACCTCGCGGGCCTCAAGGTCTCGGACACGCCGTTCGACCGCGTCCGGCCGTATCTGCTCGAAGGCCTGGACGTCTTCGTCGGTTCGGAGCCGCTCACCCGAGAGGCGATGGAGCGCGGAGCGGCCGGCGCCGTGTCGGGCCTCGCGAGTGCGTGGCCCGAGGTCGTCGCCTCGTTGGTGCACGACCGGAGCCCACAGGCACATGTCCGGGTCACGCAACTCCGCGAAACGCTCGACGGCATGCCGTTCCAGGCCGCGGTCAAGTACGTACTGGGCGCTCGGGGTGTCCCCGTCACGCCGGACGTCCGGCGGCCCCTGCGGCCGCTGCATCGCTCGGAGACCGACCGCCTCGTTCCGTGACGTAAGAGGCGGCGACGCGCCTGGCCCACACGGCGCTGGCACACATGCAGGGGGCGAACGACCGATGGGGAAGGGACCATCCGCATCTGTCGACGGAGGATCGGCGGTCTAGCCTCGTCCGTGAGGGGACGTCGATGCAGCGGACGGTCGCGGACCACCGGAAGCGCCAGCCACCACGCCCCGTCGATCGGCGCGTCTACGAGGACATCCAGCAGAGCATCCTCGAGCTGCAGCGCTGGCTGAGGTCGGCCACGGAGCACCGGGACGCACCGAGCGAAGCCGAGCTCGACGCGCTCGAGGTCGTCGACGGACGCGTGTACGACGCGGTCCTCGCGGTTCGTCGGTGCGACCGGACGGTCCCATGAGCGACCGCGCTGCGCTCGAGCGGTACGTCAGGTTCGTGACCGACGAGGCGCGGATCGCCGAAGCCAGGGTCCGGCCGCCGGCAGCGCATCCACCAGTCGTCACGATCTCGCGCGAGGCCGGATGCCGCGCACATGAGATCGCCGATGCGGTGGCCGCCCGGATGCAGTCGCGGTCGAGCGCGACATCCTCACCGTGGACGGTGTTCGACAGGGACCTGGTGGATCGTGTCGTGGCAGATCACGGGCTCCCAGAACGACTCGCCCGGTTCATGCCGGAGGACCGCATCTCGGACATCGCGGACACGCTCGAGGAGTTCTTTGGACTCCACCCGCCGAGCGCGATGCTCGTGCGGAAGACGGCCGAGACCATCCTCCGGCTGGCCGAGATCGGCAACGTCGTGATCATCGGGCGCGCGGCGAACATCATCACCCACGAGCTCCCGTACGCGTTCCACGTCCGGATCGTCGGATCCTTCGAACGCCGCGTGCGCCGGGTCGAGGACGCGAGGGGTCTGTCGACATCGGCGGCAGAGAG
>DATHSY010000185.1:0-2616 GCA_035463715.1 Actinomycetota bacterium | reverse complement strand
GTGACGGTCGGCGCGCCGGCCGAACCCGTGCCGCTGCCCGAGGGGCCGCTCGACGTGCGGGCCGAGGCTCTCACGTACGCCTTCGACGGCTTCCGCGTCCTGGACGAGGTCTCGTTCCGCATCGAGCCGAACGAGTCGGTCGCCGTCGTCGGCGCGACCGGCGTCGGCAAGTCGACCCTCGCGCAGCTGCTCGTCAGGCTCGACGATCCGACATCCGGCGAGGTCCTGATGGGCGGCGTGAACGTGCGGCATGCGGATCCCTCTTCGCTGAGACGCTCGGCCGCGATCGTGTTCCAGGAGAGCTTCCTGTTCGCGACGACGGTCGCCGAGAACATCGCGCTCGACTCGGACGCGTCGCAGGACGAGATCCGGCGGGTCGCGCGGATCGCGCAGGCCGACCGGTTCATCGGGGCACTGCCGAACGGCTACGAGACCGTGCTCGGCGAGCGCGGGCACACGTTGTCGGGGGGCGAGCGCCAACGCGTCGCGCTGGCGCGAGCCCTCGTGCGTGGCCCGCGCGTGCTGATCCTGGACGACGCGACCAGCTCGGTGGACCCGACGATCGAGGCCGCGATCCTGACGGGTCTTCGGGACGAGCTCGCCACCACGCTGATCGTGATCGCGTACCGCCTGTCGACGATCCGCCTCGCCGATCGCGTGCTCTACCTCGAGGGCGGCCGCATCCGAGCGACCGGCACGCACGATGATCTGATGGATGCCGAGCCTGGCTACGCGGCGATGATCCGGGCGTACGAACGGGGCGAGCGATGAGCGCGACCACGGTGGCCCGGGACCCGGAGGTCCGGCCCGAGCCCGAGGAGCTCCCGATCCCCGAGCACCTCCGCGGAACGCTCAGCGTGCTCGTGCGAGGGTTGCGCCTGAGCCCCGAGCTCCGCGTCGGGTTGGGCCTCACGGTCGTCTTCTCGCTCGCGGTCGCGGTGAGCGGCCTGGTGATCCCGCTGCTCGTCCAGCAGATCTTCGACCACGGGTTCCGTGACGATGCGTTCCGTCCGCGGTTCGTGTTCGGTGTGTGTGGGCTGGGGTTGGCGATCCTCGTCGCGGCGTTCTTCGCACAGCGGCAGGCGCTGCGACGGCTCGTCACGGCGTCCGAGAACGCCCTGATGGAGCTGCGCGTTCGGGTGTTCGAGCACATCCACGGCCTGTCGATCGCGACGCAGTCGGGCGAGAAGCGTGGCGTGTTCGTCGGGCGCGTGACCGCCGACGTCGACACGCTCCAGCAGTTCATGGAGGAGGCCGCCGTCGCGTGGATCTGGGCCGGCGTCCAGATCGTCGTGACGCTCGTGATCATGCTCGTCTTCTCGTGGCAGCTCAGCATCCCCGTCGTGCTGATCGTGATCCCGATGCTGTTCGCGATGGGCAAGCTGCAGGCCAAGATGTCCGCCGCGTACGACCTTGTTCGCGGTCGCGTCGGCCAGATGCTGTCCGAGGTGTCGGAGAGCGTGATGGGCGCGGCGGTCGTGCGCGCGTACGGGCTCGAGTCGAGCGTCGACTCGCGCGTGAAGCGCTCGATCCACGACCGGTTCCTCGCGCACAAGCAGGCGCACCTGCGCACCGCGACCCTGTGGCCGATGGGAACCGCGTTCTGGGGGCTCGCGACGTGCGCGGTGATCGTGGTTGGGGCGACCTGGGGACCGGGATGGGGCCTGACGTTCGGCAAGGTGTCGGCGTTCCTGTTCCTCGCGGACCTGTTCCTGCACCCGTTCACCGACCTCCCGGAGATCTACTCGGAGACCCAGACCGCGATCAGCGGCTGGCGGAAGATCCTCGCGCTGCTCGAGCTGCCGGTGGAGGTGGTGGAGCCGGACCCGGGTGTCGCCCTGCGCGGTGGCGCGCTCGAGGTCACGACCGAGCGACTGAGCTACGGCTACGACGACGGCCCGCGAGTGCTGCACGACGTCGAGGTCGAGGTCCCGCCCGGGGCCCACGTGGCCGTCGTCGGCGAGACCGGGGCCGGCAAGACCACGTTCGTGAAGCTGCTGACCCGGCTCGCGGATCCGGACGACGGACGGATCCTGGTCGGGGGCGTCGATCTGCGTGACGTTGCGCGGGCGTCCCGCCAGACGTCGATCCGGATGGTGCCGCAGGACGGGTTCCTGTTCGACCTCACGGTCCGCGAGAACGTCCGCGCCGGCCGCGAGGGCGCGACCGACCGTGAGATCGAGACGGCGTTCGAGGAGCTGGGGCTCGGCGATTGGGTCGAGTCGCTTCCTCAGGGCCTCGATACGCGGGTCGGCGAACGCGGCGAGTCGCTGTCGGTCGGCGAGCGCCAGCTGGTCTCGCTCGCGCGGGCCCAGATCGGGTCGCCTGGGCTGCTGATCCTCGATGAGGCCACGAGCGCCGTGGACCCGGCGACGGAGCGCCAGATCTCCGAGGCGCTCCGTCGGCTGTCCGCGGGACGGACCTCGATCACGATCGCGCACCGCCTCTCGACGGCCGAGGGCGCCGACACGATCTTCGTCTTCGACCACGGCCGTGTGGTCGAACGCGGCACGCACGACGAGCTGGTCTCGGCCGGTGGTGTGTACGCGGGTCTGTACCGCAGCTGGCTCGGCAACGTCCGCGTCTGACGGCGGCGACGCCGGTCCCTTGACGTAG
>DATHSY010000184.1:0-4685 GCA_035463715.1 Actinomycetota bacterium | reverse complement strand
GGGAGCGACCCTGCGGCAGGTCGCGCAGGAGTGGACGGCGGGACTACGGACGCAGTACGACCGCGTCTTCGAGATCCAGTCGCGGTTCCTTCGCGATGACTCGGGGTTCGAGTACACGCTGGATCCCGAGAGGGTCGGAGGCACGAACCCGATCCTGTCCTTCCTCATGCAGACGCGGGAGGGCTTCTGCCAGCAGTTCGCCACCACGATGGCCGCGATGCTCCGGTCGATCGGCATCCCGGCGCGGGTCGCCGTCGGCTACCGGACGGGCACCGAGGTCGACGGGACGTTCCGTGTCACGAACCACGACGCCCACGCCTGGGTCGAGGTGCTGTTCTCGGGCTACGGCTGGCTGGCGTTCGACCCGACCCCCGGGGGCTGGTCGGAGAACCGCGTGTTCGAGCAGACGCCGTATATGAGCGGCGTGGAGCCGCAGCCGAACGAAGTGGAGGACCCTCGCCGGTTCCCCGTCGGCGGCACCACGACTCCCCCCGGATGCGCCCTGACCGGCGCGGCGGTCCAGGGGCGCATCTGCTCGGACCCGACGGCGCTGGCGACGCCGACCCCGCTGATCGGGTTGGGAGGCCCGCCGAGGCGCGACATCCTCGGCCGGGTCGGTGGGGAGCCGCTCGCGCCGCAGCAGGATCCGTACGGGATCCCGCTCCGCCCCGTGTTGGCCGTGCTTGGGCTGCTCGCGCTCGCGCTGCTCGTTCTGGTCCCGATCGTGAAGGCCACGCTCCGCCGACGCATGCTCCACCACGGGCACGACCCGCGGATGCTCGTGCTCACGGCGTACCGCGTGTTCGACGGCGAGGCCGCGGACGTCGGGATGGGCCGGCGTCCAGGCGAGACGATCGCCGAGCACCGCGCGCGGCTCGCTTCCACCGTCCGCTTCTCCGACGGGCATCTCGACCGACTCGCGGCCGCGACCGAGTCGGCGGCGTACTCCGAGGCGACCGTGGACACCGAGACGGTGCGCGCGGCGCGCCACGACGCCAAGGTCGCGATCAAGGATGTCTGGCGTCATGCGGGACCGGTGCGCCGGCTGCTCGGGCTGTATCGCCCGAAGGTCTGAGGCCGCAGAAGATCTGGGCCGGTCCGAACTCCGGGGTCGACGCGGTGCGCCGCTAGCGCGAGGTCTGCGCCTTCGCCGCGGCCTGCCGGAGCGCGCGGACGAAGCGATCCCGGTCCTCCCGGAACTGACCCACGCGCGCCTCCACGCCGGTCGCGATCTCGTCGATCGCCACGAAGAACGCGAGCTGGCCGTCCTTCAGGGCGTCGAGGATCTCGCCGCTGCGGCGGGCGATCTTGAAGATGCTCTGGCCGTCCGTGATCAGCTTGACCTCGGACAGGTGCCTGTCGAGGGCGGCGCGGCGATTGAGGTACCCCCACGCGCGACGGACGCGTTGCAACGACATCCCGCCGTCCAGGAGCGACTTGACGACCTTCAGCGCGACGAGATCGCGGAACGAGTACAGCCGGGGGACGCCGGAGCGTCCGCCGGTGCCCTGCACCGACGGCTTGACCAGACCGATCTCATCCCAGTACCGCAGCTGGCGCGGCGTGCAGCCAGTGAACTTCGTTGCTTGGTGCGCGGTGAACCCCTCCATGCGAGCTGCGCCCTCCGAACGACCCCTCGTTGCCCCGACACGTACCCAGCCTCCGTCGACCGCATCGAGGGGAAGGGATGCGATGCGGTTGACACGCCGTCGGGGAAGCGCCGAAGTTGTACCCCCGCCGCGTGAACGTGGCAAGCGCGCTGCATGCGACGGCGAACGACCGACGCGTTCGGCGACGCCTACTCCTCCGGCGGCGGCGGGGACGGACGCCGGAAGCGCTCGGCGAGCCGCGCGAGGAGCCACGCCATCGGGGTACCGCCGGCTTGCTGCAACCCGCGAACCTGCTCGCGCGTGAGCTGCTTCAGATAGCGGTAGATCAACAGGAGCGAGACGAGCATCACGCCGAACCCCGCCGCGGCGATCCACAGCGAGACCGGGAAGAGCATCAGCATGACGAACCCGGCGACGAACGCGAGCGCGGACCAGCGAACGCGACGAGCGACATGGGTGTACAGCGAGGTCCTGGAGACCGCCTCGGCGAGCCGAGGGTCCTCCTCGGCCAGCCGCTGCTCGATCTCCTCGAGGATCCGCTGCTCGTCGGGCGAGAGAGGCATCGCTCCTTACCTTCGTTCGGTGTACCCGATTATAGGAACGACCCGTCGTAGGGATGAAGCGCCGGACGGCCTCCCCCGGGCATGGCTCATCGGTCCCGTCGCCGACCCAGGAGCGTCGCGGGCCCTGCGCTGCCGCGTCCGAAGCGTCGATCGATCCGGTCCAGGGCGCGTTCGACCTCGCTCCAGCGGTCGCCCCGCATCAGCGCGAGCTGCTCCGCGCCGGCCGGCACGAGGCCGGTGGCCTGCACGCCGAGGAGCCGGACGCGTCGCCTGGCCCCGGGCAGCCCGCGGTACAGCTCGATCGCGACCCGGTAGAGGTCGGCGGCCAGGTCCGTCGGTGTCGGAAGGGTCCGGGAGCGGGTCAGGGTGGTGAAGTTCGTCAGGCGGATCTTGAGGACGACCGTCCTGGCGCGGTAGCCGTCCTGGCGCAGACGGGCCGCGACCCGGTGCGACGACGAGAGCGCCTCGCGGAGCACCTCTTCCTCGGCGTCGATGTCGACGTCGAACGTCTCCTCATGGCTCACCGACTTCGGCGGCTCGTACGGCACGACGTCGCGGGGATCGATCCCGCGCGCCAACGCGTGCAAGTCGCGAGCGTGCTGCTCGCCGATCAGCCGGCCGAGGACGGCCGACGGGGTCCGCGCCAGGTCGCCGATCGTCTTGACCCCGAGCTTGTGCAGCGTCTGGAGCGTCCGCTCTCCGACGCCCCACAGCGCGTCCGCGGGCAGCGGCTCGAGGAACCCCGTGACGTCGCCCGCGCGGACGTGGACGAGGCCGTCCGGCTTCGCGTGGCGCGAGGCCAGCTTGGCGATGAGCTTGTTCGGCGCGACGCCGACCGAGCACCGGACGCCGACCTCGCCTCGGACGTCCTCGCGGATGCGTTCGCCGATCCGCGGCGGTTCGCCGAACAGACGCCCGGCGCCACCGACGTCCAGGAACGCCTCGTCCAACGCGATCGGCTCGACCGTCGGCGTGTAGGACAGCAGCACCTCCCGGAACCGGTTCGAGTGCGCCCGGTACGACTCGAAGTCCGGCGGCACGAACACGGCGTCCGGACACAGACGCCGGGCGCGTACGGCCGGCATCGCGCTGTGGATCGCGTACCGCCGCGCCTCGTACGAGGCGGACATGACCACGCCGCGGCTCCCGCTCCCGCCCACGACGACCGGCCTGCCGGCGAGCGACGGTTCCTTCAGCACCTCCACCGACGCATAGAACGCATCGAGATCCACGTGCAGGATCGGCTCCGCAGGACGCCCCATCGCGACCCAAGCCTGCACCACCGCGGCCGCCACGTCACCACCCCGCTGACCCACCGCTCGCATGCCACAGCTTCCGCGGCGCTCGCGCATCGGCGATGTCGACGCCCCCGACCGCATCGCCGAGCCTTCCATCCCGCCACGCCCGATGCAGCGCGACCAGGTCCCACGCATCCTCCGCGACCACGCTGACACCCTTCTTGCCAGTCCGCCGCACCCGCCCCCGCACGACCAGCACGAACGAGTGGAAGATCGTCCGCGCGATCTTCGCCTGCACCTTCTCGAACACCGTGACGTCGACCGGCCCGGTCGCGTCGTCCAGCGTCAAGAAGATGATCCGCTGGCCGCTCCGCACGGCCGGTGTCTGCGACGCGACCTTGACCCCCGCCACCGTCACCCACGCGTCCCCCCGTTCTCGCCACAGATCCCGTGAACGGACCACACCGAGCTCGCCCAGCACCGGCTCGAAGAACGACACGAGATGCCGCGACGCATCGACCCCGAGCACCTCGAGCTCCGCACGGACCCGCTCGGCATCGGTGTACTCCGGTAGCGAGGTCGGCGGCGTCCGCGGAGCGTGGGGGTTGGGCGGGGGCTGGCCACGCGGAGCGAACGCCGCCGAGATATCTGTGCCCAACCCCGACAGATCGAGCGCGAGCTGATCGCCTTCCCGCTGCGGCTCTGTGATCATCGCTTCGTAGAGCCGATCCCGCCGCGTCCCTCGTGGAAGTGCGTCGAAGCCGCCGGCGTGTGCGACCGCCTCGACGACGGGGCGTGAGACGTTCGTGCGGCGGATGAAGTCGCCGACGTCGCGGAACGGCCGGTCGGCGCGCGCCCGTTCGATCGAGCAGATCTCGGCGTCGGAGATCCCATGGACGTCCTTCATCGCGAGCCGGATGCCCTCACCGGCGGGAAGGTCCTCGACGACGTAGTCGGGTTCGCTGCGGTTCACGTCGAGGGGAAGGATCGTGATGCCGTGCTCGCGGGCGTCCTCCAGGATCAGGCGGCGCGGGTACATGCCGGGCTCGTGGGTGAGGACGCCGGCGAGGAAGTGCGCGGGATAGTGCGCCTTGAGCCAGGACGACTGGTAGGTCGGGACGGCGAACGCGGCTGCGTGCGCCTTGCAGAAGCCGAACGAGGCGAACGACCGGACCTCGTGCCAGATCCGTTCGGCGTCCTCGTCGGACAGGTGCAGGTTCTCCATCGCGCGCCGGAGGAACCACGGCTCGATCTGCTCGACCTCGATGTCGTCG
>DATHSY010000183.1:0-2665 GCA_035463715.1 Actinomycetota bacterium | reverse complement strand
CGGGCTCGGCTTCGGGCTCAAATGGGACATGGGGTGGATGCACGACACGCTCCAGTACTTCGCCCGCGATCCGATCCACCGCACGTACCACCACGACGAGCTGACGTTCCGCCAGGTGTACGCGTGGCACGAGAACTTCGTCCTGCCTCTGTCGCACGACGAGGTCGTGCACGGGAAAGGATCGCTGCTCGGCAAGATGCCTGGGGACCGGTGGCAGCAGCTCGCCGAGCTTCGGCTGCTTCTCGGCTACCAGTACGCGCAGAGCGGCAAGAAGCTGTTGTTCATGGGCGGTGAGATCGGGCAACCGTGGGAGTGGAACCACGACGGCTCGGTCGATTGGGGCCTCCTGCGGCACCACGAGCACGAGGGGATCCGCCGATGGGTCGCGGATCTCAACCGCGTGTACCGCGACTTCCCCGCGATGCATGTGTTCGACGTGGACCCGCACGGCTTCGAGTGGGTCGAAGGGGGTGACCGGCAGCAGAGCGTCCTGATGTTCCTCCGCAGGGGCGCGGGCGAACGCGACGTGGTGCTGTTCGTCGGCAACTTCACCCCGACGGTCCGCGAGCCCTTCCGCGTCGGCGTGCCGCTTGCCGGACCGTGGCGCGAGATCGTGAACTCCGACGCCGAGATCTACGGCGGCAGCGGCGTCGTCAACGACGCCGGTGGGCCCGTCGCCTCCGAGCCCGGTGCGCACGGGCGGCCGTTCGCCCTCGAGCTGCGGCTGCCGCCGCTCGCGTGCGCGCTCCTGGTGCCCGAGGGCGCCGATGGATGAGGTCCTGCTGAGCCCGAGCACGATGCTCGGCGCCGTCGTGCAGGGGGATGGGCGGTGCCGGTTCGAGGTTTGGGCACCGTTCTCCGAGCGCGTGGCCCTCGTGCTCGACCCCGGCGGCGAAGGGGAACGCGAGGTCGCGATGGAGCCGATACCTCGCGGCTATCACATCGCGGTGACCGACGCCGAGCCCGGCACCCGGTACGTCTACCGGCTGACGGATGGCGACGCGCCAGACCCGGCGTCCCGGTGGCAGCCCGATGGCGTGCGGGGCCCGTCGGCCGTGTTCGATCCCGACGGGTTCGAGTGGACCGACGACGGATGGACGGGGCTGCAGCTCTCACGGTACGTCACGTACGAGCTCCACGTCGGCACCTTCACCGACGAGGGCACCTTCGACGCGGCGATCGTGCACCTCGACGACCTCGCCGAGCTCGGTGTGACGGCGGTCGAGCCGATGCCGGTCGCGCAGTTCCCCGGCGGGCGCAACTGGGGGTACGACGGCGTGTTCCCCTTCGCCGTGCAGAACACCTATGGCGGGCCGGAGGCGTTCCAGCGGTTCGTCGACGCGTGCCACGGGCGCGGCCTCGCGGTCGTGCTCGACGTCGTCTGCAACCATCTCGGGCCCGAGGGCGATGTCCTGGCGCGCTTCGGCCCGTATCACTCGCCCACGTACACGACGCCGTGGGGTGACGCGTTGAACCTGGACCAGCACGGCGCCGACGAGGTCCGCCGGTTCATCGGCGAGAACGCGCTCCGCTGGTTCGAGGAGTTCCACGTGGATGCGCTCCGGCTGGACGCCGTCCACGCGATCGTCGACACCACGGCGCGACCGCTGCTGGGGCTGCTGGCCGACGCGACGGACGACATGGCCGCCCGGACCGGCCGGCGCCTGTACCTGTTCGCCGAGAGCGCGCTGAACGACTCGCGCATCGTCCGCTCGCGGGACGAGGGCGGCCTCGGCATGCACGCACAGTGGGCCGACGAGCTGCACCACGCGGTCCACGCGATCCTGACCGGTGAACGTGAGGGGTACTACCTCGATCACGGACGCATGAGCGATATCGAGTCGGCGCTGCGCGGTGCGTACGTCCATACGGGCCGCTGGTCCGAGCATCTCGGGCGCCGCTGGGGCAACGACACGCTGGGCGTCCCGGCAGAGCGGTTCGTCGTCTTCGCGCAGAACCACGACCATGTCGGCAACAGGGCGAACGGCGAGCGGCTGATCTCGCTCGTCGGGGCCGAGCGAGCGAAGCTCGCGGCCGGGCTCATCCTGCTCTCGCCGTACCTCCCGCTGCTGTTCATGGGCGAGGAGTATGGCGAGACGAACCCGTTCCTGTACTTCGTCTCGCACACCGACCCGGGTCTGATCGAGGCGGTGCGGACCAGCCGCGCCCGCGAGTTCGCGCGTTCCGCGTCGTTCGTCCAGCCGCCCGACCCGCAGGACGAGGACGCGTTCCGCCGTTCGAAGCTGGACCGTTCGCGGGCGGACCGGCGGGCCGGCCGGGCGATCCGCGCCCTGTATCGAGAGCTGCTGCGGCTGCGGCGTGAGGAGCCGGCCCTCGCCGGATCGCGGCAGGATCTGGACGTCACGGTCGACGAGGGGGCGAGGACGCTCGTGCTGCGCCGCTGGCACGCAGATCGGCACGCCGTCGCGCTATTCGACCTGGGCGCCGAAGACGCCGAGATCGGGACGACGATCCCGGAAGGCCGGTGGAGCCGGGTGCTCGACTCCTCCGAGGAGCGCTGGGATGGCCCCGGGGCCCACTCTCCCGACGAGCTCGGCGGAGGCGACGTCGTCGCCAAGGTCCGCGCCGGCGCCTTCGCGCTCTACGTGATGGGCGAGCCGGCGTGACATCGCTCCGCGTCTGGCCCGGCCAGCCGTACCCGCAG
>DATHSY010000182.1:0-4917 GCA_035463715.1 Actinomycetota bacterium | reverse complement strand
ATCCGCTCGAAGCCGCCGAACCGGATCAGGACGCCCTCGGCCGGACGGACCGACCGCCCTTCCAGGATCGGGACCAAGCTGGTGCCGTCGACCGGTCCCGCCGAGGTCCGCGCGATCGCGGCAAGCGTCGGCGCGACGTCGACCGTCGACACGAGACCGGCCTCGGTCCGCGACGTCGCGCCCGGGTAGCGGACCAGGAACGGCGTGCGAACGCACGCATCGTACGGGCACGACTTCGCGTCCCACCGATGCTCGCCGAAGGCGAAGCCGTTGTCGGTCAGGAAGAAGAGGACCGTGTCGTCGAGGACCCCGCGGTCGCGCAGCGCGTCGATGAGGTCGGCGACGGCGTCGTCGACCGACCGGAGCGTTTCGTACTCGGCGCGGCGGGCATCGTCCAGCCGCGCGCGCTCGTCGGCGTCCGCGGGCGGGATCCGCCTGACCCACTCCGGCTTGTCGGAGACGTCCGCCTCGTCGAACGAGGCCGGTCGCGGGATCTCGGCGGTCCACGACCCGCGGTAGTCACGCGCGGGGGTCCTCGGCGAGTGCGGTGCGGTCGGCGCGAAATACAGGAAGAACGGCGCGTCGTCCGGCGCCGACGCGAGGAAGTCCGTCGCGGCATCCGCGAAGACGTCGGTCGTGTACGAGTCCGGCCCCTCGTACGCGACCGGGAAGCCCTGCTCGGATAGGCCGAAGTTCCGGTACACCGACGTGGAGTCGCCCTGGATCTTCGCGATCCACCGGTCCCAGCCCGGCGGCGGCGTCGCGGCGCGTCCGAACGGGTAGCCGTTCAGGTACTTGCCGACCAGCGCGGTGGTGTAGCCGGCCTCCTTCAGCCACGTCGCGATCGTCGACGACGGATCGAGCAGGCCGCCGTCCGCGTTCGTCAGGACCCCGGTGTGGTGCGGGTGCTGCCCCGTGAGGATCGACGCGCGCGAGGGACAGCAGAGCGGGATCGTGACGTACGCGTTCTCGAACCTGATCCAGTCGTCGTTCGGGTCCTCGATCATCGCCTGGAGCTTCGGCATCACCGGGGGGTCCGCCGGGATCGTCTCCGGACTCTGGTCGTCCGTGAGGATCACCACGATGTTCGGCGGCATCGGCCGCGGGGACGCGGGCTCGGGCTGGAACGCCGACAGCATGAGGACCAGGACGCCGGCCGTGGCCGCGACGACCACGCGGAACGGATCGGCCGCGCGGACCTCAGCGTCGATCGAGCCAGCCCCCATCGCGGTCGTGCCTCGCGGCGACGATCCCGGCCGCGATCGACAGCGCGATCTCCTCGGGCGTGCGGCCGCCGAGGTCCAGCCCGAGCGGCGAGCGGATCCGCGCGAGGTCGTCGTCACCGAACCCCATCGCGCGCAGCTCCTCGACGTACGGACCGACGTGGCGCCGGCTCCCCATCACGCCGATGAAGCGCGCCGGGGAGCGCAGGGCGTGCGCGAGCAGCGCGCCGATCGCCGGGGCGTCGTGATCGGTGAAGATGATCGAGGTCGCGTCGTCGAGGTGCACGGAGTCGAGCCGGTCGAAGACGGGCGTCGACCGCCGATCGCCGGGCTCGACCCGGCCCTCGCGTGGCTCGACGAGCGACACGCGGTAGCCGAGCCGCCTGCCGAGCCCGGCCAGGTGACGCGCGACGTCGGTGGCCGAGACGAGGAGCAGGTGGTCGGGCGGGCGATGTGGCTCCAGGAACACCTCGACGGATCCGTGCTCGTGGACGTACGTCCGGGTCTGGGGCTCACCCGCCTCGGCGACCTCGGCGGCGTCGCGAGCGGCCGCCTCGTCGAACTCGGCGCACCCGAGCGTCCCGTGCACGGGTCCGCCGGGGACGATCCGCATCGAGTTGCCAACGCGGCACGGTGGGGACCCCTCGACCTTGACCGCCTTCACGTCGACCCACGGGTCGCGGAGCAACGCGTCCGGCGGCACGGGGCCCCGTAGCCCGGCGTGCCCGGTCGGATGCGCACCCGTCTGGCCGGCCAGCAGGTCGAGCGCATGCGGGAGGACCGAGCCGATCGCCTCGATCCCCTCGCGGACGCCCTTCGGACTTCCGGGTAGGTTCACGATCAGCGTCGAACCGCTGCTCCCGGCGACGGCCCGCGACAGGGCAGCCATCGGGGTGTGAGCGAGCCCCGCGCTCCGCATGAGCTCGGCGAGACCGGGTGCCTCGCGGTCGATCACGGAGCGCGTCGCCTCCGGCGTCACGTCGCGCGGCCCGAACCCCGTCCCGCCCGTGGTCGCGACCAAGTCCACTCCCTCCTCGGCGAGTCGTCGGAGGCTCTCCTCGATCGCCGGGCGTTCGTCGGCAACCACGACCCGTTGCACCACGTCGAGGCCGAGGTCGCCGAGCGCGCGTTCGAGAACGTCGCCGGACTCGTCCGCCCGCGTCCCGTTGAGGACGCCATCGGAGACCGTGACGACAGCAGCGGTGGTCGCGTCAGCCATGGCGCCAATCGTAGAGCCCCGGCGGTCACCCACCCCAAACCCCGAGCTGGCGTTCCGACAGGACCGGCGCGCGGCCGAGAACCGGGAACGCCCACGCCTTGAGCAAGGCGAGCGCGCCCCCGCCGAGCGCGAGACCCGCGCCGATCGAGCCGGCGGTCCCCGGGAGCCACCCGGCGAGATGCAGCACGATGAGGAGCAGCCCCCCGTTCAGCGCAAGGAGCTGCAGCCTACCGCCGAACTCGATCGCGGCGAGCCAGCGTCGCCGCTCGTCCGGGTGACCGGGCCTGGCCATCGGAAGTAGGTACTGCCACGCGCCGAGCAGCGTCTGGAGCGCCCACCCGCCGACGAGCATCGCGAGGAAGCCCTGGCGGAAGCCGTCGAAGCCCGCGCCGCCCCGCGCGAGGGCGACCGCGGTTGCGAGTGAGCCGGACGCGAACCACACGACGGAGGCCATCAGGTGCTTCGCCGCCGTCGGCACGGGCCACGCGCGGGGCGCGCCGGCGGCGCGTCCGACCATCCAGATCACGCTCGCAACGCCGGCGAGGTACACGACGCCGCCCGCCGCGGCGACCGCATCGGCGCCGAGCGCCAACCCGGCCGACACGATCGCCACGCCCGCGATCAGCGCGATCATCGTCCACGCGCCGTGCCACGACGGCATCCGGATCCGCAGGACCGTCGGCAGGAAGGTGATGAGCGTCCCGGTGATCGTGAGCGACACCCACCCCATCACGTTCAGCACCATGTGCGCGCGTCGGAGGCCGAGGTAGGTGTCGACGTCGTCGATCGTGCCGGCGCCGACCAGCGCGCCGAGGGCCCCGCCGACCAACATCGCTGCGACGGCCGAGACGTACATCACGATCGGGAGCGGGTGCCGGCGGTTCAATGCACGTCGTCTCGCGCCGATCACGAAGGCTCCGAGCATCACGATCCCCACGAGGAACGCGATGGCGCCGACCGCAAGGACACCCGGGCGGTCGGCGACCCGGCCCCACGCGACCAGCGCCGCGCCCGCGTTGACGCAGGCGAACTGCGTCCAGACCAGGACCGACCCAGGCGAGGGCGTCGCCGTCAGCGCGAGGACGAAGGCCTGCATCGCGCCGCTGATCGCCGACGACACTGCGCCGGCGAGAGCGAGGTGCAGAGGCAGCCACAACCCGAGCCTGGTCGACGGGCGCAACAGGAGCGAGAGACCCGCGAGCGTCAGCCACGTGCGCGCCGCGACGTGGTACCAGCGGGTCGCCCCCCTCATCCGCATACCGGCATCGTCGCATCTGGTCGCGCGACCGCGGGTCATCCGCGCCGATGCCGCGCGTCGGCCCCAACCGGTATCGTCCCGACGCCCGAACCACGTTCCCCGGCGGGGGACGCCGGTGCCTGCGACCAGGAGGACCCTGGGTGAGCCTCGAGGTTCCCTGCCCGAACTGCGGCCAGCGCCCGTACACGGAGTTCACGTTCGGCGGCGAGCTCCGCGACCTCCGGTCGGACGACGCCGAAGCGGACTACCGGCGCGTCTACCTCCGCAACAACGTCGCGGGCGAACAGACGGAACGATGGTTCCACGCGTTCGGGTGTCGCCGCTGGCTGACGATCCGGCGCGACACCGTCACCAACGTCTTCCACGAGCCCGGCAGTGGCATCGATCCGGTTCGAGGGTAGGTCCGTCCCGCTCCGCTCGGACGACACGGTCGCGGCGGCGCTGTTCCGCGGCGGCGTGCGGACGTTCACCCGCTCGATCAAGCATCACCGGCCGCGTGGCCTCTACTGCCTCACGGGCGACTGCGCCAACTGCCTGGTCAACGTCGACGGGACGCCCGCCGTCAGGTCGTGCGTCACGCTCGCGGAGGACGGCATGCGCGTTCGTCGCGAGGGCGGGTGGCCGTCGACCGATCGCGACCTGCTCGCGATCGCCGACCGGCTCCACCCCGTGATGCCCGTGGGCTTCTACCACAAGACGTTCGTCAGGCCGCGCATCGCATGGCCGCTCGCCGAGCGCGTGATCCGCCGCGCCACGGGCATCGGAACGCTCCCGACGGGACGCACGCCGGGACGCAAGCCCGCCCGGACCGCGCATACGGACGTGCTGGTGATCGGTGCCGGACCAGCAGGACTGGCGGCGGCGGGGGCCGCCGCCGAGGACGGCGCCTCTGTGCTGCTCTGCGACGAGGCGCGGATCGGCGAACGGCTTCCGCCGGGCCCGGCGCTCGAACGCGTTCGGGCCCTGCGCGAGGAGGTCTCCCCCAATACGGGCATCACGCTGCTCGAACGGCACATGGCCGTCGGTGTCTACGAGGGACCGTTCGTCCCGCTCGTGGGTGAGCGTGAGGTCGTCCACGTGTACCCGGGCCGCGTGATCGTGGCGACGGGCGCCGTCGAGACGCACCCGGTCTTCGCGGGCAACGACCGGCCCGGCGTCTGGCTGGGACGCGGCGCCGTGCGCATGGTCGCCGGCCACGGCGTGCCGATCGGCGACCG
>DATHSY010000181.1:0-7440 GCA_035463715.1 Actinomycetota bacterium | reverse complement strand
GTACCAGGACACGAACCACGCACAGGCGGAGCTGATGCGTGCGCTCTTCGGCGGCGGGCACCCCGTCACGGCGGTCGGCGACCCGGACCAGAACATCTACGCGTGGCGCGGCGCCAGCCTGCACAACCTGCTCGCGTTCCCGCAGCACTTCCCGCGGGCCGACGGCACGCCGTCCGACCGGCTGCCGCTGTACACGAACTTCCGCTCCGGCGCCCGGATCCTCGGCGCGGCGGACGAGGTGATCCGGCACGTCCCGGACAAGCAGCGACCCGACCCGTCGAAGGAGCTGCGCCCCCACCCACCGAACGGCCTCGGCGAGGTCGAGGTGCATCAGTTCGAGCACGAGGTGACCGAGGCCGAGGGCGTCGCGGAGCAGATCCTCGCGCGCCACGCCGAGGGCGTGCCGTGGCGCGAGATCGCGGTGCTCTGTCGGACGCATCGGCTCTACGAGTCGCTCCAGATGTCGTTCGAGGGACGGATCCCGGCGGAGTTCATCGGCCTCGCCGGGCTGAGCAAGCTGCCCGAGGTCGTCGAGGTCCTGGCGTACGCGCGGATCGCCTCGGACCCGCAGGACAGCGTCGCTCTCGCGCGCGTCCTCACCGGGCCGCGGTACCGGATCGGGATCGGCGACCTCGCCCGTGTCGCGGCGTGGACGCAGGTGAGCGGCGCCGAACTGCTCAAGAAGCTGCACGAGGCGCGCCTGGACGAGGACGACGAGCTACTCGAGGATCAGCCGTTCCTGATCGCCGAGGCGCTCGAGCACATGGACCAGGTCGACGGTCTGTCCGACGAGGCCCGCACCCGGCTCGAGGCGTTCCGCGCGGAGATGGCCGAGCTCCGCGAGGCCGCGCGGCGTCCCGTCGCCGACTTCCTGGCCGACGTGATCCGACGGACCGGGCTCCTTCACGAGCTCGAGGCCGAGGTGGACGCCGGCCTCGCCGCCGCCAAGCGGCGGAACCTCGCCGCGTTCCTCGACCAGGTCCATGGCTTCCAGCCGGTGACCGGCGACCTCACGCTCGGCTCGTTCCTGTCGTACCTGGCCCAGATCGAGGACGACCGGGAGTTCAACCCCGTGCAGCCGAGCGACGACGACTCGGTGAAGGTCATGACGGTGCATGCCGCAAAGGGCCTCGAGTTCGACACGGTGTTCGTTCCCGGTCTCGCCAGGGCGCTATTCCCGGACGACCGCGTCCAGCAGAACCCGTCGCGCAAGGGCAGTTCGCTCGACGTCGAGCTCCGTCGCGACCGCGACCTGCTGCCGGCCTTCGACGGCAACATGGCGGCCTTCTGGCGAGCGCTCAAGGATCAGGAGGTATTCGAGGAGCGACGGACCGCGTACGTCGCGCTGACGCGCGCCAAGCAGAGGCTCTATGCCTCGTCGGCCTGGTGGTACGGCGAACGCCTCCGCGCGAGCCAGACGGGCAAGTTCTTCGCCGAACTCGCGGCGTGGGGCGGGCGTAGCGAGAACGCGACGGTCACCTTCGATCCGGTCGCGGACGAGAACCCGCTCGCCGGGTACCGGCAGGCGCTCGTCCGGCCGTGGCCCGGCCCCGCGCTGCGTGAGGACGAGGCCGATGAGCTCTTCCCGGCCGGCTGGCGGCGCGCCGCCCTCGACGCGCGCGGCGAGGTGCCCGCGTCGCTCACGCAGCGTCTCGGACCCGAGGAGCTCGAGACATTCTCACGTCTCGCGGACGAGCGGCAGACCGCGGCGCTGCACCTGCTCGAGCGCGAGGAGCGCGCCGAACGCCGCCCGGCGAGCCCGACGGCCGCCTCGGTCGCAGCCGTGATCGACTACGCGCGTTGCCCGAAACGCTTCTACTGGGGCGTGGTCCAGCCGCTCCCACGGTTCAGCGGTCCGGCGGCACGCATCGGCACCGAGGTCCACCGCTGGATCGAGCGACAGTCGCATGGGCAGGCGACGCTGCTCGAGATCGACGACCTCCCGGACCTCACGGATCAGGAGCTCGCCGGCGAGCCCGGAAAGCTCGACGCGCTCCGCGCTGCGTTCCTTGCCAGCCGGTTCGCGACGATGGTGCCGCTGTACGTCGAGCGGCCGTTCCTGCTGTCGATCGACGGCTTCACGGTCCGCGGGCGGATCGACGCGATCTACGGCGAGCCGGACGGCCCGTGGGAGGTCGTCGACTACAAGACCGGTCGACGGCCGCCGGAGGGCGACGAGCTCGCGGGGCTGCAGCTCGACCTGTACGCGCTGGCCTGCGCCGACGTCTGGCACCGTCGCGCAGACGACCTCAGGCTCACGTACCTGTACCTCGCGACCGGCGAGGAGGTCTCGCACCGGCCGGAACCGATCGACGTCCTTCGCGGTCGCGTGCGGATGTGGCTCCGCGGGATCGCGGCCGGACGGTTCGAGCCGCAGCCGGGCCCGCAATGCCACTGGTGCGACTTCCTTCCGTTCTGCGACGCGGGCCGCCGTTTCGTCGACGAGGGGGCCGGCGGCTAGGGCCGGTCGGAACCGCTCGCCAGCCGCTCGACCTGCTCCTCGAACCGTCGGTACTGTGACGCAGGGTCCCAACCTCCCTCGATCCGACCCGGTACGAAGCGCACCTTCAGGCCGAGCGTGGGCGCGCGCGCCTCGAGCGCCGCGACGAACCACTCAACGTCGCCCGGCTGGAGCACGGCAGGACCGTGCGTCCCCAAGCGGCGGCGCGACGGGTCCTCGGTGACGACGGGCGCCGGCCGCGTGATCGACTCGATCGCATCGGTCGGCACGTGGACCTCCAGCTCCGCCCGCCCACGGTTCCAGATCGCGGTGGCGACGACGACGTCGGGGTCGTCGGGGCGGTAGAGCTCGGCTCGCATCGGGGAGGGCGTTAGCCGGCGATCGGCCGTTCGAGCCGCCTGAGCAGGCCGGCCGAGTACGCGAGCAGCTTCACCGCGACCACCGGCTCCTGCTCGAGCACCTTCGTGAAGGCGCGACGGGTGAGCTCGAGCGTCACGAGCGGCGTCTCGGCGACGACCGTCGCGGTCCGGGCGCCGCCGTCGAGCAGGGAGATCTCACCGAAGAACTCTCCCGGGTACAGGCGGTTGACGACCTTCCCCGAGCGGTTCTGAACCCGCGCCTCGCCCTCCACGATCACGAAGAAGGACTCGCCCTGCTCGCCCTCCCGCACGACCTTCGCGCCCTCCATGAACCGAGCCTCCGTGACGGAGTCGGCCAGGCGCCGTCGGTGTCGTGGCGAAAGCGACGCGAACAGCGGGACCTGGGCGAGCACATCTCTTGTGCCACGAGCCACGTCCGTCTCCTTCGTGCGAGTTGGTGCGAGCCTCGGCCGGAGCCTACCGGGTCGAACGAGGACCTGTCGAAGCGGACCGGGCCGAAGCGTGTCGGCGGTGGGCGCTAGGGTCGCGCGCGTGGAGCGGCTCACGGCGGTCGCCGGTGCCCTCCCCCGCCGGGTCACCAACGGGACGACGCTCGTCCGACAGGGCGAGCCGACGATGGCCGTCTACGTGGTCATCCGTGGCGCGGTCCGGCTTTCCGCCGTGCTGCTCAGTGGTCGCGAAGTGGTCCTCGGGATCCTCGGCGGCGGCGATATCTTCGGCGAAGCCGCCCTGCTCGACGACCCGACCTCTCCCGTGGACGCGAGGGCGATCGCGACGACGGATGTCCTGCCCGTCCCGCTCCCGGCGCTCGAGGCGGTCTTCGCCAGACGCCCGGCGACGGCGACGCAGGTCGTTCGGATGCTCGCCTCCCGGCTCCACCGGACGTCCGCCGCGCTCGAGGATGCGCTCGCCCGTGACGTCCGCGGACGGGTGTCCCGGACGATCGGCGACCTCGCGTCGCGCCACGGCGCGGCGGCCGCCGATGGCGTACGGATCGGCCTCCGGGTGACGCAGGACGAGATCGGCAAGATGGCCGGGACCTCGCGGGAGTCGGTCAACCGGACGATCGCCTCGCTGTCTGGACGAGGGCTCGTCCGAACGGACCGCGACGGGCTGGTCATCCGCAACGTCGGCGCGCTCTCGGCCGCGTACGAGGATTCCGGGGTTGACAGCGCCGACGGTGATGCGGTCTCGTCCGCGCATGGAACGGTACGGACCCTCCACCTACGGTGATGCGATCGCGGAGATCTACGACACGTGGTCGGGGGTCCCGGACGACGCTGCCGACGCGGTGCCGTTCCTCGCGGATATCGCTGGCGACGGCGCCGTGCTCGAGCTCGGGATCGGTACGGGTCGGATCGCCGTTCCGCTCGGCGTCCGCGGCGTCCGCGTCCACGGGATCGACGCGTCGGAGGGGATGGTCGCGAAGCTGCGCGAGAAGCCGGGCGGCGCCGAAATCCCCGTGACCATCGGCGACTTCGCCGACGTCGCGGTCGAGGGCCGCTTCTCGCTCGTGTTCGTGGTGTACAACACGTTCTGGGCGTTGCTGTCGCAGGAGGACCAGGTGCGGTGCGTCCGCAACGTCGCGGAGCACCTCGATGCCGGCGGCGTCTTCGTCGTGCAAGCGTTCGTCCCGGACCCCGCACGCTTCGACCGCGCGCAACGCGTGAGCGCGCGCGTCGTCGAGACCGACGAGGTTTCGCTCGAGACGTCGAAGTACGATCCGGTCACGCAGCAGGTCGCGTCGCAGATCGTCTCCCTCCGCACCGATGCGATCCGGCTGTATCCGGTCCGGATCCGGCTGGTGTGGCCCTCGGAGCTGGACCTGATGGCGCGGCTCGCCGGGCTCCGCCTGCGCGAACGGTGGGGCGGCTGGAAGCGCGAGCCGTACACCGGCGAGGGCTGGCACGTCTCCGTCTACGAACGAGCCTAGTCCTGGTCGGGCGCGGACTCCTGCAGGACCGCCAGGCTGCATGGCCCGCATAGCTTGCCTCGGCCTCTCACCTGACGGCCGCACCGTGCGCACGTCCGTGGCTCGTCGAGCGACCATCGCTGCTGCCCATCGCGTGTGCGCTTCTTCGCCCGGCCCTCGGCCTCGAGCTTCAGCAGGTGCGCCAAGATCGAGCGGCCGGCGAGCTCGTGCAGCTCGGTCGGGTACCCCTCGTAGATCACCGGCACCATGTCCTGGATCGTGCGTCCGCCGTCCGCGAGCGCCGACAGCACCTGCTCCTCACGCATCCTGCGGTGTTCGAGGTACTCGTCGAGTTTCGCGACGCCGTCGAGCACCAGCGGGCCGTGGCCGGGGTGGATCGCGCGCGGGCTCAGGTCGCGGAGCCGTTCCAGCGAGCGGAGGTACGCGGTCAGATCGCCTTCGGGCGGATCGATCACGCTCGTGCCGTGGCCCACCACCGTGTCCCCGGTCAGGAGCGCCGACGCCGCCGGCACGAAGAACGACACGCTGTCGGGTGTGTGGCCGGGTGTCGCGACGACTCGGACCTCGACCGACCCGATCGTGATCGCCTGTCCATCGCGCAGGCGTTCGCCCCCATCGCGTGGCCGCGCCGCGTGGACCGTCGCACCCGTCATCTCGGCTAGCTCGGTCGCGCCGGGGGCGTGATCGGGATGGTCGTGCGTCAGCAGGATCGCGGCGAGGTCTCCCGCCGACGCCGCCACCTCACGCAGGTGGGACGCGATCGACGGTCCGGGATCGACCACGATCGACGGACGCTCGCCGAGGATCCACGTGTTCGTCCCCTCGAGCTCGCGGAGGCCGGGGTTCGGACACAGGACGCGGAAGATGCGCATCCGGGTCTCAGTCCTGCCAGAAGACTGATCGCGGGAGCCGGGCGAGCTCGTCCTCGTCGGGCTCGCGGGTCTGGATCCGCAGCGCGAACAGCTCGTCGACGGACACGCATCTCGCGAGCGCGCTCATCGTGTAGTAGGTAGGCCAGTAGAGCTTGCGCGCCCCGTTCCGCCATTCGTCGAGGAGCCCACGCGGCGAGATCCACCACGCGGCACGCACCTCCTCCGCATCGGGTTGCGGCGCCGGTCCTTCGGGCGCGAGCGCGGCGAAGAACTGCGCGTCGAACCGGACCGGGACGTCCTCAGGAGCGATCCAGTGCGCGATCCGCGGCAGCTGGTCGCGGCTCGGTGGCGAGGCATCCACCGACGCGATCGCGTCGCCCGCGGCGGCCCGGAGCCCATCGGAGGTGAGGGCGAGACCGACCTCCTCCAGGAGCTCGCGCACCGCGCAGGCCCGGGGCGCCTCGCCCGGGTCGCCGAACCACCGCCGGGCCGTCTCCGCATCGCCGTCGTCGGCGGCGCCTCCGGGGAACGCGACGTAGCCGGGCAGGAACCGAGCCCCGGCGCCGCGCTCGACTACGAGCACCTCGGGCCCGTCGGTGGACGGCCGGACGGCGACCACGGACGCGGCCTTGCGGATCGATCGGCCCACGCACCGGATTCTCGCAGGCCGGTGACCGTGCAGGCACCGATAGGCTCTTGCCTCGTGAGCGCCGAGATCGCGGAGCGGATCCGGGGGGCGATCGCCGAACGCGGCCCGATCTCGTTCGCGGAGTTCATGGACCTGGCCCTGTACGGGCAGGGCGGGTTCTACGACGACCCGCCGGTCGGACGCGTCGGGGACTTCGTAACGAGCCCGCACATCCACTGGTGGTTCGCGTACGCGGTCGCCAAGGCACTCGGGGAGCTGCACGAGGCGCTCGGCGACCCGTCCCCTGCGCGCGTGGTCGAGGTCGGCGCGGGCGACGGCACGCTCGCGCGGACGTTGCTCGACATCGTGCGGGACGCGGGTCCGGTCGACTACGTCGCCGTCGAGCGAAGCGCCGGGGCGATCGAGCTGCTGCGCGAACTCCCGGTCCGAACGGCGACCGCGCTCGACGACGTCGCGCCGATCCGCGACGCGACGGTCTTCGCGAACGAGCTCCTTGACAACCTCCCGTTCCGGCGTGTGCGCCGCAGGGACGGTGGGCTCGTCGAGGTGCGCATCGACGCCCTCGGCCACGCCTTCGTCGAGCGCGAGGTGCCGGCCGAAGAGGACCTGCGGGCCGACGCCGGCAGCGCCGGGGGGCACGACGAGACGATCGTGCCGACCGGCGCGCTCGCGTTCATCGATGAGCTCGCGCGCGTGTGCGAGCGGTCGTACGTGCTCCTGATCGACTACGCCGAGGCGGACGTCCCCTCGTCGGACCGAGTGCACGGCTACCGGGACCATCGCGTCGTCGCGGACGTGCTCTCGAACCCCGGCACGACCGACATCACGGCCGGTGTGAACCTCGACGCCGTCGCCGCGCGCGCCAGCGCGGACGGTCTGGACGTGCTCGGCCGCGTGTCGCAGCGGGACGCGCTCGTGGCGCTCGGCTTCCGCGGGTGGGCCGAGCGTCAGCGCGAACGCCAGGCTTCGCTGCTGGCGGATGGACGCGACGTCGAGGCGACCAGGTGTTGGGAGTCGCGGAGCCGGGCGACGCTCCTGCTCGAACCAGCGGGCCTGGGGCGACTGTCCTGGCTGCTCCTCGCAACGCCCGGTCTACCGAGGCCCCCGTGGCTCGAGCTCGCTGCGGAGGAGGCGGTTTGACCGAC
>DATHSY010000180.1:0-16053 GCA_035463715.1 Actinomycetota bacterium | reverse complement strand
GCCTCGGCGACGATGCGGCGCGAGATCTTCGAACGGCCGTGCTGGCGCTCGCGGAACGTGATGGGCGCCTCGGTGAGCACGAAGCCGTCCAGCCACGCACGATACGCGAGCTCGATCTGGAACCCGTAGCCATCCGAGCGGATGGGGCGCTCGATCAGCTGCGCGATGAGCTCACGCCGGTAGACCCGGTACCCGCTCGTGGCATCGTGGATGGGGAACCCCAACGCCAGCCTGGCGTAGAGGTTGCCGGCTCGTGAGAGGGCGATCCGTCCGAGGCCCCAGTTGGTGACGCCACCGCCGGGGACGTACCGGCTGCCGATCACCAGGTCGGCGTTCGACGCCGCATCGAGCAGCCGCGGGAGCTCGTCGGGCTGGTGGGAGAGGTCGGAGTCCATCTCGACGATGAGGTCGTAGCCTCGCTCCAGCCCGTGCCCGAACCCCGCCCAGTACGCGGACGCCAGGCCGCCCTTACCCGGCCGCTCGTGCAGGCGGACGCGCGGCTCCCCTGCCATCACCGACCGAACGGCATCCGCGGTGCCGTCCGGCGAGGCGTCGTCCACCACCAGGATGTCGACGCCGGCCGGCAGCGCGAGCAGCCCGCGGAGCACCTGCTCGATCGTGGCTCGTTCCTCGTACGTCGGGAGCACGACCAGCGTGCGGGGCCGCGCCGGTAACGCCCCGGGCGCCGCCCGCGTCCGTCGCCGCGCCCGCCCGAAGGCGAACAGCGCCAGCACGACGATGCCGCTCGCCATCGGCACCCAATCGCCGAACCGCACGTACGGTGTCGTCGCGTCCGATGAGCGGATCGTCCCGCGGACCACTGCCGGCTCGAACAGCTCGGTCCGACCGATGACCTCGCCGTCCGGGGCGACGAGCGCGCTGACGCCGGAGATCGCGGCGTGGACGACCCACCGGCCCGTCTCGACCGCTCGCAGCCGGCTCATCAACAGGTGCTGTCTCGACGCCGCCGTCTCCTCGTACGAGGCGTTGTTGATCGTGAGGACCAGGAACCTCGCCCCGCCCCGGACGAGCGCCCGCTCGATCTCGGGGAAGCTGTTCTCGTAGCAGATCGGCGTCCCGAACGCCGGCAGCCCGGGGGCCTGGACGGGCTCGACGCGCTCCCCCGGCGCGCGGTCCACCGGGATCTGGTCGATCGCCGAGATGAACGACAGCCGGTCCCGCCACGGGACGTACTCGCCGAACGGAACGAGATGGACCTTCGCGTACCGGTCCACGACCTCGGCGTCGCCGTCGAACACGATCACCTCGGTCCTCTGGGTGCCGTCGGCGGCCTGCGTGACGGCGCCCACCAGCGTCGGCGCACCGACCGACGCGATCGCGTCGCGGACCGTCCGCATCGTCGCGGGGTCGGCGAACGCGTCCGGGTCGAGCGCCGCCTCGCCCCACACGGCCAGGTCGGGCGGGTCGGAGGACAGCGCGCGATGCGACCCGGCGTTCAGCACCGCGATCGCCCGGTCCTCGTCACCGGCGGGGAGCCCGGCCGCCTCGCGGACGTCAACCTGGATCGCGGCCACGTCGAGCCCCGGACCGTTCGGGGCCGGCAGAGGGATCGCGGAGGGCGCGAGCGCGATGGCCGCGGCGACCACGGCCAGTCCGATCGCCGCGCGCCGGTCGGAGGGCCACCGTTTGACCGCCGCCACGACGAGCGCCGCGACCGCTGCGACGACGAACGAAAGCGCCCAGACGCCGCCGACCGAAGCCAGTCGCACCAGCGCGGCGTTGTCGGTCTGCGTCGAGCCGAGTTGCCCCCACGCGAACCCCCCGAGCGGCCAGTGGCCGCGCAGGAACTCCAGGCCCGTCCACAGCGAGGCGAGTCCGATCGCCGAGACGACCGGCCGTGCCGGGCGCCGGACGACCGGCGCGAGCGCGCCGAAGACCGCGCAGTAGATCGCCGAGGCGATGACGAGCGCGGACCAGGCCAGCTCGCCGAACAACAGGATCCAGTAGAGGAGCGCTCCGAAGTAGGCGGCGCCGAACGCGAAGCCGAGCGCCGCTCCCCTACCGGGCCCGACGTCCTGCAGGAGCCACAGCAGGAGCGCCGGGCCCACGAAGGCCAGAGGCCACAGCTCCGCGGGAGGCAGCGCCAGCGAGAGGAGCAGTCCGGACGCCAGTGAGACCGCGGTCGCGATCGGGAGCGGGAGGGCTCGGCCGCTCAGGCGCAGTCGCGGCACAGCTGACGGTTCTTGTCCTTCAGCTGGCTCCGGTGCTTCACCAGGTAGCACGACTGACATATGAACTCGGTCGGCTGCGGCGGAACCACCTTGACGGCCAGGGGCTCCAGCCGCTCCTCCCGGCCGAGGGTGAGGACGGACTCGTCGTCGTCCTCTTCCTCGCGCGCCTCTTGCTTGACGAGCAGGTCCTGGATCGACTCGACGTCCTCGCCCTCCGCGGCGGGCGGCGGGACGCGGTCGTCGGCGTCGATGTCCTCGTCGCCGGCCTCCGCGTCGTCGTCGATCTCGTCCTCGTCGACCTGCTCTTCGATCTCTTCTGCGGTCATCGTCCCTCTTTCCAGCCGGGGGATTGTACTGCCGGGCACCCGCGCGGCAAGACCTTCCGGCTGAAACACGAAGAGGACGATCCTTGTTCCCAGGTTCTCAGTTCGCAGGTTCCCAGGCCGACATCGTTCCGGCCGAAGGGAGGGAGGGCACAGATGAGGACCCAAGAGACCTTTGGGGCCGCGGCGCCGGGGCGCCGCGTTCTCTACTCAGCCTCTTGGGTCCTCGCGCGGCACCGCCGAGGCGGCGTCGCAGCGCGTACCGTACGTCCGCCCCTTCGGGCTGTCAACCGCGCTGGTCGCAACGACCCTAGCGGGCGAACACCTCGCGACCGAGCGAGACGGTCAGCACCGGAGCGATGCCGTCCAGCGTCTGCGCGGTGAAGGGGTCCGTGTCGTACGCCGCGAAGTCAGCGTGCGAACCGGGCTCGAGCGAGCCCTTCTTCCCCTCCTGATGCGCGAGCCTGGCGCTGCCGATCGTGAAGGCCCGGATGGCCTGTTCGCGCGTCAGTCGCTCGGCGGGGTTGTGGTGGTGCTCGAAGGCGGCGACGCCGCGGAGCGGGTCGATCGTCGTGACGGGTGTATCCGAACCCGCCCCCAGCTCAAGCCCGCGGTTCAGCAGCGAGCGGAACGGGTTCATCCGCGGCGCGCGCTCGAGCCCGAGCCCGCGCTCGTACAGGCCGCCCGGCCCGCCCCACTCGGCGTCGAAGGATGGCTGAACGGAGGCCGCCAGCCCGAGGGCGGCCGCGCGCTCGATCAGCGATCCGTCGACCAGCTCGAAGTGCTCGATCCGGTGCCGGCGCGCGCGGAAGTGGCGGCGCGCGCGCGAGTCGAGCGCGGTGTAGACCCGCTCCCACACCGAGATGACCTGATCGATCGCCGCATCGCCGATCGCGTGGACGGCCACCTGCAGGCCCGCCACGTGCGCCTCGTGGAAGAACGCGGCGAGCTCGTCGTCCTGCCGGTACCCGGCTCCGGACCCTGAGCCGTCCTCGTACGGTTCGGCGAGCCACGCGGTACGGGCGCCGACCGATCCATCGACCCACAGGTCGCCGCCGATCGTGCCGAGGCCGAGGTCGATGACCGTGGCGACGTCGGTCGTGGCGACGTACGGCACGACGTCGACCGGCAGGCGGCGACGGTGCCCGAGCAGGATCTGCAGGTCGCGCGTGCCGCGCAGCTCCGGCAGCGACATCTCGTGCACCGAGGTGACGCCGCGAGCGACCGCCAGGCTCGCAGCCTCGAGCTGCAGCTGCTCGATCTCCCGGTCGTCGAGATGCGACTCGAACCAGACGCGGAGCCGGATGTTCGCCTCGCGGGTCACGCGGCCCGTGGGGCGACCGTCGACGTCCCGATCGACGCCGTCCGCCTCATCGCGGAGCAGTCCCGCCGCATCGAGCGCGATCCGATTCACGATCGTGATGTGTCCGTCGGCACGCGCCGCCGCGAGTGGACGGTCGGTGACGCGGTCGAGCTGGTCGATCGTCGGGAGCGTCGGATCGGACCACCTTGTCTCGTCCCATCCGTGGACGAGCAGCGGCCCTTCCCCCGCCGCCGCGATCCCGGTCAGCCGCTCCAGGAGGCCGGGGGCATCGTCGACCGCCGACAGCTCGGGGTGACGGTGGTGCGTCCCCGTCCCCGTGAGGTGGACGTGCGCGTCGACGAACCCGGGGACGATCGTCGTGCCGGGGAGGTCGACCGCGCGGTCGCTCCCGGGTGGCTCACCCGTCCCGACGCGCTCGACGTGGCGGCCATCCACGAGGATCCACTCACCCTCGCCCGGGTGCGACAGCGTCCGGACGAGCGACGCCCGGTAGAGGGTGCGCATCGGCGGGCCGATGATACTGCGACCCGACCGGGGAGACGGCGCGCGGCGAGACGTCGGTGCTGACGGCGATCCGGGTCTTGCGCGCCGACAGGCGAAGGCCCAGGCCGCCGAGGGCCGCCTCGAGGACCGCGAGGACCCCCTCGGCGTCCGCCCGGGACGTCGCCGCGACCCAGACGTCGTCCACCCAACGGACGTACCGCCGCCCCGCCCGAGCGAGCTCATCGTCGACCGCGGCCAGGACGGCGTTCGCGAGGATCGCCGACGGGAGTGGCCCGACCGGCAGACCTCGGACCCCGAACGCACTCAGGCTGGCGAGCAAGGCGAGCAGCGCCTGCGTCGTCCCCTGCGACACACCACGGCGCTGGAGCACCGTCGCGAGCGCGTCGAGCCCGACCGAGGGGTAGCAGTTCTCCACGTCCGCGACGACGACGAAGGGCGCCCGACACAGCTCCGAGGCCATCGTGACGAAGCGCTCGCGCGCCTCGGCGGTCGGCTCGAGGCGCAGCATCGGCGGCCGGACCGACGCCCGCCGGACGCGGTTCGCAACGACGACCGGGCGGAGGGCGGCCTCGATCGCCGGCACCGCGGCGGCGACCAGCGAGACGTACCGCACCTCGGTCGCCGGGTCGAGCCGAGTCAGCAGGCGGACGCCGTTCCGCTTCGGCACCGCGACCTGACGCACGGCGGCGGGGACACGATCGATGCGCACGGGACCTCCTCAGCCGGGCGATGATCGGCCCGGGAGAGGCGGAGCCGTGTGGCAGTGGTTCTACGCGAGCGGGGTGCCGCGACGCAATCGGCCGGTCCGGGGCGGCCGGGCCTCCCCCATCTGGCACTCCGTATCATGCGTGGGTGCTCGATCGGCGCGACCTCGACATCCTCGCCGCGCTCCAGGACGACGCCAGGGCGACCTATGCCGACGTCGGCCGCCGCGTGGGCCTGTCTCCGTCGTCGGTCCACGATCGCGTCCGCAAGCTCGAGCAGACCGGCGTGATCAGGGGGTACCGCGCGGTCGTGGACACCGAGGCGCTCGGGCTGTCCGTGACCGCGCTGGTCGCGATCACGCCGCTCGACCCGACCCAGCCCGACGACCTGCCCGAGCGGGTGTCGGGGTTCCCCGAGGTCGAGGATTGCCTGAGCGTGGCCGGCGAGTCGAACTACGTCCTCAAGGTTCGGACACGAACGACCTCCGACCTGGAGGACCTGATCCGCAGGCTCCGCGAGAAGGGCGGGGTCCAGACCCGCACCACGGTCGTGCTGTCGATCCCGTTCGAGGGCAGGCCACGGATCGCGTGAAGCCCGCCTTGGGGAAACCGGACCGCGGGACTCCACTTCTGGCTGCTCAGGGCGATAATGCTTAGATGAAGCGGCCGCTCGTGGTCCTGCTGGGCCTCGCTGCCTTGGTCCTGGCCGCCCTGGTCCTGACCGCCTGCGGCGAGAACGAGTTCCGCTACGTGAGGAACTCCGACACGCGGACCGCGTTCAAGGTCCCGAACGACTGGACCCTGTTCGACAAGCAGACGTTCCTGCGCCTTCCCCCCGGGCCCAACGCCTCCACCCCCGACCCGATCGAGTGGCTCGTCGCGGTCGACGGCGACCCCAGCCCTGACGTGCAGCACATCCTGAACGCGGAGGACCTCGCGACCGAGCATCCTCAGGGCATCGCGCTCGTGTTCACGCTCAGCCCGGAGAACCGCGATCAAGCGAGCTTCGAGTACGTGCGGAACTTCCTGATCCCGGTCGACGACCTCACCCAGCTCGGGAGCGACAACGTGATGATCCTCGGGTACAACGACACGCTCACGGGCGAGGAGGGGCTCCGCGGCAGCCACATCGTGTTCCAGTTCCGGACGTCCGCGCTGGGCGAGCTCCAGGCGGGGCAGGGCGGCGTCGAGGGCGGTGGGGGCTCCAGCGCGTTCTCGCCCGAGTTCGTCGTCGTGAACCAGATCGCGTACCTGGACGGGAACGCCGACAAGGTGTATCTGATGGCGCTCATGTGCAGCAACGAGTGCTACAGCGACTACCAACAGGACATCGACGACACGATCGATTCGTGGACGGTGAGGCCATGAGACGCGGGAAGAAGGACCAGGCGGAGAACGTCTCCGTCCTCGAACGGCAGAGCCGGCCGCGCGAGTCGGAGCGGACGACCCGGCGACCGGTGGCGCTCTGGGACCGGATCAAGATCGTCTTGCTGCTCGTCGGCGCCTGGCTGTTCATGGTGTCGATCGTCTGGAGCGACCTCCGCGCGCTGAGCCCGCCGTTCGGGGATGTCGTCCAGATCGCGCTGAACGACTACGGGTGGCTGCTCGTCCTCGCGGGTCTCGAGGTGCTCCGTCAGATCCACTACCTGATCGAGGAGCACTCGACGACGTACTACCGCTTCTGGCAGAAGGGGATCGTCGAGCGGTTGCAGCGACGCACCGGTCACGTCGACCAGTACGCGCGCTACCGGATGGCTCGCGTCGCGAAGCTGCTGCTGTTCCTGGCGATCGTGAGCAACGTCCTCGGCCTATGGTTCAACACCGACCCGACATGGCTGGGGATCGTCGAGGCGCCGGCGCGGCTCGTCGCCGCGCTGCCGATGATCCTCCAGCTCGCGTTCGCGTTCTTCTTCATCATCTTCCAGTTCATCGGGCTGTTCTGGTTCCTGTCGCGTGGCGGCGTCGACACGATCATGCCCGACGACATCGAGACCCGGTTCACGGACGTCAAGGGGCAGGACGCGGTCCTTGACCGCCTCAAGGAGAACATCATCTTCCTCGAGGCGCCCGAGTCGATCGAGGAGCGCGGAGGCTACGTCCCCGGCGGGATCCTCCTGTGGGGCCCTCCCGGGACCGGCAAGACGCTGATGGCGCAGGCCGTCGCGGGCGAGACGGGACGTCCCTTCGTGGCCGTGGAGCCCGCCGCGTTCACCAACATGTTCATGGGCGTCGGCGTCCTGAAGGTCAAGGGGCTGTACCGAAAGCTCCGCAAGCTCGCCCTGCGCTATGGCGGGGTGCTCGTCTTCTTCGACGAGGCGGACTCGCTCGGTAACCGCGGGCAGATGGGCGGCACGCCCGGCGGCGGCTGGTCGTGGCGGCCGGCCGAGGACCGAACGTCGCCATGGACCACCGGGCTCGCGTGCAACGGTGTCGGGTACCTGTCGCAGGCCGGCCGCACGGAGGTCCTGATGTCCTCGATCGCCACGCCGACCGGCCGCCAGCGCGAGTCGGTGTTCCTCGGCGGGATGGGGGGTGGGGGCGGCGGCATGGGGACGCTCCAGGCGCTGCTCAGCGAGATGGACGGCCTCAAGAAGCCGCGGGGCTTCGTCAACCGGTACCTGCGCCGCCTGCTCGGGATGCGGCCCAAGCCACCGCCGAAGTACCGGATCCTCCACATCTTCGCGACGAACATGCCGCAGGCGCTCGACGAGGCGATGCTGCGGCCGGGGCGGATCGACCGCCAGTACAAGGTCGGGTACCCGCACAAGAACGGTCGCGTCGAGACCTACCGGTACTACCTCGCGAGGGTCAGCCACGAGCTGACCGACGAGCAGGTCGACAAGCTCGCCACGATCTCGCCCTACTCCTCCGGGGCCGACATCAAGGACGTCGTGAACGAGGCGCTCGTCATCGCGATCCGCGACGGACGCACGTCGATCGCCTACCGAGACATCGTCCGAGCCAAGCAGCTGAAGGAGCACGGCCTACCCGACGACCACGAGTACATCGAACGCGAGCGCCACTCCGTGGCGGTCCACGAGGCGTGCCACGCGGTCGTGGCGTATCGGCTGCGCAAGCACGCGATCATCGACCTCGCCACGATCGAGCGTCGGGGGGACGTCGGCGGCTTCGTATCGTCGATCCCGCCGGAGGACCAGTTCGTCACCTGGCGGAGCGAACGCGAGATCGACGTCATGACGTTCCTGGCATCGCTCGCGGGCGAGCGGATGTTCTTCGGCGGCGACCACTCCACCGGTGTGGGCGGCGACATGCGCGGGGCGACGGGGCTCGTGACCCAGATGCACGCCTACTACGCGATGGGTGACGGGATCGCCTCCCGAACGATCAACCTGGCGGCGATGCGCGGCGCGCAGCCGATCGAGACCGGCGCCGATCGACAGCTGTACGACACGGAGTTCGGCAAGGGCGTTGAGGGCTCGCTACAGGAGCTGTACGACCGCACGGCGGCGATCCTCGAGGAGAACCGGGCCGAGGTCCTTACCGTGGCGCATGCCCTCGAGACGCACAAGACGATCACCGGCGAGGACGTCGCCGCCGTGATCGACGGGACCCAGGGGCCGTTGATCGACGGGCTGCCGTACCACGACGCGTACTTCCGCGGACAGCTCGAGCAGTACCACGAGGCCGTCGTCCGGGCGCACGCCGAGCACTCCGGCGTGGAGGCCCGGATCCCCGTGCCGCTGCCGCCACCGCCCGTGGGCGCGCTCCCGGCCGAGGGCAACGGCCAGTCGACCGTGGTGCCGTCCCCGGTGGTCGAGCAGCAGGCACCCGACGCCCCGTAGGCGCGACTCCGCCGAACCCTGCTGGGGCGTAGGTATCCTTCCCCGGTGCGCCTGTACGACTCGCTGACGCGCGCCGTCCACGAGGTGGTCCCGGTGGACGGCGAACCCGTGAAGATCTACTCGTGCGGCCCGACGGTCTACCGGTACATCCATATCGGGAACATGCGCTCGTTCATGCTCGGCGACCTGATCCGTCGGGCGCTGCGGTTCGAGGGACACGACGTCCGGTGGATCATGAACATCACCGACGTCGGCCACATGACCGACGACGTGAGCGACACCGGCCGGGACAAGATGGAGCTCGCCGAGGCCGACGAGGGGCTGTCGGCGGCCGAGATCGCCGAGAAGTACACGAAAGCGTTCCTCGAGGACGCGGACCTGGTCGGGATCGAGCGCGCCGACATGTACCCGCGCGCGACCGACCACATCCCCGAGATGATCGCGATCATCCAGACCCTGATCGAGAAGGGGCACGCCTACGAGGTGGACGGCACCGTCTACTACGACGTCACGACGTTCCCCTCGTACGGCAAGCTCTCGGGCAACACGCTCGACCAGCTCCGGGCCGGCCACCGGCAGGAGGTCGCGGTCGACCCGAGCAAGCGTCACCCCGAGGACTTCGCGTTGTGGAAGAAGGCCGGGTCAAACCGCGCGCTGTCCTGGCCGAGCCCGTGGGGGATCGGGTTCCCGGGCTGGCACATCGAGTGCTCCGCGATGTCGATGAAGCACCTCGGCGAGCGCTTCGACATCCACACGGGAGGCAACGACAACAAGTTCCCGCATCACGAGGACGAGATCGCGCAATCCGAGGGGGCCGTCGGGCATCCGGTCGTGTCGATCTGGGTGCACGGGGGCTTCCTGCAGATGGGCGGTCAGAAGATGGCCAAGTCGGCGAGGAACATCAAGCGGGTCACCGACCTCGCGGAGCAGGGCGTCGACCCCCTCGCCTACCGGCTGCTGTGCCTTGGCACCCGGTACCGGAGCGAGATGGAGTTCAGCTGGGAAGCGCTCGAAGGTCAGCACCGGCGCCTGGTCGAGCTCCGCCGGCGGATGGCCGCGTGGGGCGGGCCGGCGGCCGGGCTCGGCGACCAGGCAGAGGCGTTCGACGCTCGGTTCCGCGAGGCCGTCGCCGACGACCTCGACATGCCGCGGGCCCTCGTCGTGCTGAACGAGACGGTCTCGTCCTCGTTGCCGGAGGGGGAGAGATACACCCTGCTCGCCTCTTGGGACCGGGTCCTCGGGTTGGATCTGGAGCGGGAGGCGCGGGAGGCGTGGGAGCCGACGGCGGAGATGCGGGACCTCGTCCGCGAGCGCGACGCGGCGCGCGCCGCGAAGGACTTCGCCAGGGCCGACGAGATGCGCGATCGCCTGCAGTCGATGGGGCTCGAGGTGATGGACACCTCGGAGGGCACCACGGTCCGTCCGCGTCGCTGACTCAGCGCACCGTGACGAGGTCCCTCGTCGCGAGGTTCAGGCGGCGGGCGCCGTCGGCGGTCACCGCCACGATGTCCTCGATCCGGACGCCGAAGCGACCCTCCAGGTAGATCCCCGGCTCGATCGAGAACGTCATCCCGGCCTCCAGCGGTGTGCGGTTGCCGGCCACGAGGTAGGGCTCCTCGTGCGTCTCCAGGCCGATCCCGTGGCCGGTCCGGTGGATGAACCGGTCGCCGAACCCGGCCCGCTCGATCACGTCTCGGGCTGCGCGGTCGACCTCCTCGCACGGGACGCCGGGGGCGACGGCCTCGAACGCCGCCTGCTGCGCGGCGTGTACGGCCCCGTACACCTCCTCGAACCCATCCGGCGGCCGCTTCACGACGACCGTCCGGGTGATGTCCGAACCGTAGCCACCCACGAAGCCGCCGAAGTCCATCACGACCGCATCGCCCTCCGCGATCCTGCGCTCGCTCGCGCCGTGATGTGGCGACGCGCCGTTCGGACCCGACCCGACGATCGTGAAGTCGACGCGTTCGTGCCCGTGCCGCCTGAGCGCGTCCTCGAGGTTGGCCGCGACATCGCGCTCGCTCGCCCCGGCGAACGGCATCTCGGCGACGTCACGGAACGCGACGTCGGCGGCCTCGGCCGCACGCGCCAGCGCCGAGACCTCGTCCCCGTCCTTCACGGCCCGGAGCGGCGCGAGCGCGCGGCCGGCCGCGACGAGCTCGATGCCCGCGACCGCCGCCTGCAGTGACAGGACGTGCGTCGCCCAGGTCCCGTCCGTGACTGCGAACCGCCCGGTCCCAACGAGGCCCGCCGCCGCCTCGTACGGGTCCTCCCCGTCGAGCCAGTCCCGCAGCGCGACGCCGTCGATGCCGTCGGCGGCGGCCGCCGCCGGGCGTTCGAGCCGTGGGACGAGCATCACCGGGCCGGTGCGGGGGGTGAGTCGCAGCAGCGTCAGCCGTTCGAGCGGCAGCGCGTCGTATCCGGTCAGGTAGCGAAGATCCGGGCCGGGCGTCACGAGCAACCCGTCGAGCCCGGCGGCCTCGACCGCGCCGACGGCTCGCTCGCGCCTGGCCTCGTACCGTCTGCTCACAGCTTCATCCTGATCGCCTGCGGCACCACCTCGAACGTCGCCGGCGTGTGGCCGAGCACCTCGCCGTCGGCCTCGATCGGCAGCGGGCGATCGGCGTCGATCGTCAGCCGCTGCCGAGCGCGCAGCTCCTTGATGTGAGGGTGCGGGATGTGCTCGCCCCGGTAGACGCGCGGCAGCAGCGTGAACGAGTCCGACTTCGGGCCCTGGAAGATCAGCACGTCGAGGACGCCGTCGCCCGGGTACGAGCGGGGCGAGATCCGCATCCCGCCGCCGTAGTACTGGCAGTTGCCGACGATCACCATGACCCCCGTACCCTCGTACGTCGTGCGGTCGGCCTGAACGCGCACCTCCGCCAGCTTGAACCGAGGCAGCGTCAGCCAGAACGCCGCGAAGTACTTCGCCCGTCCCATCCAGTGGGGCAGCCGCTCGGCGCGGGCTGCGACGGCACCGCCGAGCCCCGCCTCGGCGACGTTGGGGAAGTAGCGGACGGCCCGCGTGCCGTCGTGGTTGGTGTACGTCACCTTCCCCACGTCGAGCGGGTACACGTTCTCGCCCAGGAGGTGCTGGCACGAACGGGTGACATCGCCCGGGAGGCCGAACGTCCGCACGATGTCGCAGCCCGATCCCGCGGCGACGACGCCGAGCACCGCGTCGTCCACGATCGGCCTGCCGTCGCGCATCATGCCGTTCACGACCTCGTGGACGGTCCCGTCCCCGCCGACGGCGACCAGGTACCGACACCCGTCCTGCAGCGCCTCGGTCGCGAACCGCGAGGCTTCGCCCGGCCCCTCGGTACGGAGCAGCGAGTACGGCAGGCCTCGCGCCTGGAGCGTCCGCTCGAGCTCGGGGACCTCCTGCCCGACCCGCCGGCGGCCCGCGTGCGGGTTCACGATGACCGTGAGCGGGCCGAACGCGCTGGGCATGGCGGGCGCCATCCTACCGGCGCGCCTCAGACGCCCGTGTACGACACGACGCCGCGGTTGACCGCTTCGCTGGCCGCCCGGACGAGCACCGCGGTGTCGCCGCCCGCGACGTCGGAGATCTGGCGGAGCAGGTCGAGCAGCTGCTTGCAGTTGCGGACGAAGTCGCCCGCCGCCATCCCGGTCTCGGCCAGCACCGCGTCGAGCGGCTTGCCTTCGGCCCAGTGGAACACCGCCGTCGCGAAGCCGGGATCGAGCTCGCGGCACAGCTCGACGTGGTGCGCGTCCTCGGCCCGCCGGACGCGCTGCCACGTCCGGATGACGCGCCGGTAGCGATCGTCAGACGCGGCCGTCGGCATCTCGCTCGGCCCGCGCGGCACGCGCTCACGCGACTCGTACACGACCGTCGAGACGATGGCCGCGGCCTCCGCCGGCGACAGCCCGTCGAGCAGCCCCTCCCCCAGCGCCTCGGAGACCAGGATGTCCCCCTCGCCGTAGATCCGGGCGAGGAGCTGTCCCTTCGGCAGGATCGAGAAGTCGCGGACGTAGCCGAGCTCCTCGAGCACGCCGAGCACGCGGTCGAACTGCCGGGCCAGCGTCTCGGTGCGGGTCCGGATGCGGCGTTCGATCCCCTCGACCTGGCTCTCGAGCTGCGATGCGCGGATCGCCCAGCGCTCGTGCGTCGGGCGATCGGGACAGCCATGACACGGGTGCTGCTCGGCCTGCCGTTCCAACCGCGCGGCCTCGCGTTCGACCTGCGCGTCGACGGCGCGGTGCGTCCGACGGGCGGGCCGGACGTCGAGCGCGACGAGCCGCGCGGCGACGTCGCGGCGGTACCGGGCGCTCCGGACGGTGCCCGACCGCGGGAGCGGGATCCTCGTGAGCGAGACGGGCGGGTCGTCGAAGTCCCTGGCCGACAGCCGGAAGAACTTCCGGTCCTGCGCGAGGACGGTGGGACGCCCCTCGCGGTTGGACAGCACGACCGCGAGGCCGCGACGCTTGGCCCGAGGGACGAAGATCACCTCGCCCGGACGGAGGGAGGCGAGCGCGTCCCGGATCTCGTCGGCGCGCAGGCGGTCGCGGCCCCGCCGGGCCAGCTCGCGGATCCGGTCGGCCTTCTCGCGCAGCGCCCAGTACCCGCGGAAGTCGCCGAGGTGGCACGTCATCTGCTCGCGGTAGCCGTTCAGGTACGAGGTGTCGCGTTCGAGCTGTCGCTCGAGCGCAACGACGCCGCGGTCCGCGAGGAACTGCGCGAACGAGGAGTTCAGCAGCCGGTGCGCCTGCTCGCGCGTGTAGTTGCGGACCAGGTTGACGGCCATGTTGTACGAGGGCCGGAACGACGACGCCAGCTCGTAGGTCCTCGTCGAGGCCAGCGAGGCCACCCGCTCGAAGGGAACCTGTCGCTGGTAGACGACGATCGCGTGACCGAGTTCGTCGATCCCGCGCCTTCCCGCCCGCCCCGTGAGCTGGGTGTACTCGCCCGGTGTGAGCAGCTCGTGACGCTCTCCCTGGAACTTCCACAGATCCTCGATCACCACGGACCGCGCCGGCATGTTGATACCCAGCGACAGCGTCTCGGTCGCGAACACCACGCGGACCAGACCCTGTTCGAACAGCTCCTCGACCGTCTCCTTGAACACCGGCAGCATGCCGGCGTGGTGCGCGGCGATCCCGGCCGACAGCGCCTCGACGAACGGGTAGAAGTCGAGCGTCGACAGGTCCTCCTCGTCCATCCACGCCACACGCATCTCGGCGAACTCACGGATCCGCTCGGCCTCGTGCTGCTCGGTGAGCCGGATCCCCGACGCCATCAGCCATTCGACGCTGCGGTCGCACCCGGCGCGGCTGAAGACGAAGTAGATCGCAGGCAGCATCCCCTCGTCGGCGAGCACCTCGACGACGTCCTCGCGACGAGGCACGTAGACCCGGCGGTGCCCCTCCCGCGGCCGCGGGATCCGGTGGTGCTGCGGCGTGCCGGAGCCACGCCGCATGTACGTCTTGTACCGCACCTCCTCACGGTCCAGCGACACGATGTACGGGTTCGGGGTCAACTGGCCGCCCTGCTCGACGTGCATCGGGTGCAGGTCGCGGCCGATCAGGTAATGGTGCTCGAGCGGGACGGGCCGCCTCTCCTCGATCACGACCCGCGTCGGACCGCGGAGCGTGCCGATCCATTCGCCGAACTCCTCCGCGTTCGAGATCGTCGCGGACAGGCACACGACCGAGACCGAGAGCGGAAGGTGGATCAGCACCTCCTCCCAGACCGCACCCCGGTACGGGTCCTGGAGGTAGTGGACCTCGTCCATCACCACCGAGACGAGCCCGTTCAGCGTGCCGGACCTCTCGTAGAGCATGTTGCGCAGGACCTCGGTCGTCATCACCACGATCGGCGCCTCGCCGTTGATCGTGTTGTCGCCGGTCAGCAGGCCGACCCTGGCCCCCCCATACTGCGCGACGAAGTCGCCGAACTTCTGGTTCGACAACGCCTTGAGGGGCGTGGTGTAGAAGGTCTTGCCACCGAGCCCGAGCGCTCGCTCGACCGCGTACTCGGCGACGACCGTCTTGCCGGCGCCGGTGGGCGCGGCGACGAGGACGCTGTCGCCCTTGGACAGCGCGTCGATCGCATCGAGCTGGAAGGCGTCGAGCGGGAACGGGTAACGGGACGCGAACCGCGCCGGATCGGTCACCCGGCCAGTCTACGGACGGACGGCGGCAGGCCGGCCGCTCCGAGCGCTACGACCCGCAGCGCGTCAGGTGGTCGTCGAGGAGACGCGTGAACTCGTCCGACCGCTCGAGGTTCGACAGATGCCCGGCGCCGTCGATCACGGCGAGCAGGGCTCCCGGGATCTCGTCGGCCATCGGAGCGGAGACGTCGCGCGGGATCAGGGTGTCGCCGGTCGACGTGATCACGAGCGTCGGCACGTCGATGCCGGCGAGATCGGGCGTCGAGTCGGGCCGCTCGGCCATCCCGAGCGACGCTGCGCCGATCGCCTCCGCCGGCTGGTCGGCGATCATCTCCCGAACCCGGCGGCGAACGTCCTCGGACGCGCGCTCGGACAGGAGCCCGGGCGGGCCCTCGGCGAAGAAGCCCTTGCCCTGCGTCCTCAGCCGCTCGGCGAGCGCGCGGCGGTTCGCGGCGCCCTCGGGCGCGTCCGCCGCGGAACGCGTGTTCGCCAGGACGAGCCCGCCGATCCGGTCACGGGAGCGCCGCCACAGCTCGAACGCCACGTAGCCGCCCATCGACAGGCCGCACACGACGGCGCGATCGATCCCGGCATCGTCGAGGGCGCGTCGCGCGTGGTCCGCGGCCAGCTCCATCGTCATGACATCCGGGACGTCGCCCGAGCCGCCGAATCCCGGGTGGTTGGGCGCCGCGACGCGGACGCGGTCGCCCAGGCCGTCGAGCTGCGGCCGCCACATACGGGCATCGACGGGGAAGGCGTGAAGCAGGAGGAGCCCGTCAGTCACGCCCGCCACCAGGTGGCTGGAAGGGCAGTCCGCCCTGGAACGTCCCCGCCTCCGCCTGGGCGTTCACGTAATCCCGATAGCCATCGAGGAAGGTCTCGGAGCCGATCTCGCCGACCGCGGTCGCGCGATCGAGCAGCCGCTCCCGATCGGGCCCGTCGAGGACCGCAGCCTCGGCCAGCAGGCGCGCCGCCTCGGCGTGGACCAGCAGACCCGAGCGCATCTCCGACGTCGCGCTGAACAGGTCGCGGACGAAGCCGGCGCCGAACCCCTTGCCCCTGGTCAGCT
>DATHSY010000179.1:0-3561 GCA_035463715.1 Actinomycetota bacterium | reverse complement strand
GGGAACCCGATGGCGAAGGCGACGCTGATCGACGCCTTCCTCGACGCCGAGCTCCGGGCCGCGGGCCGATCGCTCGCCGGCCACCTGGGCGCCGGCCGCGACCGCGTCGAGTGCGGCGTGTCGATCGGGATCGCCGACTCGACGCGGGTCCTGCTCGACCAGGTCGACGGCTACCTCTCCGAGGGCTACCGGCGGATCAAGCTGAAGATCGAGCCGGGGGTCGACGTCGACCGCGTCGCCGCGGTCCGGGAGGCCCATCCGGACATCCTGCTCTCGGTCGACGCGAACGCCGCGTACACGATCGAAGACGTCGAGGTGTTCCGCACGCTCGACGCGTTCAGGCTGCTCATGGTTGAACAGCCGCTGCATCACCAGGACCTCATCCGTCACGCCGAGCTGCAGCGGCGGATCCGGACCGACCTGTGCCTGGACGAGTCGATCAGGAGCGCCGCCGACGCGCAGGCCGCGCTGGAGCTCGGCGCGTGCAGGATCGTCAACATCAAGCAGGGCAGGGTGGGCGGCGTGCGGGAGGCGCGGCGGGTGCACGACGTCTGCGCCGACCGGGGCGTGCCGGTCTGGTGCGGCGGGATGCTCGAGACCGGGATCGGCCGGGCGACGAACCTGGCGCTGGCCGCGATGCCCGGCTTCACGCTGCCGGGCGACACGAGCGCGAGCCGGCGGTACTTCGAAGATGACCTCACCGAACCGTTCGAGATGGAGCCGGACGGCACGATGGAGGTCCCGAAGGGTCCTGGGATCGGCGTCGAGCCGAGGCCGGACCGGCTGGCCGCCACCACGGTTCACGTCGAGCGCCTGGAGAAAGAGTGACAAAACCGCGATGGTCGGCTTGACCGTGTTCCGGCCCATCCCATATGGTTCGTCGTGAGAGACCGCTGGAGCCTTCGGGCCCCGGCGGTTTCTCGCTTCCGGGGGGTGTTTGCACGGCAACGAACGCAGTCCCGGCTTTACGACGACACGCGGTCGCGCGATGCTACGCGGGCAGCGGGCAGGTCACCCGTAGTTGGTCGACACGGAGCGAGGTTCAGCAGATGAGGAAGCGCGTCGTCCGGGCTGGTGAATTCGAGATCGAGGACTCGCAGGGGAGGGTCAGGGCGCGCCTCGGCGTGACCGACGACGATTCTCCGTTCATCGCGTTCTACGGGCCGAACGAGCGGCTCCGAGCACGGTTCGGCGTGCAGCCCGACGGGAGCGCCGGCCTCGCGATCGCCGACGATGAGGGCAAGGTCCGGGCGACGTTCGGGCTGTTCTCGGACGGCTCGGCCAGCATGGCGATGGTCGACGGGAACGGGAAGGTCCGGGCGAAGTTCGGCCTGGCGAGCGAGGGATCGCCGACGCTCGCGCTCCGCAACAAGAACGGCGAGCTGGGGTTCGTGTACTCGCTGGCGCAGCAGGGCTCGCCGACGATCTCGCTCCAGGACGAGGACGGCAAGGTCCGCGCGCGCCTCGGGCTGGCAGCCGAAGGCTCCCCGATCCTGCGCCTGCTCAACAAGGACGGCGAGCTCCGCGCGATCATGGGGCTCACGTCGGACGGGACGCCCGTGCTCCAGTTCATGGACCAGAAGGGCGACCCCCTCTGGACGGCGCCGCAGACGCTGCCCGTCACGGCGAAGCCCGACGCCGCCGTGAAGGTCGAGGGCGCCGCACCCATGGAGCCGGCGAAGCAGGGGGCGAAGTAGCTGGCGGACCCGCGCCGGCGGCGATGGCCGTACGTCCTCGCCGGTTCGGTCGTTGCCTTGGCCGCCGTCGCCACGCTCGTCTGGTTCGTCTGGCTGCCGCGATACCGACCGGCGCTCGTGGCCGGTGAGGCCTATGGGATCGACGTCTCGCACCACCAGGGCGAGATCGATTGGGACGAGGTCGCGTCCGACGGCATCTCGTTCGTCTACATCAAGGCCACCGAGGGTGGCGACCTCGTCGACGACCGATCCGAAGAGAACTGGGTCGGCGCAGGAGAGGCCGGCCTGGCGCGCGGCGCGTATCACTTCTTCACACTCTGTCGACCGGGAACCGACCAGGCGGACAACTTCCTTGATCAGCTGCCGCCCCTGGACGCCGTCGCCCTGCCGCCGGCTGTCGACCTCGAGCTCACCGGCAACTGCTCGGAGCGGCCGGCGCGAGCACAGGTCCTCGCCGAGCTCCGAGCCTTCTTGGAGATCGTCGAGGCGGAGACGGGCCGCGATACGGTGCTCTACCTGCGCCAGGACTTCGACGAGATCTACCGGGTAGACGAGTCGTTCGATCGACCGCTGTGGACGTTCCGGTACTTGCGGCGCCCGAGCCGAGACGACTGGACGATCTGGCAGGTGGGCGGCTACGCGTACGTCGACGGCATCGACGGTCGCGTCGACCTCAACGTGATGCGACAGACCGGCGCGGCTGCACGGATGACGACGTGAGCGTCGACTCGGGACGTGCGTCCGGGTGGGTGACGCGGCCGCGCCGAAACGCGTCAAGATGTCGAGATGGGGCCGACGTCGATACCCGCAGAGCTCGAGGACCTGCCCGGACCGTGGCAGCCGAGGGACCTCGTCGTGGTCAACGACGTCGTCGTGCGGATCGCGCGCCTCGACGGTGAGTTCCCGTGGCACCGCCACGAGGAGGACGAGCTGTTCCTGTGCTGGGACGGGTCGTTCAGGATCGAGCTGGAGGGCTCCGATCCCATCGAGTTGAACGCCGGGGACCTGTTCGTCGTCCCGCGAGGCGTCGAGCACCGGCCGGTCGCAGAGCGCGTGGCCCATGCGGTGCTCCTCGAGCGTCCGGAGACCGAGCAGTACGGGAACTGAACCCAACTCCGCGGAAAGGAGACCTGCATGATGTTGACGCGCGTGGATCCCGTGGCTGTCGCGGCGCCGATGAGCACGTACTCGCACGCCGTTCGCATCGAGACCGATGAGGGTGCCATCATCTTCGTGTCCGGGCAGATCGCCCAGGATGTGAGCGGGGAGCTCGTCGGTGTCGGCGACCTCCGCGCCCAGACCGAGCAGGTCTTCGAGAACCTCTCGCGGATCCTTGCGGCCAACGGCGCGTCGTTCGAACACGTCGTGAAGATCCAGACGTACTTCACGACGCTGGATGACCTGGCGGGGAGCCGTGAGGTTCGCGCCCGGTACCTGCCGAGCGAGCCACCGGCCAGCACGGCGGTTCAGGTCGTGGCACTGGTGGTCCCCGAGGCGTTGATCGAGGTGGATGTCGTGGCGGCCGTGCCGCTGTAGGACCGCGGCATGGCAGCGCTCGGGCCGACCCTGGGCCGTAGCCGACCCAGGCGTGTCGAACGACGGGCCTGTGGCTCATGATTGTCGGCGTGCAGCCGGCCGTCATCTCGCTCGAGCGGATCGACGCGGTCGTGTTCGACATGGACGGCGTCATCACGGACACGGCGACCGCCCACGCCTCGGCCTGGAAGCGGATGTTCGACGAGTACCTCGAGGATCGCTCGCGCGTGACGGGGGACCCGGTGCAGCCGTTCGACGCCGAGGGCGACTACCGCCGTTTCATCGACGGGAAGTCGCGGTACGACGGCGTCCGGAGCTTCCTGGCCTC
>DATHSY010000178.1:0-6171 GCA_035463715.1 Actinomycetota bacterium | reverse complement strand
CCTCCAGCCTGCGGTTCGACGTGCGGCTGGCGGGACAGGACGTCGAGTCGTCGGTGGCCCACGTCCGGACGCTCGAGGAGGCCGGCCTGCTCGATGCCGGCGACGCCGACGCGCTCGAGAAGGCCATCCGAGAGGTCGGCGACGAGATCGCGGCGGGAACGTTCGCGTTCGATCCATCCGACGAGGACGTGCACTCCGCGATCGAGCGCGGCGTCACGGCGAGGCTGGGCGACCTCGGCGCCAGGCTCCACGCGGGGCGGAGCCGAAACGACCTGGTCGTGACCGACCTCCGGCGATGGCTGCTCTCCGCCGCGTGCGACGTCGACGCGGGGCTCGTCCGCATGATCGCCGCACTCGTCGCCCATGCGCGGGCGCATGCCGCGACGCCGCTGGCGGGAACGACGCACGCGCGGCCCGCGCAGGTCGTGACGCTCGGCCATCACCTTCTCGCGCACGCGTGGGCGCTCGTCCGCGACCGCGAACGCCTCTCCGGGTGGGCCGCTCGTACCGACGTCTCGGCGCTCGGCGCCGGCGCGCTCGCGACGTCGACGCTCGGGCTGGATCCGGCGGCCACGGCCCGTCGCCTGGGGTTCGGCCGGGCGTTCGACAACTCGATCGACGCCGTGTCCGACCGCGATTTCGCGCAGGAGTTCCTCGCCGTCGCGACGATCTCGGCCACGCACCTGTCCCGGCTGGCGGCCGACATCGCCAGATGGAGCGATCCTGCGCTCGGGTGGGCGACGGTCGCCCAGGCGTACGCCACGGGCTCGAGCATGATGCCGAACAAGCGCAACCCCGATGTCGCGGAGCTGGTCCGGGCGAAGCCGGGCGGCATCCTCGGTGATCTCGTCGCGCTCACGACCGTTCTGTCCGGGATGCCGCTCGGGTACCACCGCGACCTCCAGGAGGACAAGGAACCACTGTTCGACGCCGCCGACACCCTGGTCGCGTCGCTCGGGGCCCTCGCCGGCTGTGTCGAGACGCTCACCTTCGATCCCGCGGCGATGCGGACGGCGGCCTCGGACCCGGACCTGTTCGCGACGGACCTGGCCGAGGCACTCGTTCGCGTCGGCACCCCGTTCCGCGATGCCCACCGGCGCCTGGGCGCGTTGCTGCGTGATCTGGAGGCGAGCGGCCGCACCCTGTCGGACCTCACCGCGCAGGAGTGGGCCGCGTTCGGCGTCCCGGACGGCGCCTCGCTCCTCGACCCCGACGTGTCGGTCGCCGCGCGGTCGTCGCGGGGCGGCCCCGCGCCCGACAGCGTCCATGCGCAGGCGGACGCGATCGACCGGCTCGTCCGCGACCGCCCGTGGACATCCGCGTAGGTTCGGTCCGCATCGAGGAGGTTCGCGTCGTACGACAGCGGCTCCTCCGACCGCATCAGCGAGTCGACGAGCTCGTGTACGACGGCGACGACGACCCGGACACGCTCCACGCCGGTGCGGTCGTGGACGGCCGGCTCGCGGCGATCGCGTCGATCGCGCCGGACCCGAGCGACGATGCGCCGGGGCCGGACGCCTGGCGGTTGCGCGGTATGGCGACCGTCGAGGAGCTCCGCGGGACCGGGCTCGGCCGGGCCGTCCTGGAATGCTGTCTCGAGCACGCTCGCGAGCGCGGCGCGCGGATCGTGTGGTGCAACGCGCGCACCGGCGCGATCGGGTTCTACGAGCGGTCCGGGTTCGAGATCGTGAGCGAGGTGTTCGACGTGCCGGTGATCGGCCCGCACGTCCGGATGGTGCGCCGGGTAGCCTGACCGCCGCACGCCAGCCGCTCCCGACGAGAGGAGACCACGATGGCCGAGGCACCCGAGCCCCGCGTCCGCGTCGTCAGGGCGGACGACGACCTCGACTGGGACGTGATCCCGACCGAGCCGGGCGACCCGACCCCACCGGGTGAGGAGACGGTCGTCTTCCGTTCAGGCGACGCGCGGTTCAGCTTCGGGATGTGGCGCCGGGTTCCCGAGACCGGCCCGATGGAGCCGCCGTACCACGAGATCGCCGTGATCATCGAGGGCGAGGTCGAGGTCACCGACGCTGACGGCACCGTCCACCGGGCCGGGCCCGGCGACGTGCTGATCACGCCGAACGGCACGAAGGCGACGTGGAAGGCGCTCTCGCCTGTGAAGAAGCTCTGGGCCGTCTACAAGGAGTAACCGCCGAGGAGATGCCGCCGGGGCCCGGCCCGGCTGGGCCGTTCGTCCCGTGGCCCTTCGCGGGCCGCCCCATACGCTGCGGCACAAGGGCCAAGGGTCGAGGGGGAGGTGCGGGCGTGGTCACTCTCAGCGTGATCAAGGCCGACACGGGCGGGTTCGTCGGGCATACCGCGGTGCACCCGCAGATGGTCGCCGAGGCGGAGAAGGCGCTCGCGGGAGCGGCAGACGGGCTCCTGCTCGACGGGCAGGTCGCGTGGTGCGGCGACGACCTCGCGTTGATCCTCGTCCACACGCACGGTGTCGAGGCCCGCGAGATCCACGCGTTCGCCTGGGAGGTCTTCACGCGAACGACACGCGTGGCCGAGGAGCTCGGGATGTACGCCGCCGGACAGGATCTGCTGTCGGACGCCTTCTCGGGCAACCTGCGCGGCATGGGGCCTGGGTACGCGGAGCTGGAGTTCGAGGAGCGGACGTCGGAGCCGATCATCGTGTTCCTGGCCGACAAGACCGAAGCGGGCGCGTGGAACCTACCCGTCTACAAGATGTTCGCGGACCCGTTCAACACCGCCGGTCTGGTGATCGACCCGAAGATGCACGAGGGGTTCCGGTTCGAGGTCCTGGACCTCAAACGCGATGCGGTCGCGATCCTCGAAGCCCCCGGTGAGCTGTACGACCTTCTCCTGTTCATCGGCGCACCGTCGCGGTTCGTGATCCGGCGCGTGTTCTCGAAGACGACCGGCGAGATCGGCGCGGTCACGAGCACGCAGCGGCTCTCGTTGATCGCCGGGCGCTACGTCGGCAAGGACGACCCGGTGCTGATCGTGCGCTGCCAGAGCGGGATGCCGGCCGTCGGCGAGGTCGTCGAGCCGTTCGCGATGGCGCACACCGTGGCCGGATGCATGCGCGGCTCCCACCACTCGCCGCTGATGCCCGTCTCGATCGAGCAGGCGCACCCCACCCGGTTCGACGGGCCACCGCGGGTCGTGTCGCTCGGGTTCCAGCTGAAGGACGGGAAGCTGCACGGCCCGCGCGACCTGTTCGCCGATCCGTCGTTCGACCGGGCGCGGGACCGCGTGAACGAGGTGATGGACTACCTAAGGTCGCACGGGCCCTTCGAGCCGCACCGGCTGCCGCTCGACGAGATGGAGTACACGACGATGCCGGCCGTGGTCGAGAAGCTTGAGCACCGCTGGGAGCCGGTCGAGCACGCGCTCCCCGTGACCGGGTCACCGGAGATCGTGCCGATCGCCTGAGCCGCCCGACCCCCGTTGTCGCGGTGGTTCGGTAGGCTGGCTCGCCGTGCGGTTCGCCAGCGCCCTGCTCCTGTTCGCCCATCCCGACGACGCCGAATACTCGTGCGGCGGGACGATCGCGCTGTGGTCCGGCGAGGGGACCAGGGTCGACCTCGTCGTGATCACGGACGGGTCGGCCGGGTCGAACGAGCCCGGGATGACCCGGGAGGGCATCTCGGCAACCCGCAAGCGCGAGCAGCTGGCAGCCGCGGACGTCCTCGGGATCGCGTCGACCACCTTCCTCGACTTTCCGGACGGGCTGCTCGAGGTGAACGCCGACACCCGCAGGGCGGTCACGCGGGAGGTCCGCCGCTTCCGTGCGGACGTCATCATCGCGCCCGACCCCTCGCGGCTGTGGTCGGGCAGCGGCTACATCAACCACGCCGATCACAAGGCGGCCGGCGAGTTGGCCCTGTGCGCGGTCATGCCGGACGCTCCCTCGCGGCCGCAGTTCCCGGAGCTGCTCGACGAGGGGTTCGAGCCGTTCGAGATCCCGCACCTTTGGCTGGTGGCCGAGGAGGCCGATACGTTCCTCGACATCGGCAAGACGATCGACACGAAGATCCGGGCGCTCGCCGAGCACGTGTCGCAGCACGCGGAGGCGTCGGCGCCGTGGGTCCGTGAACGGGCGCGTGAGCTGGGCGAGCGCGGCGGCGTCGAGTACGCCGAGGCGTTCAAGACGTTCGATCTGCGGGACGAGGAAGACGAGGCGCCATGAACGAGCCCATCGAACCGGACGACGGCGACCGCGAGGAGCGCGGCGACCGCGAACCGACCGAGGACCCGTACGTCCTGGACGCCCACGAGGAGGAGAACGTCCGGGCCGACCTGGACGACCTCGGCGACATGCGCGACGTGTTCGGGCCCCAAGGCGTCAAGGGCGTAGTGATCGCGTGCCCGGACTGCGGTGAGAACCACTTCTACGAATGGGACCTGCTGAAGGAGAACCTCGAGCACATGCTCCAGACCGGCGAGCCAAGGATGCACGAGCCGGCCTTCGAGGTTCGCGAGGACGAGTACATCCAGTGGGACTACGGCAAGGGCTACATCGACGCGCTCGCAGACTCCGGCCTCGAGCCCGAGCGGCGGATCGAGGTCAGCCGGTGCCCATGGTGCGAGACGCCCGCCGACGGCTTCTTCCAGTTCTGCCCGAGGTGCGGCCGCTCCCTCGCGGCCGTGCGCATCTACCGCGAGCTGGTGGACCGCGGGATCGACGAACGTGAGGTCCGGGCGCTGCTCGTGCGTGCGGGCTTCGAGCCCTTCTGATGGGGCCGCGTCCTTGAGGCGGGCCCGCCCGGGTGATAGCAAGGCTCCTCGTGGACGTCGAGACGCAGGTCCAACGCTCTGACCGCTGGGCGGTCGAGTCGCGCCGCTCGCGGAACTGGTGGGCGGCAGTGGCGGCCGTGCTGGTCGCCGCCGGCTACGCCGTGGCCGTGCTGGTCGCCGCGTCGGCACGTGGGTCGTTCGAGCTCTCGGACGACGCCCAGGTGGCGCTCGTCGGGACGGCGCCCTCGCTCGGCGTGATCGGTGCGCTCCTCGCCTTCGTCGGAACGCGACGGACGACGCTCCGCCTCCTCTCGTGGCTCGTGTTCGTCCTCGCCGCGATGCTCATAACGGTCACGCTCGTCCTGCTGGCGATGGTGCTGCTCGCGCTCGGCGATCTGGGGTGAGGCGCCGAGGCCGCGAGGTCGAAGATCCGAGAAGGCTCCAGGCGGTAGGCCTCGTGTTCGTGGTGCTGAGCGCTGCGACGGCCATATGGCAGTGGGCATCGGGCCGATCTGCCGGAGCCTTGGAGTTCGGCGTGTTCACGGGCGGGCTGATCGTCGTGATCGTGGGCTTCTACCTCGCGCGCCGGCGCCGCCATCAGGACGGTGGCACGTAGGAGATCTTGAGAGGGATCTACGCCTGCTCAACGCGCGGGTCCTTCCAGCACGCACTCCTCGGGCGTCTTGTCGGGTCGCAGGCCCTTGAACGACGGCGCGCGCATCTTGTTCGTGCTCTTCGTGATCTCGAGGTACTCGACCTCACACACGAGCTTCGGCTCGATGTAGGTCGCGCCCTTCACCGCCTTGAGCTCCTTGTCCTGGATCGGTGGCGTCTGGCGGACGAGCGGCTCGAGCTGCTCCATCACGATGTCCTGCATCTTCTGCGTGAAGCCGGTCCCGACCTGTCCGATCCACCTCATCGAGCCGTCGACATAGGCACCGACGAGCAGCGCGCCGAAGGTCGCGTCGCGGTTGCCCTGGCCCTTCGTCCAGCCGAGGATCACGCAGTCCTGCGTGTTGGTGAGCTTGATCTTCCGCCAGTCCGGCGTGCGTCGGCCCGGCTGGTACTTCGTACCGGTCCGCTTCGCGACGACGCCCTCGAGACCGAGCCGCTTCGCGGCGTCGACGAACGCGATGCCCTCGCCCTCGACGTGTGCGACCAGCTGGAGGCGCTCGTCCTGCTCGGCGATGCCCTCCAGCAGCTGGCGGCGCTCCTCGAGCGGCAGGCCGGTCAGGTCGTTGCCGTCGAGCCACAGCAGGTCGAACGCGACCAGCGTGACGGGGATCTGCTTGCTGATCCGTTTGATCTCGCGCTCGTTGCGCAGGTTCATCCGCTGCTGGAGCGCCTCGAACGAGTTCTTGCCGGTCTCGTCGAACGCGACGATCTCGCCGTCGATCACGGCGTTCACCTGGTTCACGAGCTCGTGGATCATGTGGAGCTCGGGGTACGAGTCCGAGACGT
>DATHSY010000177.1:0-7579 GCA_035463715.1 Actinomycetota bacterium | reverse complement strand
CGGCCATCGCCCTGGCGCTCGGCGCATGCACGAGCGCGCCCGCCTCGCGCTCAGCCGATCCCGACGCGGTCGTGGTGGCCTCGTTCAACTTCGCCGAGAGCGAGCTCGTCGCGGAGCTGTACGCACAGGTCCTCGAGGATGCCGGACTCACGATCACCCGGATGCCGCGGGTCGGGACGCGTGAGCTCCTCGAGCCGGCGCTCGAACGGGGCCTGGTCGACGTCGTGCCAGAGTACGCAGGCAGCTTGTTGGAGTTCCTCTCCGACCGCCAGAGTGCGGGCCACGACATCGATCGCGTCGTGCAACGACTCGACGAGGCCCTCGACCAGCGCGGACTTGTCGCCCTCGAGCCGGCCCCGGCGCAGAACCGGAACGCGCTTGCGCTGTCGCCGACGCGCGCGGCCGTCGGGTACGACACGGTGAGCGACCTGACCGGCGTCGCGGCGGCCTGGTCGATCGGCGGTCCACCAGAGTGCCCGCAGCGCCCCCTGTGCCTGCCGGGCTTCGAGTCGGTCTACGGGCTCCGGTTCGAGGAGTTCGTCCCGCTCGACGCCGGAGGACCGCTCACGTTCGAGGCGCTTCGGACGGGAACCGTGGACGTGGCGGTCGTCTTCACGACGGAGGGCAGGCTCGTGACCGACGACCTCGTCCTGCTCCGAGACGATCTCCACCTGCAGCCGGCCGAGAACGTGACGCCCATCGTGCGCCGGCAGGTCCTGGGTCGTGTCGGCCCCGAGCTCGCCGACCGGCTCAACGCGGTCTCCGCGGCCCTCACGACGATCGAACTCCGTGTCCTGAACCTGCGGGTCGCCGAGGGAGCCGGCGTGGCGACCGTGGCGCGGAAGTGGCTGACCGACCGCGGGCTCCTCACGGACGTGGGATAGCATCGCCGCTCCGGGCAAGGGGGACCCGCTGGACACCACTCGGAACGCCGCGCCGTTCGAAGAGCCACGCCGCAGCGCCGGACCCGGGCCCGAGCATCGACGCAGGCGCCCGTCCGGCGAGCCACCGCCGCTCCCGCGCCACCTCGGACGCACGGCCATCTTCTGGCTCTCCTTCGCGAGCTACCTGATCGTGGTCCTGATCATCCTCGCGTGGTTCGAACCCTTCCAACGCTTCTTCGAGCGGATCGACGCCGGCCGGATGGAATGGGTCGCAGGGCTGCGGACGCCGTGGCTGACCGACGTGATGCTCGCGATCGTCGTCGTCACGTCGAGATGGACGATCCGCGTCCTCCGCTGGGCGACGATCCTGGGGCTGATCGCGTTCCGCCGATGGCGTCACCTCCTGGTCTTCGTCGCCGCCCTCATCCTGCTCGAGATCCTGGCTGCGATGAGCACCTCGGCGTTCGCCAGACCGCGTCCGTTCAACATCCGTCCACTGACGGGATGGGTCGGCTACTCGATGCCGTCGCGCCCGCTCGCCGGCCTGGCCGTCACGCTGATCGGCATGACGTACTCGCTGATCGTCCCGGGTCGTCCAAGGTTCCTGGCGAAGGTCGCGATCGCCGTGGTCCTGACGCTGGCCATCGCGGCGCGGGTCTACGCCGGCGTCGATCAGCTGACCAGTGCCGCGTTCGGCGCGGTCTTCGGCGTGGCGATCGGGCTCGCGATGTTCCGCTGGTTCGCGCCCAACGACGTGTTCCCGGTCACCTACCGAGGTGGGAAGGCGGCACACCTCGACGTCACCGGCGCGCGAGGGGAGGCGATCCGGCTCGGGGTGCACGACCAGCTCGGCTTGACCGTTCGCGCCATCAAGCCGGTCGGGCTCGAGGGGTCCGGCGGGTCGACACCGCTTCGGCTCACGATCGCCGGCGCGGACGGCGAACCCGACCGATACGTGTTCGCGAAGCTGTACGCGCGCAGCCACGTCCGCGCGGACCGCTGGTACAAGCTCGGCCGAACGATCCGGTACGGCAGGCTCGAGGACGAGACGCCGTTCCAGACGGTCCGGCGGTTCGTGGAATACGAGGACTACACCCTGCGGCTGATGGACGACCTCGGCCTCCCCACGCCGCTGCCCTACGGGGTCGTCGAGATCACACCCGAGCGCGAGTACCTGATCGTGATGGAGTTCTTCGACGGCGCGGTCGAGCTCGGCGACGCGACCGTCGACGACGCGATCATCGACCAGGGCTTGCGACTCGTACGCCGGCTCTGGGATGCGGGGCTCGCGCACCGCGACGTCAAGCCGGCGAACCTGATGGTGCAGGACGGGGAGCTTCGCCTGATCGACGTGTTCTTCGTTCAGGTGCGGCCGTCGCCTTGGCGGCAGGCCGTGGACCTCGCGAACATGCTGCTCGTGCTCGCGCTCCGCTCCGATCCGGACCGCGTGTACGGAACGGCGGTGCGGTACTTCACGCCCGACGAGATCGCCGAAGCCTTCGCGGCCACGCGCGGTGTCGCGAGCCCGTCGCAACTGCGTACCCAGCTGAAGCTCGACGATCGAGATCTCGCGGCACGCTTCCGTGAGCTCGGGCCGGCCCACGCCCCGATCTCGATCCAACGATGGAGCCTCCGACGGGCGGCGCTGACCGCAACGGTGGCGCTCGGTGCCTTCATCGCGGTCGGGTTCGTGCTCTCGAACTGGACGGTGTTCGCGTGAGGGTGCGGCACGCGAGCGTGATCATCTTCCTGTTCCTGGTTGCGTCGGCGTGCGCGCCCGGCGCCGGAGGCGATGCGCCCGCCTGCGGTCGCGAGGACGACCCCTTCTTCATCCTCACGGCACAGGCCGTACCGTCCGCGACGCTCCTGCCGTGCGTCGACGCCCTGCGACCGGGGTGGCGGTTCGAGGGGAGCCTGGTCGAGAGCGGCGCGGCCCGGATGTGGCTCGAGTCCGACCGGGCCGGGATCCGCGCGGTCGAGGCGATCCTGACGCCGCGCTGCGACGTCGGCGACGCCATCGAGGTGGACCCGGCGCCCGACGAGGCGGGGACCCGGCGGTTCGAGGAGCCGGTGTCGCTGGACCCCGCGTACGTCGCGAACCGCTACTACGTCTTCGACGGCGGGTGCATCACCTACCGGTACCGGTTCGCGCAGGGCGCCGCGCCGACCCTCGCGCTCGAGGCCGACGAGGCGCTGTCCTTCGTCGCGAGATCGGTGTACGTCGAGCGTGTCCGCGACGACTTCGGCCTCACGCTCTGCGGGGCCGGCGCGCCGCCGTGTGAGGGCTAGGCCGTCGCCCGCGTCTCGGTACGCCTGAGCCCGCCCCGCCACACCAGGTACGTGAGTCCGCCGAGCGGGATCTGAACCGCGTAGGTCAGCACGCGGAACAACAGGACCGCGGCGACCACCTCGGGACGAGGCCCGCCAGCCGCGACGAGCCCGCCGATGTATCCGAGCTCGATGACGCCGAGCCCTCCCGGGGTGATCGGCAGGGCGGTGATGAGCCGGCCGAACGCGAACACCGCGAGCGTTGCCGGGGTCGACACGTCACGTTCCGAGACCCCGACGTGCCGCAACGCGAGCAGCAGGACGAGCCAGAGGGCGAGATGGCTGACGATGGTCGAGAGCGTGAGCGCCGGCCAGCGCTTCGCGACCAGCTTGATCGTCCGCTTGCGGAAGCCGACGGCCCCCTCACCCCAGCCCTCGACCGCCGGACGGCGGAGCGGCTTGCGCAGCGCGGACACGATCCGGCCGAGCCGATCCCCGATCCGGCGCGCGAACTCCTTCTTCCACAGCACGAGCGCGAACAGGACGAGCGCGATGACCAGCGCAACGAGACCGACCGCCGCGGCCGTGGCCAGGGCCGCGTTCACTCCCCCCGTGAACGCGAGGAGCCCGAGGGCGACGACCGGCAGCGCCAACTTCATCAGGACGTTCCAGATCCCGGTGACGCCCACGTAGAGCGCGATCGCCTGTGAGTCGAACCCCCACGACGTCAGCATCGCGTACGTGAGCCCGACGGCGACGGCACCGCCGGCCGGGACCGTGTTCGCGACCGACGTCGTCGTCTGCGTGAGGATCGCCGAGCGCCACAGCGGGAGTCCGGGAAGCGCGCTCATGTTGACGAGCCAGTACGTCGCGAGATTGAACATCGTCGCGGCGACGAGCGACCAGAGCTCGATCGGCGTCAGTTCCCTGAGGGTCGACCAGACCTCCGAGTAATCAGCGATCTGCGGGATCGCGTACGCGAAGACGCCGACGACGATCGCGACCGAGACGGCGATCCTGAGGAACCGCCGGAGCGGTGACGTCCGTGTCCGGCCCTCGGCGGGTTCGCCCACGATCGCGCGAGCCTAGCAGGAGGCCGCTCGCCGCTCGCCGCTCGCCGCTCGCGTTGCCGGATAAGGTTCCCGCCGTGCACGACCCGCCGGCTACGTCCGCCGCGCACCCTACGATCCGTCGGCGGCGGCTGGACGTGATCTGGCTCGCCGGTGGGCTGATCGTCTTGGTCGTCACGGGCACGATGGCGAGCAACGGCCGCGTCGACGGCTGGGAGGCGTCGCTCTTCCACGCGATCAACGGGCTACCGTCCTGGCTCGAAGCGCCGATGCGGGCGGCCCAGTTCCTCGGCACGCTGGCGCTCGGGCCGGTCGCGGCGACGATCGCATTCGTCCTGCACCGCCGGCTGCTCGCCGGCAAGCTCCTCGTCGCCACCGCCCTGAAGCTGCTCTCCGAGCGCCTCGTCAAGGTGGTCGTCCACCGAGAGCGGCCGGCCGTCAGCACACCCGACGCGATCGCACGCGGCGTGCCGGTCCGGGGCCTGGCGTTCGTGTCCGGACACGCAGCGCTGACCGCCTCGGTCGCCGCTCTGGTCTCGCCGTACCTCCGCGGTTGGTGGAAGGCGATCCCGTGGAGCGTGCTCGCGCTCGTGTGCTTCGCGCGGGTCTACCTCGGCGCCCACAACCCGCTCGACGTGTTTGGCGGGACGGGGCTCGGCCTCGCGATCGCGGGTGCGATCAACCTCGCCGTCGGCGTCGCCGAGCACCCGACCGACTGATCGCGCATCTAGTTCGGGCTATGGGATTGCGTCGCACCACGTCCCGGCGGACGATACATCGATGCAGGTCGTAGGACGGCCGTCCCTTCGGCGAGATGCGGCATCCGCCGCTCGTCTCCTGTCGGCCGGCATCACCGCCGGGTTCGTGGTCGGCCTGCTCGTCGGCGGCATCGGCGGGCGGCTCGCGATGTTCGTCCTGCGGGTGACGTCGAACCCCTCGCTCACCGGCCTCGAGACCGACGACGGCTTCACGATCGGCGCGTTCACCGGCGCGACGCTCTTCCTGATCCTGCTCGCGACCGTCGTCGGCGTGTGGAGCGGGTTCGTCTATATCGGGGTTCGCGGGTGGTTCCCTCGGGCGGCGCGGCCATGGGTGTTCGGCGCACTGGCCGCGACGGTAGGCGGCGCGCTCTTGATCCGCCCCGAGGGCATCGACTTCACCGCGCTCGCGCCCCTGTGGCTCGCGGTGCTGATGTTCGTCGCGATCCCGGCGGCGTACGGGGTCGGGATCCCGCTCCTCGCCGAACGGCTGATCTCCGACGACTCCAGCTTCGGACGCTCGGCGGTCTGGATCGCGGGGCTCGTCGTGGCCACGCCGGTGTTGGTGATCGTCCCGCCCGCCGCCGCGGTCGTGGCCGCCGTCGCGCTCGCACTCGCGATCGGACGCGAGCGGCTCGTGGCGCTGTGGTCGTCGAACCCCGCGTCGTGGCTAGGAAGAGCGGCTATCGCGGCCATCGCGGCGGTCGGCGCGCTCCTCCTCGTGCGCGACGTCTCGCACGTGCTCTAACGGCGATCGATCACGCGGTCGCTGGCGGTGGGGGTGGAGTTTGCGCCGCCACCGGCGATGTCGTGTCCTCCGGGGCCTGGTGTCGTCGGGCCACCACGACGAGGACCCCGAGGCCGACGACCGTCGCGAGCAGCCACGCGAGCCCTCCGACGACTGGGATCAACGCGAGTCCGCGCGCGATCACCCAGCCGACGAGGAACGAGAGGAAGCGCGACGTCGGAGGCTTCATCACCAGGCGTCCGACGACGATCAGTCCCGCGACGTACCCGATCGTGTACAGCAGCCCGAACGCGAAGAGGGTGAACAGCCCGAGCGGCAGCGCGATGATCGTGACGATCAGCAGCACCGCGACGAGCGGGAGCAGGAAGAACACGCCGACGCCCCACGCGATCGCCTCGCCCGTGCGGTCGCGCCACGCTGCGATCGCCGAGCCGCCCAGGGCGGGAAGCACCAACAGCAGCACGAGCCCCAGGACGAGCGATGACACGGAGTAGGCGACCCACCACGCGAAGCGGCTGGCGAACCCGAACCCGTCCCAGTCGAACCGGGTGGCGATGTTGGTGGTCGAACCGCGAACCCTCGCCCCGTCCTCGACGACGGGCGTGTCCCGACTCACGAGGTCGCCGCCAACCTCGGCCCCCGATCGGACCACGAGATCGCCGTTGACGACGATGACGTCCTCGGCGACCGAGCCCGAGATCTCGGCGTCCCCGTTCAGGACGACGACGCTCTCGCGGACCGCGCCCTCGATCGTGGCGGAACCGTTCAGGATGACCGCCACGCCGACGGTCTCGCCCTCGGGCACGACGAGCGTACCGTTCAGGACGATCTGGTCGTCGGACTCGACACCCTCGTCCGATGACTGCGCCGCGGCGGGACCGGCGAATGCGAGCGCGGCGACCACGAAGAGCGAGGCGGCGAACAGCATCCGCCCGAGCGACGACCACCGACGACGACCCATGACGTCCTCCTGTCTGATGCTGTGACCACCCTATGACCGGGTGGAAGACGGAGCAAAGTCGACCGGCCCGGGACTCAGAGGGACGTCAGCCTGTACACGCCGCCGGAGCGAGACATCGCGTAGACCTCACCCGTTGGATCCTGTCCGAACGACGTGATCGCGCCCACGGTCGCGATCAGCCGCTTGTGGCGCACTGACCCGTCGGCGCGGAGGCGGATGGCTTCCAAGTGGCCCAGGCAGTAGTCGGCGAAGACGTACCACCCGTCGAGCACCCGGATCGCACTCCCCCGATACACGTAACCCCCTGTGACCGAGCAGGTCCCATCACCGTTCGCGTACTCGTACACGGGCGGCGTCATCCCGCCCGTCGATCCACCCGCGTACGGGTGCGAGCCTTCGAGGACGTTCCAGCCGTAGTTCCGTCCGCCGGATGATCCGGCGGGTTCCATGTCGATCTCCTCCCAAGCGTTCTGGCCCACATCCCCGATCCACAGGTCACCCGTCTCGCGGTCGAACGAGAACCGCCACGGGTTCCGCAGACCGTAGGCCCAGATCTCCGGCCGCGCTCCGTCCTGGCCGACGAACGGGTTGTCGGGCGGGATCCCGTATGCGGCGCCTCCCGTGGGTCTGGGGTCGATCCGCAGCAGCTTGCCGAGCAGCGTCGACAGCGACTGTCCATTGCCATGAGGGTCGCCGCCGCTTCCCCCGTCGCCGAGCGCGATGTACAGGTAGCCGTCCGGACCGAACGCGATCGCGCCTCCGTTGTGGTTCGCGTATGGCTGATCGACCACGAGCACGTCGCGTTCCGATGACGTCACCGCATGGCCGTCCGCGAAGGCGAACTCCGTGACCCGCGTGTCGCCCTCGGTGTCCGTTCGGTTCGCGTAGAG
>DATHSY010000176.1:0-13618 GCA_035463715.1 Actinomycetota bacterium | reverse complement strand
GCGTGCGCCTTGCAGAAGCCGAACGAGGCGAACGACCGGACCTCGTGCCAGATCCGTTCGGCGTCCTCGTCGGACAGGTGCAGGTTCTCCATCGCGCGCCGGAGGAACCACGGCTCGATCTGCTCGACCTCGATGTCGTCGGACAGGTGGCGGCGGACGCGGTCGGCCTCGGAGAGATCGCAGCCGGTCACGGCGGCGACGGTCCGCATCACCTGCTCGTGGTAGACGATCACGCCGAAGGTCTCGCGGAGGCCGGCGCGGAACGCCGGATGCAGGTAGACCGGCCGTTCCATCCCGGCGCGGCGCTTCAGGAACGGCGTGATCATGTCCGACTTCACCGGGCCGGGGCGGAACAGCGAGATGTCGACGATCAGGTCCTCCCACCGGTCGGGCTGGAACTTCTGGAGCAGCTCGCGCTGGCCCGGCGATTCGATCTGGAAGCAACCGAGCGTGTCCGAGCGGCGGATCAGCTCGAACGTCGCCGAGTCATCGTCCGGGATCCGGTCCAGGTCGATCTTCTCGTCGCGCGTGCGTGCGACCTCGTCCAGGCAGTGGCGCATCGCGGAGAGCATCCGCACGCCGAGGACGTCGAGCTTCAGATAGCCGAGGAGCTCGACGTCGTCCTTGTCGGCCTGGATCATCCGGTAGCCCTGGAACGACCGCTCGAGCGGCACGCGTGCCACCAGGTCGTCGTTCGACAGGACGATCCCGCTCGGATGCAGCGCCAGGTGCCGCGGGAACCCGTTCAGTCGTTCGGCCACGCGGAACAGGAGCTCGAGCTGGCCGGCGTTCAGGTTGGACCCCGCGAGCTCGGGCAGCTCCTGGATCGCCCGGCGGATGTGGTGCGCGCCGATGTGCGGGAACGCCTTGGCGACCGTGTCGACTTCGACCTCGGGCAGACCGAGGGCCTTGCCGACCTCGCGGACCGCGGCGCGGGCCCGGTAGGTCTCGACCATCGCGACGCAGGCGGTCCGGTCGTCGCCGTGGCGCGACAGCACCATGTCGTAGACGTCCTCGCGCCGCGCCGATTCGACGTCGATGTCGATGTCGGGCAGCTCGTCGCGGAGCGGGTTCAGGAACCGCTCGAAGACGAGGTCGTGCCGGACCGGGTCGACGTCGGAGATGCCGGTGAGGTAGCAGACGAACGAACCCGCCGCGCTCCCCCGGCACGCGCACCGGATCCCCATCGCGCGGATGTCCTCGACGATGTCGGCGACCGTCAGGAAGTAAGCCGAGTACCCGAGCTTGTGGATCATGTCGAGCTCGTGGTCGAGCCGGTCGCGGATGTGATGGGTCGGCGCGAGGCCGCGCCGCTCGATCCCACGCCAGCACCGCTCGGCCAGCACCGACGACGCCGAGCGCCCGGACGGCGTCGGGAACTCGGGGAAGTGCACGGTCCGCAGCCCGAGGTCGAACGCGCACATCTCCTCGATCGCGAGCGTCGCGTCGCACAGTTCCGGCCGCTCGACGAAGAGCCGCCGCATGGTCTCGGCCGGCTTCAGCCACCCCTCGGCGTTCACGCGGCTCACGTTGTGCCGGTTGATCGGCACGATCTCGCGCATGCACTCGAGGGCGTCCGCCAGGAAGGCGTCCTCGGGAACGAGGTACCGAACGGGGTTCGTCGCGACGGCACGGACGCCGACCCGTTCCGCCAGCCGCAGCAACGCGCGGATCTCGTCGTTCGACCGCGCTTCGAGCCGGTGCTGGATGCCGATGGATAGGCGGTCGCCGAACGCCTCGCGCAGCGGCGCGATGGCGAGCGCTGCCGCACCCGGGATGCCGGCGACGGCGAGCGCACCGGGTACGGATGCCGGTCCGGCGATCGCGACGAGCCCGGCCGCGTGCGCACAGACCTGCTCGACGCCGAGCGACGGCTCGCCCCGTTCGCCGAGCATGTGCGCGTCGGTCAGCAGCCGGCACAGGTTCGCGTAGCCGGTCGCATCGATCGCGAGCAGGACGACCGAGCCACCCCCGTCGATCGTGACGGTCGCGCCGAGGATCGGCCGGACGCCGACCTTCGCGCAGGCGTCGACGAACCTCGTGGCGCCGTAGAGCCCATCGCGATCGGTCAGCGCCACCGACCGGAACCCGAGCTCGGCGGCCCGGACGGCCAGCTCCTCCGGCGAGAACGCGCCGTCCTTCAGTGAGAAGAAGGAGCGGACGTCGAGATGGACGAACCCCTCGCGCATCGCGCTACACCGACGCGGGTAGATGGAAGGTCATGGTGCGTCGAGCGGCCGAACCGGCCCGGTCCGCCGCCGACTTCCTGCCGGCGGAACGGACGCTGCCCGCGATGGCGGAGGCCGCCCAGGGCTGCCGGGGGTGCGACCTGTACGCGAACGCGACCCAAGTCGTGTTCGGCGAGGGCCGCCCCGGCGCCGACGTGATGCTGATCGGTGAGCAGCCGGGCGACCGGGAGGACCGAGAGGGCGCGCCGTTCGTCGGGCCGGCCGGCAAGCTCCTCGACACCGCGCTCGAGCAGGCGGGGATCGACCGCGACGAGGTGTACGTCACGAACGCCGTGAAGCACTTCAAGTGGGAGCCGCGCGGCAAGCGGCGGATCCACAAGAAGCCGAACACCGAGGAGATCCGCGCGTGCAACCCGTGGCTGCAGGCAGAGCTGAGCGTCGTGAAGCCGAAGGTCATCGTCTGCCTGGGCGCGACGGCGGCGCAGGCCGTGATCGGCCGCGGCTTCAAGGTGACCCAGCACCGCGGCGAGTTCGTCGACACGCCGCTCGAGCCGCTCGTCACCGCGACGGTGCACCCGTCGTCGATCCTGCGGGCGCAGGACGACGGGACGCGGCACTCGGAGATGGAGGCGTTCGTGCGGGACCTTCGGACGGTGGCCACGGCGATCGGCACTTAGTCCCAGAGTCGTTCCAGGTGCCAGCGGTCGGCACGTCGGTCGTGGTACAGGTCCCAGACGGCGCCGCCTCGCGCCTCGACGCGCCAGTACTCACGGTCGCGCCCGTCGGCCCACCATCGGCCCTCGATCCGCCACCTGCCGATCACGTCGGCGACCTCGTACCGGCGGCCCCGCCAGACGAACGCCGCCGGCATCCCGGCGTCGCGCTCGACCCGCACCTCGACCTGCTCGTCGTACCGCTTCGACATCGGACGCTCGCCTCGTTCTGGAATCGAACATATGTTCGACCACAGGCGAGCGTACGCCACGCCTCCGACAGCCGTCAAGATGCGGTTCCCGTCGGGCGCCTACAGCTCGCGGGCGCGACGGGCGAGCTCGCGAGCGATCACGACCCGCTGGATCTCGGTCGTCCCATCGACGACCTGGAGCATCTTCGCGAGCGAGATGAACCGCGCGAGCGGGTGGTCCTCCAGCCATCCGTACGCCCCGAGGACCTCGCTCGCCAGGACCGAGGCGCGGAGCGCGGCGTCTGGGCAGAACCGCTTGGCGTGCGCGACCGCGACGGTGGCCTCCGGTGTGCCCAGCCGCCACGCCGCCCTCCTGGTGAGCATCCGGCCTGCCTCGAGCTCGGTCACCGTGTCGGCGAGCGCCCAGGCGATGCCCTGATGCTCGATCACGGGCGCGCCGAACACCTGCCGGTCACGCCCGTACCGCAGCGCGACGTCGAGCGCCTCGGCGTGCAGGCCGTTCGCGATCGCGGCGATGTCGCACCGCGCGACGTCGATCGCGGCGAGCGCGGCGCGCATCCCCTCGCCCGGCGGCGCGACGAGGACGCCCGGCACCTCGTCGAGCTGCATCTCCCCGATCGGCAGGAACGCCGCTCGGTCGGTGCGGTAGATCGTCGGGAACGACACCCCGTCCGCCGCTCGTTCGACGGCCACGATCGCGACGTCCCGGTGACCGGGTTCGTCGGTCGTCTTGCACACCACGAGGAAGACGTCCGCCTCGCCGGCGAGCGAGACCCACGCCTTGCGTCCGGTGACGCGCCATCGGTCCGCCGTCTCGGTCGCCCGCGTGCGGATCGTCGTCGCGTCAGAGCCCGCGTGCGGTTCGGTGAGCGAGAAGCCGCCGAGCGCCCGACCGCGGACGAGACCCTCGCCCCAGCGGCGGGCGAGCTGGCCGCCGCCGCGCGTGACCACGGACGTCACCGCGTTGTGCATCGACAGCGAGAACGCGAGCGCGGCGTCGCCGCGGCCGAGCTCCTCGAACACGGCCATCCCGTCGGGGAACGACAGGTCGAGGCCGCCGGTCGCCGCCGGGGCGAACAGCCCGGTCAGACCGGACGCGGCGACCGCGTCGCGTGGGTACCGGGCACCGGCCTCCCACGTCGCGACGTTCGGGCGCACCTCGTCGTCGACGAACGCGCGTGCGAGGTCGACCGGTGACGCCGTCATCGCCGGCGCCACACGGACGGATCGTGCGCGAAGTGGACCCGGTCTGCGTCGAGAGCGCGCAGCCGCGAGACGGACGCCGCGTACGCTCCCTCGTCCCACGATCCCACGGCACCCGAGAGGGCCGGATCGGTGGCGCCCTCCCATTCGGCCTTCGACAACACCGCCTGACCGGCGACGACGACCATCTCGTCGCCGGTATCGACGACGAGCGACTGGTGGCCCGGCGAGTGACCGGGGGTCGGGATCAACCGGACGCCGGGCGCGATCTCGCCCTGGCCATCGAGCAGCTCGTACGTCGCGCCCGGGAAGTCGACCCACTCGGGGATCGTGTAGTCCCGGGTGTGGATCATCTCGTGCTCGACCCGCTGCGCGAAGATCGGCACGCCGCGGAACCGCGCGTTCTGTCCCGAGTGATCGAAGTGCAGGTGGCAATTCGCGACGGCCGTCACGTCGGCGATCGACACCCCGTGCGCCGCCAGTGCGTCCTCGAGCGTCACTCGGCGCGGATGGAACAGCTCCTCGATCTCGGCGTTGCCCTCCCCCACCCCGGTGTCGAACAGCAGCACGCCGTCGCGATGCGTCACGACGTGGGCGACGATCGCGAACGTCTCACCGGCCTGTGGATGGTCCTCGGGCAGCACGAGCTCGGCGACCATCATCGGCAGGACGTCGCACGTCGGAGCGGCCGAGCTCACGCGGCAATCCTACGTGCGGGGCAGTGGATAAGGTTCCGGCGTGACCGCCGACGCCGACGCCGTCCGACCGCTCGTCGCGGTCGTGCCGAACTTCAGCGAGGGTCGGCGGCCGGACGTGATCGAGGCGATCGTCTCGGCGCTCGAGGTCCCCGGCGCGCGCGTGGTGTACCGACAGGCGGACCCGGACCATCACCGGCTGGACACGACCGTCCTCGGCGATCCCGACGCCGTCCGCCGCAGCGCCGTCGCGGGCGCCACGAAGGCCGTCGAGCTGATCGACATGGAGCGGCACCAGGGTGGCCATCCGCGGATGGGCGCGGTGGACGTGATCCCCTTCGTCCCGGTCCGTGGTGTGACGATGGGCGAGGTCGTAGAGCTCGCGCGCGGCGTGGCGCGAGAGCTCGCGGAGATGCTCGGCCTCCCCGTCTACCTCTACGGCGAGGCGGCGCTGTCACCGGAACGGGCCAGCCTCGCCGAGGTCAGACGCGGTGAGTACGAGGGACTGCGGGACGCGGTGGCCCGAGGGGAGCGGCTGCCGGACGCGGGCCCGCACGAGATCGGCCGTGCCGGCGCCGTGGCGGTAGGTGCGCGCAAGCCGCTGATCGCGTTCAACGTGTACCTGTCGGGGACCGACGAAGGTGCCGCGAAGCAGATCGCCAGGGTGGTCCGCGAGTCCTCCGGCGGGCTGCCGGCGGTCCGCGCGATCGGGTTCCCCGTCCCCGAACGGGACGCCGTGACGGTGTCGATGAACCTCGTCGACTTCGAGGTCACCGGGCTCCGTGCGGCGTTCGACGCGGTCGCTCGGGAGGCCGGGGCGCGCGGCCTCGAGGTGACCGACAGCGAGATCATCGGGCTCGTGCCGCAGGCGGCGCTCGGTGACGACGACGTCGCGTACCTACGACTGGAGGGATTCGATGCGGACGGACAGATCCTCGAGCGGCTCGTGAACGGCGACGCGGATCATGGCGGCATCGCGTCGCAGACGATCGCCGAGTTCCTGGACCGGCTCGGCTCGGACAGCCCCACACCCGGTGGCGGCGCCGTCGCCGGCCTCGCCGGCGCGGCGGGCGCGGCGTTGATCTCGATGGTGGCGAAGCTGACCGTCGACCGCCCCGGCTACGAGGGCGTTACGGATGCGATGCGGTCGATCGCCGACCGAGCGGACGAGGCGCACGCCGAGTTCCTATCGCTCGCCGACCGAGACGCCAAGGCCTTCGACGCGGTGATGGAGGCGATCCGGATGCCGAAGGCGACCGAGGAGGAGAAGCAGGCGCGTCGCGGGGCGATGCAGCTCGCGTTCGTCGGCGCGGCAACGGTGCCGCTCGACATCGCGCAGCGCGCCGAGCAGCTGCTCCCCCTCTCGGTCCAGGCGATCGAGCTCGGGAACCAGAACGCGGCGTCGGACGGCGCCGCCGCGGCGCAGATGCTGTTCTCGGCGGTGCGGATCGGCGTGTTCAACGTCGAGATCAACGCCGCGTCGCTCGAGGACGAGGAGCGCGTCGCGCAGCTCCGCGCCGACCTCACTCAGCTGAAGCAGACGAGCGAGCGCCTGCTCCGCCAGGCGAACGAGGCTTTCGACCGCCGGGTCGGCTGACGTGGGCCGCTCGCCCGGCCAGACGGCCGTGCTGCGCGAGCTGTGGGACGGGCGGATCTGGTCGGCCCGCGCGACGGTCGTGGTCCGTGACGACGAGGACTCGCGGATCCTCTTCACGCCGTACGACACGACCGTGATGGTCGCGTGCGACGAGGACGGGCGCGAGCTCAGGATCCCGACCGATCGTTGGGTGCTCCGCCCCAGCGATCGGCATGCCCACCACGTGCTCTCGTTCGCGTGGCCGAGCGAGGCCTACGCGATCATCGCGATGTGGGACCCCTCCTGGCGGTTCCGGCTCTGGTACGTGAACGTCGAGGATCCGTTGCGCGCGACGCCGATCGGGTTCGACACGACCGAATGCTTCCTCGACGTCGTGATCGAGCCCGACCTCGCGACGTGGCGCTGGAAGGATGAGGACGAGCTCGCGGAGGCGGTCTCCCGCGGACTGGTCACGCGCGAGCGCGCCGCGGCGTTCCGCGAGGCCGCCGACCGAGGACGGCGTCGGGCGATGGCCAGGGAGCATCCGTTCGACCGCGACTGGTCGAGCTGGCGCCCGGACCCGTCGTGGCCCCTCCCGGAGCTCCCGCCCGGCTGGAACGTCGTGTGACCTGCGACGGCACCAGACGCCCTCGGGCCTCGGGAGACGCTCGCTGCTCAGCGCCGCCGTGGCGCGAGCAGGTACCCTCTGACGTGATGTCCCGGTTCGACGTGTCGGCCGTCCGCGCGCGCTTTCCCGCGCTCGCGCGCGAGCAGGACGGGCGACCCGTGGTCTTCGCCGACGCGCCCGGCGGGACGCAGGTGCCACGCTCGGTGATCGACGCCATGGCCTCCTACCTCGAGACGTCGAACGCCAACCTCCACGGCGCGTTCGCCACCAGCCAGGAGACCGACGACCTGATCGACCGGGCGCACGGCGCGGCCGCCGACCTGCTCGGGGCCGACCCGGACGAGGTCGTGTTCGGCCCAAACGCGACCTCGCTGCTGTTCCAGATCTCGCGATCGATCGGGCGAACGCTCGGACCCGGTCACGAGGTGGTCGTCACGCGCTTGGATCACGACGCGAACATCCGCCCCTGGGTCATGGCCGCCGAAGACACGGGGGCGACGGTCCGGTGGGCCGACATCCGTGAGGCCGACGTGTCGCTCGACGCCGGATCGCTCGCCTCGCTCCTCGGCGAGCGAACGCGCGTCGTCGCGTTCACGCTCGCGTCGAACGCGGTCGGAACCGTGACCCCCGCCGCGGACATCGTGCGACTCGTCCGCGAGCTGGCGCCCGAGGCGCTGGTCGCCATCGACGCGGTCCATGCGGCCCAGCACCGTTCGATCGACGTGCGCGCGCTGGGAGCGGACCTGCTCGTGTGCTCGCCGTACAAGATCTTCGGGCCGCACCTCGGGCTCCTGTTCGGACGGCGCGACGTGCTCAGGCGGCTCCGGCCCTACAAGGTCCGGCCCGCCGACGAACAACTCCCGCACCGCTGGGAGACCGGCACCCAGAACCACGAGGGGCTCGCCGGGTTCGTCGCCGCCGTGGAGTACCTCGCATCGCTCGGCGACGCCACCGGCTCACGCCGGGACCGCGTACGTTCTGCGTTCACCCACGCGATCGGGCCGTACGAGGCGCAGCTCGCGGGGCGCTTCCTCGACGGCGTCGTGTCGATCGACGGCGTCGTGTTGTACGGGATCGCGGACGTGGCACGCGTCACCGAGCGGACGCCGACGTTCGCCGTGCGCGTCGGCGATGAGCACCCGCTCGACACCGCGAAGGCGCTCGGCGAGCGCGGGGTGTTCGTGTGGGACGGACACTACTATGCGCTCGAGCTGATGCAGCGGCTGGGGCTGGAGCCGACGGGCGGCGCCGTGCGGATCGGGTTCTGCCACTACAACACGCCCGACGAGGTCGACCGCGTCCTCGCCGACCTCGCGGCGATGGTCTGACCGGAGCCGTTTCCGCAGGTCACGGCCTTGGGTAGGATAGCGCCCGTTGCCTTGCACCGCCGACCATCCGAGCTGAAAGGACCTCGATGCGGATCCTGATCCTGGGCGGCGACGGCTACCTCGGCTGGCCGACCGCGATGCACTTCTCGCGCCGCGGCCACGAGGTCCACGCCGTCGACAACTACCTGCGCCGGCGCGCGCACGCCGAGGCCGGGACGGATTCGCTGACCGCGATCCTCGGCTCGCTCCCCGAACGCGCGAGGGTCTGGAAGGACGTGGCCGGGCTCGAGATCGGCGTGACGGAGGGCGACCTGCGGGAGTGGGATGTCGTCGAGCGCGTGTTCCGAGACTTCCGGCCCGAGGCGATCGTCCACTACGGCGAGATGCCCTCGGCGCCGTACTCGATGATCGACCGGGAACACGCCGTCTTCACGCACGACAACAACGTCACGGGGACGCTCAACGTCCTGTGGGCGATGAACGAGTTCACGCCCGAAGCGCACCTCGTCAAGCTCGGCACGATGGGCGAATACGGCACACCGAACATCGACATCGAGGAAGGCTTCATCCAGATCGAACACAAGGGGCGCGCCGACGTCCTGCCGTTCCCCAAGCTTCCCGGCAGCTTCTACCACCTCACGAAGGTGCACGACTCACACAACATCCACTTCGTGTGCCGGATCTGGGGGCTCCGGTCGACGGATCTGAACCAGGGCGTCGTGTACGGGATCGAGACCGACGAGACCAGGCTCGATCCGCGCCTCGCGACGCGGTTCGACTACGACGAGGTGTTCGGCACCGCGTTGAACCGCTTCTGCCTCCAGGCCGTGATCGGACACCCGTTGACCGCGTACGGCCGAGGCGGTCAGACCCGCGGCTACCTGAACATCGTCGACACGCTGCAGTGCGTCGAGCTGTCCGTGATGAACCCGCCCGCGGCCGGCGAGTACCGTGTGTTCAACCAGTTCACCGAGCAGTTCTCGATCGTGGAGCTCGCCGAGAAGGTCCACGAGGCCGGTGCCCACCACGGGCTGAACGTCCAGGTCGACCACGTCGACAACCCCCGCGTCGAGCTCGAGGAGCACTACTACCACCCGGTGCACACCAAGCTGCTCGATCTCGGCCTGAGGCCGCACCTGCTGTCCGAGACGCTGATCGAGTCGATGTTCGACCAGATCTCGGCGCACCGGGACCGGGTGATCGCGGACCACATCATGCCGGCGACGCGCTGGCGGGCCGGCATCCGCCAGCCGACCAGCTCCTAGCGGAGGATGCTCGCGCTTCGGATCCTCGGTGGGGTCTTCGCCGTGGCGCTGTTCGCGGTCGCGGTCGTCCGTTACCGGCGCCGCGAGGTCAGCCGTCTGAACCTGATCATCACCTGGTTCGTGTCGACGGCGATCCTGCTGCTCGCGACCTGGCCGAACCTGTTCAACCCGGTGTTCGAGACGCTTAACTTCCGGCCCGGAACCGGGCAGCGGCTGACCGGCGCGCTGATGATCGCCGTGATCGTGCTGTTCGCGCTGCTGTTCAGGATGCAGACCTACGTCGACTCGAGCGAACGCAGCATCAGGCTCCTCGTCGAGGCGCTCGGGCAGCGCGAGTTCGACTGGCAGCGCGCGCAGGCGGTCGTCCCGCAGGGGCCGTTCATCGCGACGATCTCACCGGCGTACAACGAGGCGGAGAACGTCGGCGCGGTGATCCACGCGATGCCGGAGGAGGTGGAGGGCTACCGCGTCGTCCCGATCGTCGTCGACGACTGCTCGGACGACGGGACCGACGATGCGGCGCGCTCGGCCGGCGCCCTCGTCGCCCGTCTGCCGATCCGACGGGGGGGCGGACTCGCGCTGCGGGTCGGGTACGACATCGCGCTGAAGCTCGGCGCCGACATCGTCGTGACGCTCGATGCCGACGGACAGCACCAGCCCGAGGAGCTCCCGACCCTGATCAAGCCGATCGTCGAGATGGGGGCCGACCACGTGAACGGCTCCCGGATGCTCGGCGATTTCGAGCGCGGGCCGCTGATCCGCCACGCCGGTGTGCACTTCTTCTCGTGGGTCGTGACCGTCCTCACCGGGCAGCGGGTGACCGATATCTCGAGCGGCTACCGCGCGACGCGCGCCGACACGCTGCGCAAGCTGCTGCTGGAGCAGGACCAGTTCTGGACGTCCGAGGTCACGATCGAGGCCCTCCGACAGCGCGCCCGCATCGTGGAGGTGCCGGTCACGTTCCTCACGCGACGCGGCGGCGAGTCGAAGAAGCCGAAGTCGCTCCGCTACGGCTGGAACTTCACCAAGGCGATCGCGAAGACCTGGTTGCGTTGAGGGTGCTCCGTTGAAGGGCTCGCGGTGAGGCGCCCGGTCGAGGTCGGTCGCGAGGTCTACCTGCGGTACCCGAGCGCGCGCGACGCGGACGCGTTCGTCACCCGGACACGCGCGAGCCGCCGGCTGCACCGCGGGTGGGTGCACGCGCCGGATTCCTCCGTGGCGTTCGAGGCCCACCTGCGGCGCTCGCGCCAGCCGGACGTCGCCTCCTTCCTGATCTGCCGCCGCGACGACGACGACCTCGCGGGCGTCGCGACGCTGTCGCAGATCTTCCTGGGGAACTTCCGAAACGCCTACCTCGGGTTCTACGCGTTCGAACCGCACGCGCGGCGCGGGTACATGAGCGAGGGCATCGGCCTCGTGCTGCGGCACGCGTTCGCGACGCTCGGGCTGCACCGCGTGGAGGCGAACGTCCAGCCGGACAACGACGCGTCGATGGCCTTCGTGGAGCGGCTCGGGTTCCGCCGCGAGGGGTACTCGCCCCGGTACCTGAAGATCGCGGGCCGCTGGCGCGACCACGTGCGGTGGGCGATCCTCGCCGAGGAGTTCGTCAGCCGCGACGCTCGAGGCCGCTGAGCGCCTCGGCGATCCGTCCGGCGAGCGAGGCGTTCGCCTCCAGCAGCGCGACGTTGGCCCGCAGGCTCCGCCCGTCCGTCTCCTCGGCGAGCGCCGACAGCAGGAACGGCGTCAGGTCCTTCCCATGCACCCGCTGGGTCCGCGCGCGCTCGAGGGTGCGCTCGACCGCCTCCTCCACCACCCGCGGGTCGAGCCCCCCCGCTTCCGGGATCGGGTTGCACAGCAAGATCGTCGACCGCGCACCGAGCCGTCGCGCGGCTCCGACGACGGACGCAGCCTCGACGGGATCGTGCACCACGTGCTCCAGCTCGACGGGCGTTTGGCGTACGAGGAAGAACGGGAGCCGGTCGACGCCGTAGCCGACCAGGGCCACGCCGAGCTCCTCGAGGCGCTCGGCGGTCGCGACCGGATCGACGATCGACTTCGGACCCGAACACACGAGCAGCCCGGGGTTCCTGGCCAGCTCGAGGAGGTCGGCCGACACGTCGTCCGAGCCCGGATGCACGCCTCCGATGCCGCCCGTCGCGGAGACCGCGATACCCGCCGCCGCCGCCGCCCACACGGTCGCCGACACGGTCGTCCCGCCGAGCGCCCCGGACTCGACGGCGAGCGGGATGTCGCGCCGCGCGACCTTGACGGCGCCCCCGGGCTCGGCGAGCCGGTCGAGCGTCGCCGCGTCGAGCCCGACCCGGACGGCGCCGTCATCGGTCGCGACCCATCCGGGGACCGAGCCCGCCTCGCGGACCGCCCGGTCCAGCACGCGGGCGACCTCGCGGTTCGTCGGGACGGGCAGGCCCTGCGCGATCACGCTCGTCTCCAGGGCCACCACACCGGCGCCGCGCGCGAGGGCGTCGCGGACCTCGTCGGAGACCGCGATCATCCGTCGACCCGGCCATCGGGCCGCGTTCCCGGCCCCGCTTTCGGCCACGTGTCGCGGCTCGACGCGACGACCGAGCCGGCCGCGCACGCGATCCGCAGGGCCTCGCCCGGCGATCGCCGTTGCGCCAGCGCGGCGAGCAGCGCGCCGTCGAAGGCGTCCCCGGCGCCCGTCGGATCCACCCCCTCGACGGGATCGGTCGAGAACCGGATCAGCAGCCCCTCCCACGACATCACGGCCCCCTGCGACCCGAGCTTGACGCAGACCACCGGGTATCGGTGCGCGAGCGCGGCCGCGGCGTCCTCCCCAGGTTCGCCGCAGAGCGCCTCGGCCTCGCGCTCGTTCGCGAACAGCACGTTGGCCTCGCGGGTCCAGGCGAAGAACCGGTCTGCGCCGACGGATTCGACGAGCGGCCACGAACCCGCGTCGACCGCGACGAACTGCCCACGCGCGCGTTCGAGCGCCGCCCGGGCGGTCGCGTGCGTCTCGCGCTGCAGCAGCAGATAGCCAGAAACGAGCACCGCCTTCGCCTCGAGCCTCGCGGGCAGGTGCTCCGGGCGGAAGGTGGCGTTCGCACCGCGGTCCGCCACCATCGAACGCTCCTCCGCGGCGTGCACGACGAGCATCGTGCCGGTCGGCGTCGACCGGTCGGTGGACACGATGGCGTCGACGCCTCGCTCGACGATCGACTCACGGACGATCCTGCCGGCCGGATCGTCGCCCACGCGACCAATGACCTGGGTCTCGGCGCCCGAGGCGGCCGCCCAGACGGCCGCGTTCGCGGCGCTCCCGCCGGGCCGCAGCCGGACCCGGCCGTGGACATCGCCGCCCCTCGCGAGCGCACGGGACTCCGCGCTCACGTCGAGCATGAGGTCGCCGACGCAGATCAGGTCCATGCCGGCAGGAGCCTACCGGGCGGACCGAGCTAAGCGTGCTCGCGGATGCCGGCGGCCTCCTGCGCCCACGCGCCGAACGCACCCCAGAACGGGTCGAGGCCGGGATGCTCGAGCGGACCCTCGCCCTCTTCGGTCTCCAGGATGCATGCGGTCGACGCGTCGATCATCTCGCCGACGATGGCCGCGTCGATCCCAGCGTCATGGAGCGCGTCCACGAACGCGGTGGCGCGCTGCGGCACGACGGTCGCGATCAACGTGCCCTCGGAGATCGCCGTGTACGGATCCATCCCGGTGTGCTCGCAGATCGCCCGGACCTCCGGCCGGACGGGGATCGCGTCGAGCCGGATCCGCATCCCGACTCCCGACGCCGCCGCGACCTCTGTCAACCCGCCGAAGACGCCACC
>DATHSY010000175.1:0-1502 GCA_035463715.1 Actinomycetota bacterium | reverse complement strand
TACCTGAACGTCGAGCCGACGCGCGAGCTCGTGCCGATCCAGCCGACGGCGCACTACGCCATGGGTGGCATCCCGACCGACGTCGACGGTCGGGTCGTGATCGGGCCGGAGGAGACGCACGTGCCCGGCCTCTACGCAGCCGGCGAGTGCGCGTGCGTCTCGGTCCACGGCGCGAACCGTCTGGGGACGAACTCGCTCCTCGACATCGTGGTGTTCGGCCGGCGCGGCGGGAAGGACATGGCGGAGTTCGCGATGCAGGCCGACCTGCCGGCGCCGCCCGAGCGGCCGACCGCGTTCGTGCAGGAGATGGTCGGTGGGCTGCTGGACCGTCCCGAAGGTGCGAACGCGGCCGACATCCGCACCGAGCTCCAGGATTCGATGTTCGACCTGGCGTTCGTCGTGCGCACGCAGACGGGTCTCGAGAAGATGCAGGAGATCCTGGCCGGGCTCCGCGAGCGGTACGAGCGCGTGTACGTGCAGGACCAGGGCAAGATGTACAACACGGAGCTCACCGAGGCCGTCGAGCTGGGGTTCCTGCTCGACAACGCCGAGGCGCTGGTCGCGGCGGCCCTGGCGCGCGACGAGAGCCGCGGCGGGCACTACCGCGAGGACCACCCGCTGCGAGACGACGCCAACTGGCTGAAGCACTCCCTCGTGTACAAGCATCCCGATGGCTCGCTGTCGCTCGAGTTCAAGCCGGTGAAGATGGGTCCCTACGTTCCGATGGAGCGCAAGTACTGATGGCTAGGGAGACGGTCGGCGAGGTGCTGGAGACGTCGGACGGACGCCGCGCGGGGGCGAGCGAGAGGGTGTCGCTCACGCTGAAGATCCGTCGCTACAACCCCGAGTTGCGGGGCGACGAGTCGTGGTGGGACGAGTTCACGATCGAGGCCGAGCCGAACGACCGGCTGCTCGACGCTCTCCACACGGTGAAGTGGTACCACGACGGCACGCTGGCGCTCCGTCGTTCGTGCGCGCACGGGATCTGCGGATCGGACGCGTTGATGGTGAACGGCGCGAACCGGCTGGCGTGCAAGGTGCTGGTCCGCGACCTGGTGCCGCGCGTCACCGTCGAGCCGATCCGCGGGCTCCCGGTCCTGAAGGACCTGATCGTCGACATGGAGCCGTTCTTCGAGGGCTACCGCTCGGTGCTCCCCTACCTGATCGACGACGGATCCGAGCCCGACCGCGAGCGGTACCAGTCGCCCGAGGACCGGCACCGCTTCGACGACACGACGAAGTGCATCCTCTGCGCCTGCTGCACGACCTCGTGCCCGATCTTCTGGGGCGACGGCGAGTACGTCGGTCCGGCCGCGATCGTGAACGCGCACCGGTTCATCTACGACTCACGCGACCAGGGCGGTCGAGAGCGGCTCAAGATCCTGTCCGAGAAGACCGGCGTGTTCCGGTGCCGAACGACGTTCAACTGCACCGAGGCGTGCCCTCGGGGGATCGAGGTCACGAAGGCGATCCAGGACGTGAAGCGCTCGATCCTGTTCGAC
>DATHSY010000174.1:0-4879 GCA_035463715.1 Actinomycetota bacterium | reverse complement strand
CGTCGGCATCCACGCGAGGTTGTGCTGCGCCATCAGCTCGCCGGTCACGACCGCCACGACGCCGGGCAGCGCGGCCGCGCGCGAGGTGTCGATCCCCTTGATCTCGGCGTGCGCGAACGGGCTGCGCAGGATCGCCATGTGCAGCATCCCCGGCAGCTTCACGTCATCGACGTAGGTGCCCTTGCCGCGGATGAAGCGGTCGTCCTCCTTGCGGCGGACGCTGTGACCGAGTCCCCGGATCTCCTGTGTCTCCGTCGCCATGTCGTCCCCCTCAGGCCGTCGCGCCGGTGGTCGGGGCGCCGGCCTTCGCGGCCGCCGCGGCCCGGACCGCCTTGACGATGTTCATGTAGCCGGTGCAGCGGCAGATGTTGCCCGAGATCGCCCACCGGACGTCGTCTTCCGTTGGATCGGCGTTCTTCTCCAGGAGCGCGGCGGCGACGAGCATCATGCCTGGGGTGCAGAAGCCGCACTGCAGCCCGTGCTCTTGCTTGAACGCCTCCTGCACCGGGTGGAGGGAGCCGTTGGTCTGCAGCCCCTCGACGGTGGTGATGTCGCGGCCGTCCGCCTGCACCCCGAACTGCGCGCACGACTTGACCGGTATGCCGTCGACCAGCACGGTGCACGCACCGCAGCTCGTGGTGTCGCACCCGACGTGCGTCCCGGTCAGGCCGACGACGTCGCGGATCAGGTGGACCATCAGCATCCGGGGCTCGACATCGGCTGTGCGCTCGACGCCGTTGACCGTGAACGTGATCTCCATGTCCGCCTCCCCTTCAGCGGCGTCCGGCCATCTCGGCCGCGCGCGCGAGCCCGCGTCGTACGAAGACGTCGACCACGTGTCGCTTGTACTCGGCCGACCCTCGGACGTCGGTGGCCGGCGAGGCCGCCCGCGAGGCGAGCGCCGCGGCGTTCGCGAACGCGTCGTCGTCCGGCGCCGCACCGACGAGCGAGGCGGCGGCGTCGGACGCGTCGATGTTGGTGAGCCCGACAGAGGTGAGACCGATCCCCGCGCGCGCGATGTGCCCGTCGTCGAACGACAGGAAGACCGCTGTACCGACGGTGGCGAAGTCGCCGACCTTGCGCTCGAGCTTGAGGTACGTTCCCCCGGCATCCGCGCTGGGCGACGGCACGCGCACCTCGGTCAGGAGCTCGTTCGGCGCGATCGACGTCTGGAACGTGTCGACGAGGTACTCGCCGATCGGGACCACACGCCCGCCGCCGGTGCGGCGGAGCACGACCGACGCACCGAGAGCGAGCATCACGGAGCCGAGATCCCCGGACGGATCGGCGTGCGTGAGTGAACCGCCGATCGTCCCGACGTTGCGGACCAGCGGATCGGCGATCATCGGCGCCGCGGCGGCGATCGTCGGATATCGGGCCGCGATCACATCCGACGTCGCGAGCTGCTCGTGCCGGATGAGCGCGCCGATGTGCAGCGCCCCGTCGTGCTCCTCGATCGTGTCGAGGGCGGGGATCCGGTTGACGTCGACCAGGTGTCCGGGCGACGCCAGCCGGAGCTTCATCAGCGGGATCAGGCTCTGACCGCCGGCGAGGATCTTCGTGTCCTCGCCGTAGGTGTCGAGGAGCGAGAGCGCTTCGTCCAGGGAGCTCGGCCGGTGGTACTCGAAGCGTGGGGGCAGCACGGGTCACGTCTCCTTCCGGGGCAGGGACCGGACAGCGCGATTGCACACCCAACGCCCGGGGCGCGCAACTCGGACGGGCGCGGCGGCTACCGTTCGCCCGACGGACGCGAGGAGGCGGGATGCGGCAAGGGATGAGGCTCGACGGGAAGGTGGCGCTGATCACCGGTGGGACGTCGGGGATCGGGCGGGCGACCGCGGAGCTGTTCGCGCGGGAGGGAGCACCGGTCGTAGTGACCGGTCGGGACGGGCGGCGCGGACGCGAGGTCGTAGAGGCGATCGCGGGGCAGGGCGGCACCGCCCGGTTCGCGCGCGCAGATGTGCGTTCGTCGGAGGACTGCGAGCGGAGCGTCCGGGAAACCGTTGATGCGTTCGGCCGGCTCGACGTCCTGTTCAACAACGCCGGGCTCTACATCGAGCACGACGCCGTCGCGTGCTCGCCCGACGAGTTCGCCCTCCACGTCGACACGATGCTCACCGGGACCTTCCTGATGTGCCACTTCGCGCTGCCGGTGATGATCGAGCAGGGCGGCGGCGCGATCGTGAACAACAGCTCCGGGTGGGGTCTGGTCGGCGGCGAGGGCGCGGTCGCGTACTGCGCGGCGAAGGGTGGCGTGACCCTGATGACGAAGGCGATGGCCATCGACCACGGCCGTCATGGGATCCGGGTCAACGCGGTCTGCCCGGGTGACACGGTGACGGCGATGGAGAAGGCGGATGCCGAGCGCAAGGGCTGGACATGGGAGCGCTACGTCGAGTGGGCCTCGGACCGGCCGCTCGGACGGATGGGTGACCCCGAGGAGGTCGCGCGGGCGGTGCTGTTCCTCGCCAGCGACGACGCGTCGTTCATCACCGGCGCGACCCTCGCGGTCGACGGGGGCGGGTCGGCCGGCTGAGCGAGCTCAGACCTCGAACGACATCCCGTCGGCGGCGAGCGCGACCCGCTTGCCGTCGACCCCGAAGTGATCGATCACGCGTTCGCGCATCGCGTCGAGCTCGTCGTCGGTGTGCATCGGGTCGTGGTGGAACAGGATCAGCCGTCCGACGTCCGTGCGCCGCGCGAACATTGCGACGTGCTCGGTGCTGGAATGCCCGAACCCGACCCGTTCGGCGTACTCCTCAGGCGTGTACTGGCAGTCGTGCACGAGAACGTCCGCCCCGCGTGCGATCTCGTACCCCGAGATCCACTCGTCGGACATCTCGGCGAGGTCGCCGCCGAGCGCTGGCTCGTGATCGGTGAGGTACGCGAGCGTCCGACCCGAGTCCTCGATCCGGTACCCGACGGTCGAGCCCTGATGCATGATCTGATGCGACGTGACCCTCGCGTCGCCGAGCACCCAGTCGCCCTCGGGGGCATCGTGGAACTCCACGCGCGCCAGGACATCGGGGAGGTAGACGGGGAACAGCGGGGGAGAGAAGTACATCGCGATCCGTTCGCGGAGGGATGCGACCGGGGATGACGGCCCCCAGATGTGCAGCTCCGTCTTCCGGTCCCAGATCGGCTCGAACGCGCCGAGCCCCTCGATGTGGTCGAGGTGCAGATGCGTGAGCAGCAGGTCGATCCGTTCGACCGGGTTCTCCTCGAGCGCCAGCCCCAGCGGACGCGCGCCGGTGCCGGCGTCGAGGACGATCAACGACCCGTCCGACAGACGCACCTCCAGGCACGAGGTGTTGCCGCCGTACCGGACCGTGTCGGCTCCCGGTGACGCGATCGACCCGCGGCAGCCCCAGACGGTGACCCGCATCTACGCCTCGGACGACTCCCAGAAGATCGCGACCGCGCCAACGCACTCGTCGGGATGTGCGCAGAGCGGGAAGGCCGTTGCCTCGATCTTCCGTAACACGCCGTCGGCGCTCCGGATCGTGAGCGTCTGGTGGTCGGGGTAGCCCTTCCTGATCGCGAGGGCCAGAGGCAACCGCTCGTACGGCACCGGGTTGCCGTCCTCGTCGACGGGCTGGAAGAGCGTCGACCACTCCTCGGCCGGCATCCCCGATCCCTCGAGGAACCGCCGTCCGAGGATGGTCTCGGCCGCCTCGTTGAAGTACACGACCGTGCCCGTCCCGTCGACGACCCACACCGGCGACGCCAGCCGGGACGTCAGGTTGCGGGCCAGGATCATCAGCAGGCTACGCTGCGATGCAGGCGGGTCCACCGATGAAGCCTAACCGGCGATCCGTCGAGGCACGTCCCCGACACCCATCTGGCCGGGGCGTGATATACGGAGCGGCATGTCGCTCCAGTACCACCTGAAGGTCGCTCCCGGTGACGTCGCTCCGTACGTGCTGCTCCCCGGCGACCCGGGTCGCGTCCCGGTCGTCGCGTCGCTGTGGGACGATGCGCGCGAGGTCGCGTCGAACCGCGAATACGTGACCTACACGGGGACGTACGGCGGCGTGCCGGTGTCCTGCACGTCGACGGGGATCGGATGTCCGTCGACGGCGATCGCGATGGAGGAGCTCGCGCGCGTCGGTGCGACGACGTTCCTGCGGATCGGCACGTGCGGGACGTTCCAGGACCGCGTCTCGCCTGGCGACATCGCGATCTTCGACTCGGCAGCGCGGTACGACGGCGCCTCGCGTCTGTACGCGCCGCTGCCGTTCCCCGCGGTCGCCGATCACGCGGTCGTATCGGCGGCGATCCGCGCCGGGCGCGAGCTTGGCCTACCGTTCCACGTCGGGACCACGCGCACCGCGGATTCGTTCTACGCGATGCATCCGCGGCCGGGGTCGTCGTTCGGCGGGTACTGGCAGTCGTCGTGGCGCGAGCACTTCGAGGACCTGGAGCGGATGAACGTCATCGCGGCGGAGATGGAGGCGAGCGTGATCTTCGTCCTCGCCCGGGTGTGGGGGCTGCGGGCGGGCGGGATCTCGGTCGTGCTCGACAACGTGCTGAGGGTGAGCGGCGAGGAAGGGCGGTTCGATCCCGAGACGCAGTTCGTGCACGGCGGCGACGAGATCGAACGGCTCGCGCGGATGGGGTGCGAGACCCTGCGTCTGCTCGCCGAGGCCGACGCGGGGGCCGTTTGATGCCGCTTCAGTACCACGTGAAGCTGTCGGACGGCGACGTCGCTCCCTACGTCCTGCTCCCCGGCGATCCCGGACGCGTTCCCGTCGTCGCGTCGCACTGGGACGAGGCGCATGAGGTCGCACGGAACCGCGAATACGTGACCTACACCGGCACGTATCGCGGGGTCGCGATCTCGTGCACGTCGACCGGGATCGGTGCGCCGTCGACGGCG
>DATHSY010000173.1:0-1884 GCA_035463715.1 Actinomycetota bacterium | reverse complement strand
CGTGATCCCGGCGAGCTGGTGCTCGATCGGGCACGGCAGGCCGGCGTCGAACGGACATGCGCGGACCGTCGGGCCGGCGCAGTGGCATGTCCGATAGCCGGCGCGGTCGAGCGCCTCGATGACCAGGTCGTCCGCGGCGGTGCGCTTCGGGCCGACGACCAGCACCCTGGCGGTCCGTGCCGTCCGGACGAAAGCGACCAAACCGATCGCCGTCGCGGCGAGCAGGGCGGTCACGATGACCCAGCCCGCTGCGTCTGCCGCCGTCAGGATCACCGCGGCGACCAGGAAGACCAGGGCGATGTACATCCGGTACTCGTCGTCCCGGCGCATGTCGCCACCTCCCTCGAGTCAGTGCGAGGCGACGAGCCTCGGCTCGGCGACCGCTGCCAGCGCGGCGTCCGTCAGCGCTCCCTCGGTCACGGGGGTCCGCAGGACGCGCGCCTCGGGGTCGACCGGCTCGCCGGAGAATCGTGCGAACACGGTCCGCCCGTCGTCCGGGATCGTCGTGCACATCCGCTCCGCGAAGCCCCCGTACAGCTCACCGGCGTCGGACGAGGCCAGATCGACGATCGCGACGTCCGCGAGCTGCCGTCGTGGGCACGCTTCGCCCTCGAGCCGTGGGCATGCCCACATCACGTGCGGACCCGGGCACCCCGAGACCTCGAAGCCCACCGTCTCCAGCCACCGCGACCACCGCTCGAGCGTCCCCGGATCCTGACTCACGATCAGTGCGTGTGGCTGTGGCATGGCCGGCCCCTTCCGACGGTCCGAAGGGCATCGTCGCCGGGAGCCCGCCGATGCGCCCGGGTCCTACGTCCCCGGGTGCACGGGACCTAGCGAGGACGAGCCGCCGTGAGGCCGAGCCGGTCGAGCAGACCGGCCGGCAGCACGTGGCAGTACGGCTCGTGCCCGGTTCGCTCGTAGTACCGCTGGTGGTAGTCCTCTGCCGGATAGAACGCCTCGAACGGAACTATCTGGGTTGCGATCGGACGGTCGAGCCGCTCCTGCGCCTGAGCCTTCGAGCCCTCGGCGATCCGGCGCTGCTCGTCGGAATGCGTGAGGACGATCGACCGGTACTGGCTGCCCCGGTCGGGGCCCTGCCGGTCGACCTGCGTCGGGTCGTGCATCTCCCAGAAGACCTCCAGGAGCTGCTCGTAGGTCACGACCGCCGGGTCGAACGTGATCTGGACGACCTCGGCGTGCCCGGTCGTCCCGGTGCACACGAGCGGGTACGAGGGGTCCTCCACGGTCCCGCCGCTGTAGCCGCTCACGACGTCGACGACCCCGGGTACCTGCAGGAACACCCACTCCACGCCCCAGAAGCAGCCCGCTCCGAACGTCGCCATCTCGTATGCCACGAAGTCCTCCCTCCGTTGGATCTCACCCTACGGAACGCCGGAGGCTCGGCTTCTGTTCCGCGCGGCCGGGTGGCTGGTCTCCGGCCGTCAGCCGACGGCGAGCCAGTCGGCGGCTTCCTTCGCGTGGTAGGTGAGGACCAGGTCGGCGCCGGCGCGACGGATCGAGGTGAGCACCTCCAGGGTCGCGCGACGCCCATCGAGCCAGCCGTTCTGGACGGCGGCCTTGAGCATGGCGTACTCGCCGCTCACGTTGTAGGCGGCGAGCGGGAAGGCGGTCTCCTGCTTCGCACGGCGGATGATGTCGAGGTAGGGCAGCGCCGGCTTCACCATCACGATGTCGGCGCCCTCGTCGATGTCCGCACGGATCTCGCGGATCGCCTCGTCCGAGTTCGGCGGGTCCATCTGGTAACCGGTTCGGTCGCCGAACCGCGGGGCGCACTCGGCCGCGTCGCGGAACGGTCCGTAGAAGGAGGACGCGAACTTCGCCGCGTACGCCATGATCCCGACGCGGTGGTATCCGTGGTCG
>DATHSY010000172.1:0-10282 GCA_035463715.1 Actinomycetota bacterium | reverse complement strand
GGGCGACCTACAACACCTCCCCCCGGCCGATGTACGCCGAGTGGCGGATAGCCCATGCTTCCCCGCAAGGAGGTGGTGTGATGCGGGCAAAGATGATTCGCATCCTTATCTCCGGTGCGTCGCTGGCCAGCTTGCTCATGGCCGCAGGCGCGAAGTGGAAGGTCTAGGGAGCCAGGAGGAGGATCGTCGTGCGTATGCGTCGCGTCCTGTACGCCTTCGGCTGGCTGGCCGCCCTCGCCCTTGCTGTCGGGGCCAGCTGGAAGGTCTGGTAACGCACCGAGTCAGCTCATGAAGCCTCCGGCGGGCGCGCGTGGCTCGCCGGAGGCAGCTTCATGTCGGGAGTCCCAACGATGGAACTGATCGTCGCCACACTCCTGCTCGCCGTCGTCATCGGCTACGCGGCCGGTGGGCGTATCTCGGCATTGGCCGACCTCAAGGTCAGATGGGCATGGGTGGCGATCGCCGGCCTGGTCCTGCAGTCGATCCCCATGCCGTCGCGGACGCTCTCGTTCGTGGCCCTGTACCTGTCGTTCGCCCTGCTACTCGCGTTCGCCGCGGTGAACATCGGGCGGCAGGCCATCCCGTTCGTCGCGATCGTGCTCGGTGTCGTGATGAACTTCACCGTCATCGCGGTGAACGGAGGGATGCCGGTCACGCGCGACGCGCTCGTCACCTCGGGCCAGCTCGAGACGCTCGACGAGCTGACCGACCAGGGTTGGGTCAAGCACCATCTGGCCGGGTCCGAGGACGATCTGCTGTTCCTGGGCGACGTGATCGGCGTCAGTCAGATCGGGCAGGTCGTCAGCATCGGCGACGTGTTCGCGTACCTCGGCGTCGCCTGGTTCGTCGTCTCCGGGATGCGCCGGCGTCCGCGCCACGACCGCGTTCCGGTCCCGCTGGCGACGGAGAGGTCGCCATGATGTCGCAGCATCTGGCCGAGGGCAGACGCGCGTCGGATGCCGACGCGTCCGCGCGGCCGGCGCCGCGCCGCGGTGCGATCCTCGCCTACCAAGCGGCCACGATCGTCCCGCTGGCAGCGTGGCTGGTGTCGTCGTTCGTCTGGGGTCCCGGCGTCCCGTCGGACGCATCCGCGTACGAGCTGATCGGGTGGGTCGTCGCCATCGCGATCGTGGACCTCCTGCCGATCGCGACCAACGTCGGGTTCCCGTTCAGCCTGAGCTTCCCGTTGCAGCTGTCGGTCGCACTGATCTACCCGCCGCACGTGGCGGGTGCCATCGCGCTGCTCGGCTCGAGTGACGAACGCGAGTTCAAGGGCCAGATCCCGTTGCTGCAGGGCGTCTGGAACCGCTCGCAGCTCGCGTGGTCGGTCGTCGCCGAGAGCGTGCTGTTCCACCGGATCGCGTCGATCGATGGATCGCGGTGGTACGAGCTCGGGTTTGCCGTGCTGCTGTGCGCGCTCGTCGGCTACGCCCTCAACGTCATCATGGTTGCGTTCTACTTCCACCTGAAGAGCGGCCGGTCGACGATCGACATCCTCCTGGAGATGCACGTCGGCGTCTTCGGCGAGTTCGTGGTCAGCTACATGGGCCTCGCGCTGTTCGCGGTGATCGTCGCGACGGTGTTCATCGATTTCGGGTTCGGGTCGATCGCCGTGTTCATCGCTCCGCTCGCGTTCGCGCGGCAGATGTTCACGCGGACCCGATCGCTCCAGGAGGCGACCATCGAGCTGGAGGCGCGGCAACGCGAGAAGGAGTACCAAGCGCTGCACGACGCCCTGACCGACCTGCCGAACCGTGTGCTGTTCCAGCAGACGCTTCGCGAGCAGATCGACGCACAGCCGGAAGCGGACTCGATGCTGGCCGTCATGTTGATGGACCTCGATCATTTCAAGGAGATCAACGACACATTGGGTCACCACTTCGGCGACCTGCTGCTCCAGGAGATCGGCCCGCGGCTCGCGCGCGTGCTGCGCGATGACGACCTGATGGCGCGGCTCGGAGGGGACGAGTTCGGCATCATCCTGCCGGCGGTGGGGGACGAGACGACCGCGATCCGGATCGTCGAGCGCCTGCTCGAGGAGCTCGAACGTCCGCTCAACGTCGACGGGCTACAGCTCGACGTGTCGGGCAGCATCGGGATCGCCCTGTACCCGACGCACAGCACGGACGTGGAGGCCCTGATGCGGCGCGCCGACGTCGCGATGTACGCGGCCAAGGAATCGGGGAGCGGATACGAGGTCTTCAACCCGTCCCTGGACCGGTACAGCCCCAGCCGCCTGACGCTGATCGGCCAGGTCCGGCCCGGGCTCGAGAACCACGAGTTCGTCCTCGAGTACCAGCCGAAGATCGCGCTCCCGGACCGGAGTGTCGCGGGCGTCGAGGCGCTCGTCCGCTGGAACCATCCCGAACGCGGCGTCATCGTGCCGGACGACTTCGTGCCCCTGATCGAGCGCACCGTCCTGCTCAAGCCGTTCACGACGTACGTGCTGAACGAGGCGCTCCGGCAGGCGCACCTGTGGGACCGGCAGGGGCTGCCCCTGGAGGTCGCGGTCAACCTCTCGGCGCGGAGCCTGCTCGACCCGCTGCTTCCGAACCTGGTGGCCGATCTGCTTGACCGGTGGGACCTGCCGGCGTCTCGGCTGACGCTCGAGCTGACCGAGAACTTCCTGATGGGCGACTCGGGACGGTCGATCGGCGGGATGACGCGGCTCGCGGAGCTCGGCGTCAGCTGGTCGATCGACGACTTCGGCACGGGATACTCATCGCTCAGCCACCTGAAGCGGTTGCCCATCCGCGAGATCAAGGTCGATCGCTCGTTCGTGGAGAACATGCCGCAGGATGCGAACGACCGGATGATCGTCCGCGCGACGATCGAGCTCGGCAGGAACCTAGGTATGCGCGTCGTCGCCGAGGGCGTGGAGGACGAGGCGACCCTCGAGGCCCTCGCCGCCATCGGCTGCGACATGGCACAGGGGTTCCACCTCGGAACGCCGCTCGCGTCGGCCGGTCTCACCCGGTACGTCGAGGAGCGCGGGGGTGCGGGCGCGCTCGCCGCCGAGCAGCGGCCGCTCGTTCCCCCGAACGGCGAGCGCGCGGTCGGCCACCTGCACGTCGTCTGAGGCCGCCGCCGGTCGACCGCCCGTTCCGCCACTCGCCGGTAGACTCGTTCACGAAGGCCCCGCCGCGCTGCGGCGAGGCCTCTTCGTGCTGTCCGAGATGTCCGAACGAGGTGGATCGATGCCCCTGACAAGGGTGCTCGACGAGGTGATCGGGTCGCAGCCCTTTGAGCGGCTGCTGCTCGAACGGGCCCGGCCGGTCGTCGCGCACACCGAGACGGGGGTCGATCTCGTCTGCGCGGCGCTCGCACGGGCGCTCGACGCCGCGGTGCTGGTCGTCGCGCCCGGGCCGCGCGAGGCGGACCTGCTGGTCCGCGGTATGACGGCGTACCTGGGGGCGGATGCGGTCGAGTCGTTCCCGGCCTGGGAGGCGCTCGCCTACGAGGGGATCAGCCCGTCGCCGGAGACGGCGGCCCGCCGCGCGCGTGCGGCCGCGGCGATCCGCGCGGCGACCGGACCGTTCGTCCTGGTCGCGCCCGCGTCCGCCGTGGTCCAACGGATCGTGCCCACGCTCGGGACGTCCGAGCCGCTCGAGCTGTCGACCGGCCTACAGACCGCGACGGACGCGCTCGCCGACCGGCTCGTCGAGCTCGGGTACGTCCGCGCGGACGTCGTCGAACACCGCGGTGAGTTCGCCGTGCGCGGCGGTGTGATCGACGTGTTCCCCGGCGGCGCCAGGCGTCCGGTCCGCGCGGAGTTCTTCGGCGACGAGATCGAGTCGCTCCGAGAGTTCGTCCCGGCGACACAGCTGTCGACCGAACGCGTCGCACGGGCCGAGATCCATCCGGTCCGCGAGCTCGTCGCGACGCCGGAGCTCCGAGAGCGAGCCGAGAAGCTGGCGGGCCGGCACGGCGACCGGTTCCGCGACCAGCTGACGCGCTTCGCCGACGGCCTGGTGTTCGAGGGGATGGAGGGCCTGGCGCCGCTCCTGTTCGACGACATGCCGACCGTCGCGGACCTGATCCCGCCGGGGGGTTGGACCGTCGTGACGCAGGCCAGGCGGACGGCCGATCGCGCGCGCCAGACCGTCGAGGAGGCCGAGGCGCTGGCGGAGGCGTCGGGTTGGCCGGGGCTGGGCGGGATGCGGCCGCTGGACGAGGCCCTCGCGGGCCGCCCCCGCCTCGACCTGACGGAGTTCGCCGAGGGCCTCGACCTGGGCGTGCAGGGGTGGGGGACCGCCCAGGGGAACGCGCCCGAGCTGGTGCAGCGGCTCGCCGATCTCCACGCTCGCGGGTACCGAGTGATCGTCTCGGCGTCGGCCCACGGCAGCCTCGAGCGCGCGCGAGAGATCGGCGCCGAGCGCGGCCTCCGCCTGGTCGAGGGAGACGGGGCGGCGACGGCCCTCGCGGTCGAGGCCGACCTGCCCGCGGGGTTCGTCTTCGAGCCGTCACGGATCGCCGTCGCGACCGAGGAGGACCTGTTCGGCTCTCGGCGTCACACGCGCAGCGCGCCTCGGATCACGAAGCGGCGCACCGACGGGGTCGCGTCCGAGCTGGTCTCGGGCGAGTTCGCCGTGCACCGGATCCACGGCGTCGGCCGGTTCGTGGGGATACGGCGCCGCGCGATCGCGGGCTCGGAGCGCGACTACATGGTCCTCGAGTACGCCGCCGGCGATCGGCTGAGCGTCCCGACCGACCAGGTCGGCATGGTCGCGGCGTACGTCGGCGGCGAGGAGCCGCGCCTGTCCCGGCTCGGCACGAACGACTGGGTCCGGACCACGTCGAAGGTCAAGCGCGCGGTCCGCGACATGGCCGGGGAGCTGGTTCGCCTGTACTCGGTCCGGATGAACGTCCGGGGCCACGCGTTCGGCCCCGACACCCCGTGGCAGGCCGAGATGGAAGACGCGTTCCCTCACGAGGAGACACGCGATCAGCTCGCGGCGATCGACGAGGTGAAGGCCGACATGGAGCGGCCCAGGCCGATGGACCGGTTGATCTGCGGCGACGTCGGCTACGGCAAGACCGAGATCGCGGTGCGCGCCGCGTTCAAGGCGGTGATGGACGGCAAGCAGGTCGCGGTACTGGCGCCGACGACGCTGCTCGCCGAGCAGCACTTCATCACCTTCGGCGAGCGGTACGCGGCCTTCCCGGTGAAGGTCGCGATGCTGTCGCGGTTCGTCGACGCGGCGGAGCAGCGACGGATCGTCGAGGACCTGGCGAGGGGCGCCGTCGACGTCGTGATCGGGACGCACCGGCTCCTGTCCTCGGACGTGGCGTTCAAGGATCTCGGGCTCCTGGTCGTCGACGAAGAGCAGCGCTTCGGCGTGACGCACAAGGAACGTCTGAAGAGGCTGCGCACGAACGTGGACGTGCTGTCGATGAGCGCCACGCCGATCCCGCGCACGCTCGAGATGGCGCTCACCGGCATCCGCGACATGAGCGTCGTCGACACGCCGCCGGAGGACCGCCAGCCCGTCCTGACGTACGTCGGCTCGTACGCCGAGGACCTCGCGCTGGGCGCCGTCAGGCGCGAGCTGCTGCGGGGCGGCCAGGTGTTCTGGGTCCACAACCGTGTCGCGACCGTCGACCGGCAGGCCGCGTCGATCGCGGAGAAGGTGCCCGACGCACGAGTCGTCGTGGCACACGGGCAGATGGACGAGGAACTGCTCGAGCGACAGATGATCCGGTTCTGGGACCGAGACGCCGACGTCCTGGTCTGCACGACGATCATCGAGTCCGGTCTCGACGTGCCGAGCGCGAACACGCTGGTCGTCGACCGCGCGGACCGGCTCGGTCTGGCGCAGATGTACCAGCTGCGCGGTCGCGTCGGCCGGTCGAGCGAGCGCGCGTTCGCGTACCTGTTCTTCCCGCCAGCGCAGCAGCTGACCGAGGAGGCGCACGAGCGCCTCGCGACGATCAGCCGGCACACCGCGCTCGGCAGCGGTTTCCACATCGCGCTCCGAGACCTGGAGATCCGCGGCGCCGGCAACCTGCTCGGGGCGGAGCAGCACGGGCACATCGCGGCGGTCGGGTTCGACACGTACGCGCGTCTCCTTCGCGAGACGGTGGCGGACCTCCAGGGAGAGCCGCTGCCCGAGGAGAAGGACATCCGGATCGACCTGCCCGTGAGGGCGTTCGTACCGGTGGGGTGGGTCGGACAGGAGTCGCTGCGTCTGGAGCTGTATCGGAGCATCGCGACCGCCGGCTCGCACGAGCGGCTCGCGGAGGTGCGCGCGGAGGCCGCCGACCGGTTCGGCCAGCTGCCGCAAGAGGTGGAGACGTTGCTCGCGGTCGCGGCGCTCCGCGTGACGTGCGCGGACGTGGGCGTGAGCGAGGTCACGACCTACCGCGACGAGGTGCGCGTGAAGCCCACGGAGCTCGACGAAGCGGCGATCGCCGACCTGTCCTCGCGCGTGCCCGGCGCTTCGTATCACCGAACGACGAGAACGCTGAACGTCCCCGTCGCGCGGATCGCCGGCTCCGAGCTGCCCGGTCACGTCGAGCGCGCGATCGTTGCGGCGCTTGGGCGCGAACGGGCCTCTGTTAGCATCGCCCACTGATGCGCCGCCCCCTCCGCGTCTTCGTCGTCGCCGTGATCGCCGTGATCGCCGTCGTCGCGCTGTCGGCGTGCGACGCGGGCCCGCCGCCGGCCGCCACGGTCGAGGGGCAGGCGATCACGGACGCGCAGCTCGAGCACAACGTCGCACTCTTCCGGTTCCTGACCGAGCTCAGCCAGCAGCCGTGCGGTGAGCCCGACACGTCGATCGGCGAGAGCGAGTCGTCGGCCTGCACGAGGTTCACGCTGTCGAACATGATCCAGCAGGACCTCGTCTCGCAGTATGCCGCCGCGAACGACATCCAACCTGACGCCGCCCGCGTGAACGACGCGATCGAGCAGCTCGAGCAGAACCTCGGCGGTCCGGCCGCGCTCGACGACCGGCTCGGACAGAGCGGCCTGGACCGGCAGGACCTGCTGACGCTGGCGCGCCGGTTGATCCTGTTCGGCGAGGTTCAGCAGGTCGTCGGTGCCGAGAGCGTCACCGACCAGTCGGTGCGCGAGGCGTATGGGCAGCAGACGCGCGCGTTCACGCAGCTCCACGCGAAGCACATCCTGGTGGAGAACCGCGCGGAGGCCGAGCGGATCGCCCGCGAGGCGACCGACGAGAACTTCGCGGAGCTCGCCGAGCAGCACTCGATCGATACCGGTTCGGCCGAACGCGGCGGGGACCTCGGCACCGTCGCAGCGTCGCAGTTCGACCAGACGTTCGTCGACGCCGCGCTCGCGCTCGAGCCTGGGGAGATCAGCGAGCCGGTGCAGACGCAGTTCGGGTGGCACGTGATCCAGCTCGTGTCTGCCGACGTTCAGCCGCTCCGCGAGGTCCGCGAGCAGCTCGCGGCCCCGCTCGAGCAGGAGGCGTTCGCGCGGTGGCTCCAACAGCGCAGCCGGGACGCGCAGATCAGCGTGAACCCGCGCTATGGGCGGTACGACCCGGAGACCGGCAACATCGTCCCGATCCGCAGCACGAAACGGCCGCCGTCGTCACCGGCTGCATCGGCGTCCGCCTCCCCGTGACGACCGACGAGCTCGCGCACGTCCCCGGCGGCCCGGTGCCATCGAGCCGGGGCGGCGAGCGGCTCCTCGACCTCGTCCGCGTCATGGCGCGTCTGCGCGGACCGGGCGGATGTCCGTGGGACCACGAGCAGACCCACGCGTCGCTCGCGCGGCACCTGCTCGAGGAGACGCACGAGGTCCTGGAGGCGATCGACCTCGACGACCGCGAGCGCCTGCGCGAGGAGCTCGGCGATGTGCTGCTCCAGGTCGTGTTCCACGCGCAGATGGCCGCCGATGACGGCGCGTGGGACGTCGACGACGTCGCCGAGTCGATCGTCCGCAAGCTGATCCGCCGGCACCCGCACGTGTTCGGCGACGTGGAGGTCTCGGGCCCCGACGAGGTCCTGGTGAACTGGGAGCGGATCAAGTCCGGTGAGACGGGCGAACGCCACGGCGTCGACGAGGAGATCCCTCCGACGCTGCCGGCGCTCGCGCGAGCGGCGAAGGTGCAGCGGCGCGCGGCCGGATGGGGCTTCGAGTGGCGTTCGGCGGAGAGCGCGATGGCCGCGCTCCGCGAGGAGGTCGGCGAGCTCGAACGTGCCGCCGATCCGGTGAACGCCGAGGAGGAGATCGGGGACGTGCTGTTCGCGACCGTCGCGGTGGCACGGAGGCTCGGTGTCGACGCCGAGAGCGCCCTCCGGCGGACGATCACGGGGTTCGCCGGGCGCTACGAGCGGTTCACGGCGACGCTGCGCGAACGCGGGCTGGATCTCGACGCGATGTCGGAGGAGGACGTTCGCGCGCTGTTCCGGCAGGTCCGGTGAGCGCTGCCGAGCTCGCTCGGATCCAGGCGTTCGACCGGGAGCTGTTCGCTCGGATGTCGACGGCGACCGTGCCGTTCTCGCACGGGACGGCGTACCTCAACGACGACTTCCCGCTTCGCTGGGACAGCAACTTCCTGGCGGTCGAACGCGCGCACCCGCCCACGTCCGCTCCCGAGCTGGCCGAGGAGGCGGAGCGGATCCTCGGCTCGGCGGGCCTCGGTCATCGCCAGGTGTTCGTGCCGGACGGAGCCACGGGCGGCCGTCTGGCGCCTGGGTTCGGCGCGATGCGTTGGTCGACCGATCAGCTCGTCGTGATGTCGCAGCGGCGTCCTCCGGCGCGTTCGGCGCCGGAGCTCGACGTCCGCGAGGGGTCCTTCGAGGAGGCGAGGCCGCTGATCGAGGAGGTCGTGCGGCGGGCGCCGTACGCGACGAGCGAGCAGGTCGTTCGCCAGCTCGTCGAGCACCGAGGGCTGCTCGAGCGAGTCGCGGCGGCGCGGTTCTTCGTCGGACGTGTCGAGGGCGTCGACGCGGGCGTGTGTGAGGCGTACTTGATCGACGGCGTCGGGCAGGTCGAGGACGTGAACACGCTCGAGGAGCACCGTCGCAAGGGCGTGGCCACCGCGGTCGTCACGGCGGCCGCCGACGGCTGCCGGGCGAAGGGGGCCGATCTCGTCTTCCTGATCGCTGACCAGGACGACTGGCCGAAGGAGCTCTACGCAACGCTCGGGTTCGAGCCGGTCGCCCGATGGTGGGCGTTCCTGCTCCAGCCGCCCTCTCCGGCACGGTGACCCGACCCCCCGACCGGGGGAGTGCCGCATAACCCCTTTGACAGAGGCTCGAAATCCACCGGTGGACCACTCCAGCCCGACCGTCCTACCCGCCGATAAGTAGCTGTGATGGGTTCCGCGTAGGTAGAGCGGACCGGAGTTCGAGGAGAGGGCGAGCCATGGCGGCGGTGCAGGCAACAGGGCCGGTCCCGATGCGCCGCCTCGACCCGTTGTCCCGGGAGGTCCTGTTCCGGCAGGTCGGCTCGCTCGTGGGCGCCGTCCTGCTCGGCTTCATCGCGATGGCGACCCGGCAGCACCTCGACCCCGACGCGTCCTTCACGCTCGTCCGGGCGGCGATGGTGGCGGCGGCGACGGTCACCGCGACGGTCCTGGTCCCGTGGCACCGCGTCCCGAACGTGGTGCACGCGGTCCTGCCGTTCCTGTACCTGATCGTCGTCCACCAGGCGCAGGCGGCGACGGGGGACGGGTCTTCGACGTACGCGCAGCTCACCCTCCTGCCGATCCTGTGGGTCGCCGTGTACGGGAGCCACCTCGAGCTCGGGGCAACGATCCTGGGCAGCGGCGTGGTCCTCGGCTGGCCCCTGATCGACGGCTCCACACCGGCCGCGATGGACGAGTGGGTGCGGCTCGCGTCGATGCTCGCCGTTGGCGGCTCGATCGGCTGGCTCGTCTGCCGGTTCTTCGATCAGATCCGCCACCAGACCGGCAGCCTGCGCCTGCTGGCGGGGACCGATCCACTGACGGGGTGCGCCAACCGGCGTGCGTGGGACGAGGAGTTGCACGCGGCGCTCGTCCGCGCGGAGCGCGACGGCCATCCGCTCTCCGTGGCGCTGGTTGACCTCGACGACTTCAAGGGGTTCAACGACCGCAACGGCCACCAGGCGGGCGACCGGCTGCTCAGGGAGGTGGCCGCCGCGTGGCAGACGATCCTGCGTATGAGCGACGTGCTCGCCAGGATCGGCGGAGACGAGTTCGCGATCCTGCTGCCGGGGTGCAGCCTCGGGATGGCGGTGCAGATCGCCGAGCGGCTGCGCTGCGCGGTTCCTGTGGCGAAGTGCTCGGTCGGGGTGGCCGTCTGGAACGGGGTCGAGACCGCGGAGCAG
>DATHSY010000171.1:0-16346 GCA_035463715.1 Actinomycetota bacterium | reverse complement strand
AAGGCGGGGACGAACGTTCCGCTCGACGCGAGTGCCAGCACGGCGGACCGCGGCTCGAGCGCCAGGAACTCGCGCGGCGCGCTGACCGAGCGGCCAGCCGGGACCGAGACCTGGATCGGAGCCGGCGCGGGCTCGGTGCCGGTCGTCAGACCGGTGGTCAGGAACGACAGCGTCACCTTGGCCGGCTCGTCACCGGGATTCGCGAGCACGAGACCCGGCTTGCTCGGCCGGCCGGCCACGGCCGGCAGCAGGACCCATGCGGGGTGTGGTGCCGCCGCCGCGACCGTCGAGCCCTGGTCGGACGCGACGCCGAACGTCAGGCGGGCTGCGGCGGCGCCCTCGGGAAGGGCCAGGTCCAACGTTGCGGGCCCCTGCGTCGTGAGGGAGAACGCGGCCGCCGACCGTGCCTCGGGCGGCGCCTCGACGATCGGGTTCAGCACGATCTCGAGCGCCTGCGAGGTCTCCCGATCGAGGACGGAGCCCGCGATGTCGGCGTCCTCGTCCCGCGGGTTCATCACGAGCACGTCGCTGCGACCCTGATCGGCGGCGGCGGGCAGGATCGCGCGGCCGCCGGCATCGATCTGCCCGACGGAGCTGCGCGCGCCCCCGTCCTTCGACAACCCGAGGCTCGCGACGGCGACGCGTCCGCCGGGCACGTCGACGAGCGTGCCTACCGCCGGCTCGCCCTCGGCATCCGCGTTCACGTGGAACGTCCGGACGCGATACGGGCCGATCGGCACGTTGGTGAGATCGGCGGTCGTGATCTGGCCCCGGCCGGTCGTGAGGTACGAGAGCGACACGACGGCCGGCGACGCGAACGGGTTCATCACGATCACCCAGGCGTCGTCGTCCCGCAGCGTCACGCCGTCCGGCAGGTACCAGCGCCGCGCCGCCTGGTCGACGCACGGCTCCGCGGCCACGCCCGCCTCCGTCCCACCTGCGTGCGCGACCCAGCCGGCGGCGACCCACCCGTCGAAGAACTCGACCATCGATCCGGAGCCACGGTCGCTGGCCGGCAACGGCACCTGCAGCTGCGACCCGGGCGGAACGGACAGGAGCTCCCCCCGAGCCGGCCTGCGGCCGGACAGGCGCGTCACGCGGACGTCCACGGGGTCGGTCCCGGGGTTCGCGAGCTCGAGCGTCACCTCCCAACCCCGACCGCCACCGTGCGGGCAGAACCACGCACCCGACGGCCGCCCGACGGCCGCCACCGGCTGGGGCGCGGTGGCCGGCCCCGCCCCCTCGACGTACACGCCGCCCGCGACCACGGCGGCCGCGACGGCGATCGTCGCGACGAGCTGCCCCCTCGTCCGGGTGGCGCGCTGGGCGCTCATCGGGAGGCCGGCCTCCGCGTGATCCACAGCACCGCGAGCCACAGCGCGGCGAGCAACGCCATCTGCGCCGTCCTGACCCACTGCCCGTCGAACCGGAGCGCGGTCGTGCCCCGAGGCGACCCGAGCGCCCATCCGAAGGCCCCGAACGGCTCGATCCCGCCGGGATCGGCGGCCCACCCGTCGTCGTACTCCGTCGAGACGACGAACGTTCCGGCGCCGTCCGGTCTCCGCCAGCCGCTCGGCGTCCGTTCGGTCGACGCGCTGTCGACCTCTGACAGACGGGCGATCGCCTGAAGGTCCGACGCGTGAGCGGCGCCCGCGAACGCCCCGTCGTCCGTCGAGACCGCAACCGGCAACGCCCGCGCGTTCCGGAACACGACGAGACCGCCGGCCGGTTCGAGGTCGAGGTCGAGCTGGGCGTCCAGTCGCGTCCGGACCGAGGCAGGCAGGTCGCCGACGCCGGCCACGACGAACCGGACCCCCAGGGGGCCGAGGAGCGCGCCGCCGTGGCTCGTCTGTCCGGCGACGATCTCGGCGAGCGCGCGGCGCAGGTACTCGTATCCCGCCCCCGTCGCGCCTCGCCCGATATCGAGCGCGGACACGCCGTCCCGGTCGCCGATCGCGAACGCGACCGAGGCCACGCCCGCGTCCACGACGCCCTGCGGGTCACCACCGGGCGCCGGGAACCGTTCGCCGTCGGGCGCGCCGAGCCACAGCACGCGGAACTCGCCCGGCGACGTCGCGACGGCCGGCCACGCCGAGGGCAGCGCGTTCGCGTCGATCTCCCAGGTTCCGAGCGCGAGGCCGAACAGCTGGCCGACCCCGCCAGCGACAAGGACGACCGAGACGGTCACGGCCGCGATCTGGCGGTATCCGAAGGCCTGACGACCGATCCCGGGCGCGAGCGTCGCGAGCCCCATCGCCAGCACGCTCGCCTCGGCGACGGCTGCGACCGCGAGGTAGACGGGTGCGTTCGACGCTGCCTCGGGCAGGTAGCCGGCAGACGACCCCCATGCGAGGAACAGCGCGGCGACCGCGACCGCCATGCCTCGCCACGCGCGGCGCGCGTGCTCGCGTCCCACGACGCTGAACGCGATCAGCGCCGACAGCGGAAGGAACCACGACACGAGCCACGCGCCCTGGCCGCCCCCCGGCGTGAGACGCGTGAGCAGCCAGAAGTCGGTCGTTCCGACGTGCGAGCCGAACGCGGCACCAGGCGCGCCGACGAGATCGGAGAGCATCGGGAAGACCAGCACCGCGCCGACGATGCCGGCGGCTGCGGCGAGCAGCGCCCCACGCGATCGACGCGGCCCGGAGACGATCGATCCGAGGGCCAGCAGCGCGACGCCGAGCGCGATCCCCGGAAGGAACGCGACGCCGACCGCGAGGACGGCCCCTATCGCGACGACCCGTCGGAGCCGGAACGCGGGCCCGTGCGCGCCGAAGATCTGATCGAGCATGTCGGCCCCGAGCGGGAGGATCGCGAGCGCGACGAGCATCCCGATGCGGCCTCCCGAGAACGACCACAGCACGATCCCCGACAGCGCGTACGCGCCGGCCGACACGGCGGCGACGCTGCGTTCGCCCGTCTGCCGCGCGATCGCTCGGTACTGGAAGACGCCGGCCAGGATCGGCGTCACCATGAGCACCGCCTTCTGTGCCAGCGCGGTCGTCGAGATCCACGACGCGCCACCGAGCAACGCGAGGGCGGGGCTCGCGGCATGGTCACCTCCGAGGCCCGTCGTACGGAACCCCGAGCCGAGCTCGTGGAAGAAAGCAGACGCCGACGCAGGGAACGACGCCAGCGCGCCGCCTTCGAGCGGGCGCGGATCGATCAGCTCCAGGTACGCGAGGACCGCGACGCCGAGACCGACGGTCCACGCGAGCAGCGCGGGATGCTCCATGGCGAGAGACGAGGCGCGGCTGCGGATCGGGACCTGCTCGCGTTCGCCCTCGAGCTGCTCCTCCAAGATACGCTCGGCCGCCTGGAACCATCGGGGCGCGCGGAACCACGTGGACTGCATGAACCTGCGAACGCTCCGGTCGCGCACCGTTCGAACGGATTGCGCTCGGACGCGCCGGCCGATCGTCGACGGCAAGTGCACGAGGTTCCACGTCCACGCCAAGAAGATCTCGTACGCGTCCTCGAATCGGCGCGACAAGGCCAGGAACAGCAGCCGCGCGACGCTGGTGACGACGTGGAGTGGGAGCAGCCACAGGAGCGACACGATGCCGTAGTTCTTGAGCATCGCCGCGAGTGCTGCCCGCTCGGCGTAGTACAGGGCGGTCCGGCGTCGCCGCGGCTCGCGCCGCTCGCCGCGCGCCGATGCACCGCGGTGTCGCGCCTGCGCCAGCGGCGTCATCAGGACCCGGAAGCCCGCGATGCGCACGCGCCAACAGAGATCCAGGTCGTCGTGATCGCCCGTCAGGCGCTCGTCGAACAAGCCCGCGCGCTGCCACGCTTCGCGGGAGACGAGCATCGCGCACGATGAGACGTAGAGGACCTCGAGCACGCGGTCGTACTGCCCCTGGTCCATCTCGCCGTCGACGAGCGGGGTGTAGGGGTGGCCGAACCGGTCGGTGGACCGTCCGACCTCGCGGAGCACCCGGGGGTCGTCCCAGTCGACGACCTTGGGACCGACGACGCCGACGCGCTCGACGCCCTCGATCCCCTCGGCGGCGTCCAGCATCCGAGCGACCGCATCGGGAGCGAGCGCCGTGTCGTCGTGCACCACGAGGAGGTAGTCCGCGGCGGCCGCGACCGGGAGATCGACGGCGGCCCGCACCGCCTCCGCGATGTCCGCCTGCTCACCGAGCACCAGCACGCGGCCGGCACCGAGTGCCTGGTGGAGGAGCTCGGACGAGCCATCGGTCGAGGCCACGTCGACGGCGACGACCGCGATCCTGGGATGCGTCTGCTGTGCGAGCGACCGCAGGCACTCGCGCAGCCACGCGATCCCGTCGCGGACGACGAGCACCGCGAGCACGGTCGGCGTCCGGACCGCGTCGGGCGAGGACGTTCGTTCGGGCGTGGATGTAACCATCAGTTGGGGGGCGGCGGCGAGCGTAGCAGGTCAGAACCCGACAACCGCGGAAGGGGGGCGCCAGGGCCCCCCTTCTCGCATGGACGAGCGGCGTCGATCAGCGAGCCTTCGCCGCCGTCCGCTTGCTCGCCATCCCTGTTGCCGTGGACTTACGCCGGGTCGACCGGCGCTTGGCCGTCGACTTGCGCTTGGCGGTCGACTTGCGCTTGGCCGCCGGCTTCCTCGCCGTCGACTTGCGCTTGGCCGTCGACTTGCGCTTGGCCGTCGATTTGCGCTTGGCCGTCGACTTCTTCGCCGCGGTCCTACGAGCGGGCTTACGCGCCGCCGTCTTCTTGGCCGCCGGCCTCCTCTTCGCGCTGGACTTCTTGGCTGCGGGAGACATGGGTCACCCCCTTTCCCCTGTCAGGACGCCATCCGCTTCAGGCGTCTGCGTTCTCGTTCGCTCATGCCGCCCCAGACGCCGTACCGCTCGTCGCGTCGCAGGGCGTAGTTCAGGCACTCGATGCGAACGGGGCAGTCCGAGCAGATCCGCTTCGCCTCCCTGGAGGATCCCCCCTTCTCGGGGAAGAAGATCTCGGGGTCGTGTTCCCGGCACCGCGCCCGTTCTTGCCACGGGATGTAGTGATGCACCGCTCTCTCCCCCCAGAATCACACGCGTGTGATTCTGAGCCATGTTCCCCCTCTTTGACAAGAGGGGATCCGTCGATCGCATGCACCTCCACCTCTCGCGCCAACACAGCATGGTCTCCCCGGAAGATGGTCTACGGTAGTTGCAGGGGTTTTCAAGCCATTCCGGCCGGAATTTCCCCTGTCAAGCAGCTTGACGGTAACCGTCAAGGGGACTGACGAGATTGAGCGCGGTTACGTCGTCGGAGCTGCGATCCGCTCACGAACGACGCGTTCGTACGTCGTGGTGCGCTCGACGGGCACGCGTCCGACCGCACGGATCGCATCGCAGATATCCACAGGTTCCATGCGTATCCCCCACGTGGCGCCCGCCATGCGACTGATCGTCTCCTCCATCAGCGTGCCGCCGAAATCGTTCGCACCGCCCTTCAGGATCGCCTGCGACGCCGCGACACCGAGCTTGACCCACGACACCTGCACGTTGTGGATAACCCCGTCGAGCAGCAAGCGCGCGACCGCGTGCATCCGGCGGCTCTCGTCGAACGTCGGACCGGGTCGCGACTTGCCGGCGAGGTAGATCGGTGCGTTGTTATGCACGAACGGTAGGGGCACGAACTCGGTGAAGCCGCCCGTGTCGCGCTGGATCGCCGCGATGCGACGGATGTGGAAAACCCAGTGCGGCGGCGCGTCGACGTGACCGAACATGATCGTGGAGGAGGACCGCAGGCCGACATCGTGCGCGGTGCGGACGATGTCCTCCCACGTGTCGGCGGGAAGCTTGCCCTTGGTCAGCGACCACCGGACGTCGTCGTCCAGGATCTCGGCAGCCGTCCCCGGTATCGTCCCCAACCCGCGTCGATGGCACTCCTGGAGGAACTCGCGGAACGAGATGCCGAGCTTCGTCGCGCCGTTCAGGACCTCCATCGGGCTGAACGCGTGGATGTGGATGTCTGGAACGCGGCGCTTCACCGCGTCCAGGAGCTCGAAGTAGAACGAGCCGGGGAGATCGGGGTGGATCCCCCCTTGCATGCACACTTCGGTGGCGCCGTACCGCCAGGCTTCCTCGGCGCGGTCCGCCACCTCGTCGAGCGTCAGGGTGTAGGACTCCGGGTCCACCTCGCGCTGGGCGAAGGCGCAGAATCGGCACCCCACGTAGCAGACGTTCGTGAAGTTGATGTTCCGGTTGACCACGTACGTGACCTCGTCGCCGACGGCGTCGCGTCGGAGATCGTCGGCGACGCTGCAGAGCGTCTCGAGCGCGGCTCCCTCCGCCGAGAAGAGCGCCATCGCCTCGGCGTCCGCGAGCGGCCGGCGGGCCTCGGCAGCCCGGAGCGCTGACCGGACATCGGCGGGCAGGGGCGCCGGGGCGCCGTTCGACGCGGGTGCGAGCGCCTCGAAGTCGCCGTAGACCGCGTCGGCGTCGTGCCTGAGCCCCGCGTCGGGGCCCTTCGCGAACGTCAGGTCGATCCGGCGTGGCTTCCACTGCACGTCCGGGTCCTGCCAGGGCGTGGGCTCGGGGACCGTGCCCTCGAGGGCGAGGCCGTCGTCGGCCATCAGGCGCCCGACCGGGACCCGCATCTTGCCTGCCAGGTAGGGGTCCGGGCGGAGCGCGAACCGCGGGTGGACGGTCAGGCGCTCGCGCAGCCGGAGGCCCCGTTCGGAGGTCCTCATAGAAAGGACGTCGAGGGCGGGCCAGGGTCTCTCGGGGTTCACGTGGTCGGGGGTGAGCGGCGAGACCCCGCCCCAGTCGTCGATGCCGGCATCGAGCAGACGGAGCTGCATGCCCGGGTCGGACAGGTTCGGCGGCGCCTGCACGCACATCGACGGCCCGAACAGGACCCGGGTCGTCGCGACGGCGGCCAGGTAGGTCTCGTCGTCCGGCTCGGGCGTGGACGCCATCGCCGTTCCCGGCTTGGCGCGGAAGTTCTGGACGATCACCTCCTGCACGTGCCCGTACCGCCGGTGGATCTCCCGGATCGCGAGCAGCGACCCGGCGCGCTCGCGGGCGGTCTCGCCGATACCGACGAGGATGCCGGTCGTGAACGGGACGGCGTGACGGCCGGCGTCTTCGATCGTGCGCAACCGCACGGCCGGGTGCTTGTCGGGCGATCCGAAGTGCGGCCCTCCGCGCTCGGACAGACGCTCGGACGAGGTCTCGAGCATCAACCCCATCGACGCGGACACGTGCTTCAGCCGCGCGATCTCCTCCCACGACATCACGCCCGGGTTGAGATGCGGCAGCAGCCCGGTCCGCTCGATCACGTGGATCGCGCACGCTCGCACGTAGTCGAGGGTGGACGCGAACCCACGCTCGTCGAGCCACGCGCGCGCAGCCGGATACCGGTCCTCGGGCCGATCCCCCAGCGTGAACAGCGCCTCCTTGCACCCGAGCCGGCGTCCGGCCTCCGCGATGGCGACGACCTCGTCGGGCGACAGGTACGGCGCCTCGAGCCGAGCGGGTGGCTTCGCGAACGTGCAGTAGTGGCAGTGGTCGCGACACAGCATCGTCAGCGGGATGAACACCTTGCGCGAGTACGTGACGTCGTCGCCGTGGCCGAGACGCGCGAGCCGCCACGCGAGCCGCATCAGGCGTTCCAGATCGTCGCCGCCGGCCGACAGCATCGCCGCGGCTTCGTCGAGCGACAGCGCCTTGCCTGCCTCCGCTCGGACGAGCGCCCGTCGGACCTGCGCGCCCGTCGCCTCGGGCCAGGAACCTGACACTGAGCGCGAGCCTACTACGCTATGCCGCGCATGAAGGTCGTCGCGCTCGCGGGTGGGATCGGCGCCGGGAAGTTCCTGCGTGGGCTCGTCCGCGTCGTCGAACCGTCCGACGTCACGGTGGTCGTCAACACGGCCGATGACATCGTGATGCACGGGCTGCGCGTCTGCCCCGACCTCGACTCGGTGACGTACTGGCTCGGCGGGGAGATGGACCGCGAACGCGGGTGGGGGCGCGCCGGCGAGACGTTCCGGGCGACGGACGAGCTGCGGCGCATCGACCCGGGCGCCGCGTGGTTCGGGCTCGGCGATCTGGATCTCGGCACGCATCTGTTCCGGACGCGCGGGCTCGCGGCGGGGCTCCGGCTGTCCGAGGTGACGGCGCTCGTGGCGCTGCGGTTCGGCGTCGCGGCGAGGATCCTCCCGATGTCGGACGACCCGGTGACGACGCGGATCCTGGTCGTCCGCGGCGGCGAACGGGTGAACCTGCACTTCCAGGAATACTGGGTCCGACACGGCGCGCGCGACGAGGCGAAGGAGATCCGGTTCGCCGGCGCCGATGCGGCACGGCCGTCGCCCGGCGTGCTCGCGGCGATCGGGTCGGCCGACGCGATCGTCATCAGTCCGTCGAACCCCGTCGTGTCCATCGGTCCGATCCTCGCCGTCCCGGGGATCCGCGAGGCGCTGGCGGCGCGTCGCGAGATCGTGAGCGGGATCTCGCCGATCGTCGGCGGCGCGCCGCTGGCCGGGATGGCCGACCGGGTCATGCCGGCTGCAGGCCTCGAGGTGTCGGCGGCGGGAGCGGCGTCGGCGTTCGCCGACGTGCTGTCGCACTGGGTGATCGACGAGACCGACCGGTCCCTGGCACCGGCCGTCGAGCGGCTCGGGCTCCGCGTGTCGGTCACCGACACCGTGATGCGCGACGACGGGGCCGCCGAGGCGCTGGCCCGCGTGGCGCTCGGTCCGTCGTCGTGAGCGTCGAGGTCCTGCCCGTCGAGGGACTCCCCGAGGTCCAAGAGGGCGACGACCTCGTCGCGATGCTGGCAGGACCGCTCGGGAAGCTGGGCGCGCGCGACGGCGACGTCGTCGCGGTGACGCAGAAGATCGTCTCGAAGGCCGAGGGCAGGGTCGTGCCGGAGGCCGATGTCGGCCGGGTGGGCTGGGTCGAACACGAGAGCGAGCGCGTGGTCGCGCGCCGCGGCGACCTCGTGATCGCGCAGACGCGTCACGGGTTCGTCTGCGCGAACGCCGGCGTGGACGCGTCGAACGTCGAGCCCGGGTTCGTCGCGTTGCTGCCAGAGGATCCCGACGGATCCGCGGAGCGGCTCCGCGCCGGCCTCGGCGAACGGCTCGGACGGCGCATCGCCGTCGTCGTCACCGACACGTTCGGACGGACGTGGCGGCAGGGGGTCGTGAACGTGGCGATCGGGTGCGCCGGCCTGCCGGCGCTCGCGGATCTGCGTGGGACTCCCGACCACACGGGGCGGACGCTCGAGGCGACCGTCGTCGCCCTGGCCGACGAGGTGGCCGCGGCGAGCGGGCTCGTGATGGGCAAGGCCGCGCGCGTCCCGGCCGCGATCGTCCGCGGCATCGAGTCGGACGCGCCGCACGGGCGCGCGTCGGACCTCGTCAGGCCCCCCGAGGAGGACCTGTTCCGCGAGTCGCCGCTGCTGTCGATATCGGCGCGGCGGACGATCCGGACGTTCGGTCCGGGCGACGTCCCCGACGAGGTCGTTCGCGAGGCCGTCGCCGCCGCGTGCACCGCGCCCTCGCCGCATCATTCGCGGCCGTGGCGCTTCACCGCGCTCACCTCGCCGCCGGCCAAGCGGGCGCTGCTGGCCGCGCTCGCCGCGGCCTGGCGCGAGGATCTGGGGCGCGACGGCGTCCCCTCGGAGCGCGTCGAGCGCCGGATCGCGCGGAGCGACTCGATCCTCGGCGCGGCGCCGGTCCTGATCGTCCCGTGGGTGACCTTCGCCCCGTCGCAGACCTACGCCGACGACGAGCGCTCACGCGCCGAGGTGCAGATGTTCTTGCTCTCGGCCGGCGCCGCCGTCCAGAACCTCCTGCTCGCGTTGCACGCGCAGGGGTACGGCTCGGCGTGGCTCGCGTCGACGCTGTTCTGCCAGGAGGAGACGCGGGAGGTGCTGGGGATGTCGAGCGACTGGCTCGCGCTCGGAACGGTCGCGGCCGGGTCGATGCCAACCGGGACACTCGAGCCCCGGCCGGCGATCGACCTCGACGCCTTCCTTCACTTCGCCTGAGCGTCTGCCGCGCCGGCCGGTATCCTTTCCCTTCGACCCGGACCTCGAGGAGCGCGGGTGGCGAGCAGGCAGCAGCAACGGTCGGCGAAGGGCTCGGGCCCCAACGGGCGGCCGACGAAGGCGGAGCGCCGCGAGCTGGCGCGGCGGGAGCGTGACGAGCTGCGCCGCAAGGTGGCGCGCGCCCGCAGGAACCGCCGGATCGCGACCATGACGATCCTCGCCGCCGCGATCGCGGGCGGCATCTGGTTGTACACGTCGGGCGAGGAAGGTGGCTCCGACGCGGCCCGCCCGCTCCCCGGCGTCCTGACCGGGCCGGCACCGTGGTCCAGCAACGTCGAGCAGATGGGCGACCGGCTCGACCTCCTCGACCTGCCGCGCGCCGGAGCCGCGCTGCACATCCACTCGCACCTGTCGCTGTTCGTCGCCGGCGAGCAGGTCTCGGTCCCGGCCGACATCGGCGTCTCCGGCAGCCTGCATTCGCCGCTTCACTCGCACGACAGCAACGGCGTCGTGCATGTGGAGTCGGCGGACGCGAGCTCGACGTTCACGCTCGGCGAGTACTTCGACGTGTGGGGCGTGCGGCTGTCCTCGACGTGCCTGGGCGGCTACTGCGAACAGGGGCAACGGTCGCTGCACGTGTTCGTCGACGGGCAGGAGTTCACAGGCGACCCCCGCCAGATCGAGCTGACCGACCAGGAAGAGATCACGATCGCGTTCGGGACCGACGAGGACGTGCCGGACCCACTGCCGACGTACGACTGGGACGAGCTGGTCGGGTAGGAACGCCTGCCGCGGTCGCTAGGCCGTCGTGACCTTGCACCCCGCGTCGCCGCACGTGATGACCCCGTGCTCGAACCGCGCGCTGGTGCGGCCGTCCTGGAGGCGGCGGACGTCGGTCGTGGGGAACCCCAGCGAGCCGGCCGGCCCGCCCTTCTTCAGGTATGCGTCGAGGATGGCGCCGGTGAGCAGGTGCGCGCCCACGCTGTCCTTCGCGTAGATCTGCCCCTGCTCGAACCGCTGCCGCGCGCCGCCCGCGACGGCGACCCGCCGTGAGGTCGGCAGTCCGGGCCGGCATCCGACGGCGTCGTACTTCTCGCGGATCGTGCCGATCACCTGGCGGTTCGCGTTGATCCAGACGCGGTCGTCGCGGAGCCCGAGCGCCGCCCGCAGCGTGCCGCCGGAGATCGACGAGCTGCCGCTGCGGCCGACCACCGTGACCGTGACGATCCGGCCGGAGACCCCGCGCACGATGTCCCTGAACTCCCTCACGCGCCCGATCCTCAGGCCGAGGCGCTTGGTCACCGCCTCGGCGGTGATCCTCGTCTTCCAGACGGCGTTCTCGTTGGCCGGGGTGTAGTCGCCCGGGTCGCAGACGCCGCGCAGGTACGCGATCGGCGTGCCGCCCCACACGTTCTCGTTGTTCTCGGTGTACCCGCCGCTCGAGGACGAATAGAACGCCTCGATCATCTCGCTGCGGTGCGTGATCACGCGTCCCTCGGTGGCGTCCACGGACGCGACCCACCGCTCGCCGTCGGGTCCTGCCTCCTTGTCCCAGCCGGCGTAGACCTGGTCGAACGAGCTCGCGTACAGGGCGCAGTTGCAGCCCGGTCGGTGCTGACCCGATGTCTGGACCTTGCGGAACGCGTACGTCCGCGCGGCGATCGACTGCGCCTGGAGCGCGGGTTTCGGCCAGCTGCTCGGGACCTCGGCCAGGCCGTACAGGTACTCCTCGGGCGGGATCGACAGCACCAGCCGCAGACGGCAGTCGGACTCGCAGCGGTAGACGTTGAACTCGATCCAGCCGCGGCTGTACGTGTGGCCGGCCTCGGGGACACGGACGCGTGCACCGGTCGGCACGTACACCGCGAACAGGTCGTTGGCGGGGCCGCCGATCCCGTCGGCCACCAGACGGCCGCCGGCGTCGAGGATCGTGTACGCGCCCTCGACGAGCCGCACGACCCACGTCTGGCCGGCGGGGACCGTCGCGACGACCTCGCCGTTCGTCCCTCCGAGCCGGAGATCGATCGGACCGACCTCGGCCGTGAGGCGGACCCTCAGCTTGGACTGGACGAGCCCGATCCGCAAGCGGGCCGGCGGCGACTGGGCCCGCTCCAGCCGGGTGTCGCTGTAGAAGTGCCGAAGGATCTGGCCGGGCGCCCAGCCGTCCAGCGACAGCCCGTAGGCGCCCCACTGCGACAGCCCCAGGCCGTGGCCCCAGCCGGAGCCGAAGAACGTGAACGAACCCGCGGCTCGCGCCGCGCCGACCGGCAGCGTCAAGGCGGTGAGAACGAGGGCGACGACGAGCGCTTTTCGCATCTTGTGGAGGGTCCGGGGAACCGGGCCGGCACGCTACCACATCGGCGGGGGCGGGGCTCGAGCTTAGCCGGCGGGCTCCCCGGCGGAGACCCTCGCTCCCTCCAGGACCGCGCCCGCGCGGATGTGCGCGCCCTCGGCCAGGACGGAGGCGACCACGGTCGCCCCCTCGCCGACGGTGGCCCCCGGGCCCAGGATCGACGAGACGACGCGGGCTCCGGCCTGCACCCGAGCGCCGGCAAGCAGCACCGAGTCGTCGACCTCGGCGTCGCGACCGACGCGCGCGTCCCGGCCGACGACGACCCACCTTCCGAGGTGCGCGCGCAGGTCCACGCCGGACGGATCGACGACGTACGGACGCGGAAACGACGCGTAGCCGGCGACACGGCCCTCGAGCAGGTCGAAGTGGGCCTGCAGGTACTGCTCCGGCGTGCCGAGGTCCAGCCAGTACGGCGACGACACGTACCCGTACACGGCCTCGCCGTTCGCGATCAGCGCCGGGAAGATCTCGCGCTCGATCGAGATCGCCCGGTCGACCGTCCAGGCGCGAAGCACGCGCGGGTCGAGCAGGTACGTCCCGGCGTTGACGTCGCCGGGGACGAGCTGCTCCGGCTTCTCGCGGAACTCGACCACCCTGCCGTCCTCGCGCGTCGGCACCAGCCCGAACGGACGCGCGTCCTCGACGTGCTGGAGCGCGATCGTGACCGCGGCCTCGCGGTCGCGGTGGAAGGCGGTCATCGCCGTCAGGTCGAGGTCCGTCAGGATGTCGCCGTTCAGCGCGAGGAACGGCTCGTCGCCGACGTACGCGAGCGCGTTCACGATCGCGCCGCCGGTGCCGAGCGGCTCCGCCTCGGTGATCCACGTGATCGCCGGGTCGCCGTGACGGGATCCGATGAAGGCGTGGAACGTCTCCTCGAGGTACGACGAGGACAGCACCACCTCGTGGACGCCGTGCCGCGCGAGATGGTCGAGCACGTGGTCGAGCGACGGCCGGTCCATCAGCGGGATGAGCGGCTTGGGGATCGTCTCGGTGAGCGGACGCAGGCGGGTCCCCTCGCCGCCGACGAGGACCACCGCCTTCACGACCGCCCCCCGCGGAGCCTCCCCCGGAGCCATTCGGCCTCGGCCCGGACCCGCAGCACGAGCCACGCGAGCGGGAGCGTCGCGCGCCACCATCCGTGCGCCCGGTGCTTGCGGTAGTACCGGTAGGTGCTCGCCGAGTGCATCACCAGGATCCGGCGTGATCGGCCGGTCGAGACTCCGATCTCGTGGAGCACCTCCACCTCGGGCGTGAACAGGACGCTCCACCCTGCTTCCCGCAGCCGCGTCGCGATGTCGAGCTCCTCGACGTAGAGCCGGAACCCCTCGTCGAACCCGCCGGCGGCCTCGAACGCCTCGCGCGGCATCAGCATGCAGGCGCCGGAGACCCAGTCCACTTCGCGCTCGGTCGTCCGGTCCCAGCCGTCCATGTGGTACCGCCGAGTGAACGGGTTGTCGGACCGGACGGTGCCGAGGAACGCGTGCGCGACGGCGTCGGTCACGCTCGGGAACGGCCGCCCGCTCGGGTACACGGAGCCGTCCATGTTGCGGATGAGCGGGCCGACGATGCCGGCGCGAGGCCGGTTCCGGGCGACCTCCACGTAGTCGGCCAGGGTGCCGCGCCACCATTCGGTGTCGGGGTTCAGGAACAGCAGGTACGAGGCCTGGGTCGCCGCGGCACCCTGGTTCCAGGCCGGCGACAGGTAGCGGTTCTCCGGGTTCTCGATCAGGCGGACGTTCGGACCTGCGGCCTTCGCCGCGAGCTGGCTGCCGTCGGCCGATGCGTTGTCGATCACGAGCACGTCGGTCTCGATGTCGCCCCGGTGCTCCTCGAGTGAGCGCAGGCAGCGTTCGAGGTACAGGCCGGTGTTGTAGTTCACGATCACGACGGCAAGATCGGCCGTCCAGGTTTCGCGCATCAGGCGTGCGGCGTCCGCGAGATCAGCACGATGCCGGTCACGATGAACGCCACGCCGGCCCATCGCAAGGCGGGGACCGTCTCGTTCAGCCACAGGCGGTCGAACAGCAGGATCAGCACGTACGTGAGCGACGCGAACGGGTACGCGAACGACAACGAGGCGCGAGACAGCACCGTGAGCCAGACCAGCGCCGACAGGCCGAACAGGAACAGACCGGCCCAGATCCATGGGGTGGTGATCAGGACGCGTAGGGAGGAGGCGTCCAGGCCGAACTTCGCCGGCGCAAGCTCGTCGTTCACTCCGTTCATGCCGTGCTTCAGGGTGAGCTGGGCGACGGCGGCGAGCGTTACGGACAGCAGGATCATGCCGATCAACATGGGTCGTCTCGTCTCCTTGGGCGGGTTCGCGTGCGGTTCGACGGGCAGCATCGTCGGTCGGTCAGTCCCGGGCGCTGTCGGGAGCCGTGTCCAGGCTCGATGGCCGCACGATACAACCGCGCCCCCGAGCGCCGACCCTGCCATGGGTGCTACGGTCGGGACGGAGGGTTCCGTCACGCGACAACCGGGGGCGACCGCCGTGATCCGCAGCCCCGAGTTCGGAGACGACGACCGCGTCCGGGCCGAGATCGCAGGCGTCAACTGGTACCACCGGATCGACCTCGGCGGCGGGATCGTGACGCCCGGCGTCGACCAGACGGAGAGCCGCCTCCGCCCGCTCCGGATCCCGCAGGACCTCAGCGGGAAGACGGTGCTCGACATCGGCGCCTGGGACGGCTTCTTCTCGTTCGAGGCCGAACGGCGTGGCGCGAAGCGGGTGCTCGCCACCGATTCGTACAGCTGGGGCGGGGGCGGATGGGGCACGAAAGACGGGTTCGAGACCGCCCGCCGGATCCTCGGCTCCGCGGTCGAGGAACTCCAGATCGACGTGATGGATCTGTCGCCCGACCGCGTCGGGACGTTCGACGTCGTGCTGTTCATCGGGGTGCTGTATCACCTCCGCCATCCGTTCCTCGCGCTCGAACGGGTGGCGAGCGTCACCGACGGCCTCCTCGTCCTGGACACGCACACCGCCCTGGTGAGCAAGCGCCGCCCGATGATGCTCTTCTACCCGACGAACGAGCTGAACGACGATCACACGAACTGGTGGGGACCGAACCCGGCCGCCGTTGAGGCGATGCTCCGCGACGTCGGCTTCACCCACGTCGAGCAACCCGCTCCGAAGCTGACCCGCAGGGGCCGGCTGATCGTGCACGCGGCCAAGTAGGCGACGGTCCGCCGCCGCGTCACAGGGCCTCCACCTCGGCGGTCACGGGGACGTCCACGCGCTCCTGCACGCGCGGCGCGTCGATCACCTCGAACGCGTACCGCTGGGTCTGGACGTGGTACAGGTGCCCCGTCTCGCGGGACGTCAACCCGATCGTCACCCAGTACGCGCCGGCCGTGTACGGGAACGACGCGGCACGGAACCGCACGCGTCGCTTGCCCTCGAACGGCTCGAGGGCGACGCCCGACTCCGACGCCTTCGCGTCGAGCACCGGGTGGTTCGTCTTGCCGTCGAGGATCTGGAAGTCGACCTCCAGGTCGTCCAGCGGCTCGTTCGTCCGCACGTCGACCTGGATCGTGAGCGGGTCCCCGCGCAGGATCCGGCCGGTGCCGCCGCCCGAGATCTCGACGGCTTCGATCTCTGCCTCGCGCGTCCCCTCCTCCGGGATGAACGCCTGGTCGGACTGCCCGAGCAACACGTACCGCATCTCGCGGACGACGTCCTCCGGTCCGCCGCGAGCGTGGACGCGCCCGTGATGCAGCATCACCGCGCGGTCGCAGATCGCGATCACCGTGTCGAGCGCGTGCGTCACGAGGACGATCGTGCGGCCCTCGCGCTGGAAGCGGCGGACGCGGTCGATGCACTTGGCCTGGAACGCCTCGTCACCGACGGCGAGGACCTCGTCGATCAGCAGCACGTCGGGTTCGACGTGGACGGCCACCGCGAACCCGAGCCGCACGAGCATGCCCGACGAGTAGAACTTCACCTGGTTGTCCATGAAGTCCTCGAGCTCGGCGAACGCGACGATGTCGTCGTACCTGCGGTCGA
>DATHSY010000170.1:0-2086 GCA_035463715.1 Actinomycetota bacterium | reverse complement strand
TCGCAGACGTGCGCTCACAGAGGGGTTCACGATCGCGATCGACACGCGAGAGCGTTACCCGTTCCGCTTCGCCGGCCGTGACGTCTCGACGGAGCGGGTCGCGCTTCCGGCCGGTGACTACGGCGTCCGGTCGGAGGCCGGCGAGCTCGCGGTTGTCGAGCGCAAGACGATCGAGAACCTCGCGTCCTCGCTCTCCGACGGGACGCTCGCGTTCCAGATGCAGCGCCTATCGGAGGTTCCACTGGCCGCGATCGTGGTGGAGGGCCGCTACGCTTCGGTCGTCGGGGCCAAGCACGCCCCAGGCGGTTGGCTCGCCGATATCCTGGCTCGCCTCCAGGTCCGCTATCCCGAGGTTCAGGTCGTGTTCGCCGACTCGCGGCGATTCGCAGAGGAGTGGACGTACCGGTTCCTCGCGTCGGCGCTCGCGGACGCAGCGGCGCCGCCCGAGAGACTGGAACTCCAGCAACTCGACGAGATCGGCGACCGCTGAGAAGACAACCCGCCCCTCAGGTCTCCCGGCGGCCTACGTCGACGACGATGCCCTCGTAGGCAGCGAGGGTAAGGAGCCGTCTCCCGGCGGGGCCGCCCCCGACGGGATCAGCCGTCGACAGGAGGACCCGGCCACCGCTCAGGTCGACCTTGCGGGGCGACGGGCCGAGGTTCAGGTGAACATGGACCGCGCCCTCCGGGTGCCACCGTTCGAACGAGAACACGTCATCGGGCGCTGGGAGCGACCGGTACGCGCCGACGGCGAGTGCCGCGTGCTCGCGGCGGAGGCGGATCAGCGCTCGGAACAGGTTGAGCAGGCTGCCGGGATCGTCTCGCTGGCGCTCGACCGTCAGGGCCGGGTCGTCCGAGGCCAGGGGGAACCACGGCTCGACGGCCGAGAACCCGCCGTTCGGCCCGGTCGTCCACGGCATCGGCGTCCGGGCCACGAGGCGATCCCGATCCTCGCCGGTGCGGGCCTGGGGGTCGCTGACGGCGCCGCGCGTCCCCGTCGGCGCGTCGACGAGGCCGAGCTCGTCGCCGTAGTAGCACGTGGGCGTGCCCCGCAGCGTGAGGAGCAGCATCTGGGCCACGCGAGCGCGCTCCGGCCCGAGGCGGGAGGCCACGCGCGGGAAGTCGTGGTCGCCGAGGAGCCAGTTCGGCCAGGCCCCTTTCGGCATGACGGACTCGTAGTGCTCGACGGCGGACCGGATGCCGTCGGCGCTCCAGCCGACCCCGTCGGTCAGGCCCGGCTCATACACGAGGGCGAAGTTGTGCGGCATGTGCGCCTCGTGCAACTCGGCGCCGTAGTAGGCGACGGCGCGGTCCGGCGGCAGGACGACCTCGCCGATCATGACGCGGTCGGGGTACTCGTCGACGACCGCCCGGAGGAACTGGGCGTACTCGTGGGCCCGCGGCCCGTCCTCCGAGTAGACCCGACGCAGCCTGAGGTAGTCGGGGACCCCTTCTCGCCAGTCCGGGTTCGACGGGTTGTCCCGCATCTCGGGGTCCTTTCCGAGCAGCCACAGGACGTCGACGCGGAAGCCATCGATGCCGCGATCGAGCCAGAACCGCATCGCCACGCGGATCGCGTCCCGCACGGCCGGGTTGTCCCAGTTCAGATCCGGCTGTCTCGGATCGAACGAGTGCAGATACCAGCGGCCGGGCGGTTCCAAGAACGTCCACGCCGGCCCCCCGAAGTAGCTCTGCCAGTTGTTGGGAGGCCCGCCGTCGGGACGCGGGTCGCGCCAGATGTACCAGTCGTGACGCGGATCCATCCCGTCGCGCCGGCTGTCCTCGAACCACGGATGGCGGTCGGACGTGTGGTTCGGGACGAGGTCGAGGATCAGCCGCACGCCGACGGCGTGGAGCGCGGCGACCAGGTCGTCGAGGTCCCGAAGCGTGCCGAAGCGGGGGTCGACGTCCTGGTAGTCGGAGACGTCGTAGCCGAGATCGACCCCGGGGGAGGGGAAGATCGGCGAGAGCCATACGGCGTCCACGCCGAGCCACGAAAGGTAGTCGGCGTGGTCCCGGATGCCGCGGAGGTCCCCGACCCCATCGCCGGACGCGTCGGCGAAGCTCCACGGGTAGAGCTGGTAGA
>DATHSY010000169.1:0-4544 GCA_035463715.1 Actinomycetota bacterium | reverse complement strand
GAGCACCTGGCCGCGCTCGACCTCCTCCTTGTCGATACCGCGCAGCAGCACGCCGACGTTGTCGCCGGCACGCACCTCGTCCAGGAGCTTGCGGAACATCTCGAGGTCGGTCGCGACGGTCTTGCGCGTCGGCTTGATGCCGACGATCTCGACCTCCTCCATCTTCTTGAGCACGCCCTGCTCGACGCGACCGGTCACGACGGTGCCTCGGCCGGTGATCGAGAACACGTCCTCGATCGACATCAGGAAGGGCTTGTCGGTGTCGCGGACCGGCTCCGGGATGTAGGTGTCGACCGCATCCATCAGCTCGAGGACCTGCTTCTTGGCGTCCTCGTCGCCCTCGAGCGCCTTCAGCGCGCTCACCTGGATCACCGGGACGTCGTCGCCGGGGAACTCGTAGGACGACAGCAGCTCGCGGACCTCGAGCTCGACCAGGTCGAGCAGCTCGGGGTCGTCGACCATGTCGACCTTGTTGAGCGCCACGACGATGTACGGGACGCCGACCTGACGGGCGAGCAGCACGTGCTCGCGCGTCTGCGGCATCGGGCCGTCGGCCGCCGACACGACCAGGATCGCCCCGTCGATCTGGGCGGCGCCCGTGATCATGTTCTTGATGTAGTCGGCGTGCCCCGGCATGTCGACGTGCGCGTAGTGGCGGTTCTCGGTCTGGTACTCGACGTGCGCGATCGCGATCGTGATCCCGCGCTCGCGCTCCTCCGGCGCCTTGTCGATCTCGTCGAACGGCGTGAAGTCGGCGAGCCCCTTCTCGGCGAGCACCTTGGTGATGGCCGCCGTCAGGGTCGTCTTGCCGTGGTCGATGTGACCCATCGTGCCGATGTTGACGTGGGGCTTGGTGCGCTCGAACTTCTTCTTCGCCATCTCCTTGAGTCTCCTGTCCTACTCGCCTCGTACCCGCGCCACGATCTCCTTGGAGATGTTGGCGGGGACCTCCTGATACGCGAACAGCTGCATCGGGGTGTGCGCCGCGCGACCCTGGGTTCGCGAGCGCAGCTCGGTGGCGTAGCCGAACAGCTCGGCCAGCGGCACCAGCACGCGGATCGCCTTCTGCCCCGTGCGCTCGTCGATCCGCTCGATCCGACCGCGGCGCGACGTGACGTCGCCCATCACGTCGCCCATGAACTCCTCGGGCGTGATGACCTCGAACTCCATCACGGGCTCGAGCAGCACGGGGTCGGCGCGCCGAGCGGCCTCCCTGAGCGCCATCGAGCCGGCGATCTTGAACGCGATCTCGCTCGAGTCGACCTCGTGGTACGTGCCGTCCACGAGCGTCGCGCGCAGGTCCACGAGCGGGTACCCGGCGACCACGCCGGACTCCATCGCCTCCTGGATCCCCTGGTCGACCGACGGGATGTACTCCCGCGGGATCGCGCCGCCCGTGATCTTGTTGACGAACTCGTAGCCGCCGCCCTGGCCCGTCGGCTCGAGGTCGATGGAGACGTCGCCGAACTGCCCACGGCCGCCGCTCTGGCGGATGAAGCGGCCCTGGACCTTGGTGACCGGCCTGCGGATCGTCTCGCGGTAGGCGACCTGCGGCTTGCCGACGTTCGCGCCCACGTTGAACTCGCGCGTCAGGCGGTCGACGAGGATCTCCAGGTGCAGCTCGCCCATCCCGCTGATCACGGTCTGGCCGGTCTCGTCGTCGTACTTCACGACGAAGGTCGGGTCCTCGTCGGCGAGCTTGCCGAGCGCGTTGCCGAGCTTGTCCTGGTCGGCCTTGGTCTTGGGCTCGATCGCCACCGAGATGACCGGCGTCGGGAAGCTGATCGATTCGAGGATGATCGGGTTCGACGGCTCGCTGAGCGTGTCGCCCGTCGTCGAGTGCTTGAGCCCGACGATCGCGACGATGTCGCCCGTGAACGCCGCCTGCATGTCCTCGCGGTGGTTGGCGTGCATCTGCAGGATCCGGCCGATCCGCTCCTTGCGGTCCTTGGTCGAGTTCTGCACGTGCGCGCCCGCCCGCAGCGTGCCCGAGTAGACGCGTACGTACGTCAGCCGGCCCACGTACGGGTCGGACATGATCTTGAAGACCAGGCCGCTGAACGGCTCGTCGTCGGACGGCTTGCGCTCGGCGTGCTCGCCCTTCGGCGTGTGGCCTTCGACCGGCGGCACATCCGACGGCGCGGGCAGGTAGGCGACGATCGCGTCGAGCAGCGGCTGGATCGCCTTGTTCTTGAACGCGCTGCCGCAGAGCACCGGCACGCCCTCGCCCGCCAGCGTGGCGCGGCGGATCGCGCGGCGGAGCTCATCGACCGTGGGCTCGTCCTCGTGGACGAACTTGTCCATCAGCGACTCGTCGTGGTCGGCGAGCTGCTCAAACAGGTCGTGGTGCGCCCGCTGCGCGCGCTCGCGGTACTCCTCGGGGATGTCGGCGGTCTCCCACTCCTCGCCCATCTCCGAGGTCCACCGGCGGGCCTTCATGTCGACGAGGTCGATCACGCCGACGAAGTCCTGCTCGGTACCCCACGGGAGCTGCAGGACGAGCGGCCTGGCGTGCAGCCGCTCGACCATCATCTCGACGGTGCGCTCGAAGTTGGCGCCCGTGCGGTCCATCTTGTTGATGAACCCCATCCGGGGGACCCGATAGCGATCGGCCTGGCGCCAGACGGTCTCGGTCTGCGGCTCGACGCCGGCGACCGCGTCGAACACCGCGACGGCGCCGTCGAGCACGCGCAGGCTGCGCTCGACCTCGACCGTGAAGTCGACGTGGCCGGGTGTGTCGATGATGTTGATCCAGTGGTCCTTCCAGACAGCGGTGGTCGCGGCGCTGGTGATGGTGATGCCGCGCTCGCGCTCCTGGATCATCCAGTCCATCTGCGCGGTGCCCTCGTGGACCTCGCCGATCTTGTACGCCTTGCCGGTGTAGTACAGGATCCGCTCGGTCGTGGTCGTCTTGCCCGCATCGATGTGCGCCATGATCCCGATGTTCCGGGTGCGCACGAGCGGGTACTCCCGGAGCACAAGGTCCTTGCCGGACCCTCCGGGCTGCCGCTGCTTGACGTCCTGGACAGCTTCCACGATCTTCTCCGCCGCTTGCGCCATCACCATCGGTAGTGGGCGAACGCCCTGTTCGCCTCGGCCATCTTGTGCATGTCCTCACGCCGCTTCACCGAGACGCCCTGGCCGCCGGCGGCGTCCATGATCTCGCCGACCAGACGCTCGGCCATCGAGCGCTCCTTGCGGTTGCGCGCGTTGTTGATCAGCCAGCGCAGCGCCAGGGTGGTGCCGCGTCCAGGCCTGACCTCGACCGGCACCTGGTAGTTGGCGCCGCCGACCCGCCGCGAGCGGACCTCGAGCATCGGGCGGACGTTGTCGACCGCCTTCTTGAGCGTGACCACTGGGTCGTTGCTGGTGCGCTCGGAGATGACCTCGAGCGCCTTGTAGACGGTGCGTTCGGCGAGCGACTTCTTGCCGTCGAGCAGCACCTTGTTGATCAGCTGCGTGACCAGGACGTTCTGGTAGACGGGGTCGGGCTCGGTCTCGCGGCGTCCGGCAGGGCCCTTGCGCGGCATGGTGCTCAGCCCTCCCTCTTGGCGCCGTATCGCGAGCGCGCCTTCTTGCGGTCGCGGACGCCGGCGGTGTCGAGGGTGCCGCGGACGATCTTGTAGCGGACGCCCGGCATGTCCTTCACGCGGCCGCCGCGCACGAGCACCATCGAGTGCTCCTGCAGGTTGTGGCCGACACCGGGGATGTAGGCGGTGACCTCGATGCCGGTGGTCAGGCGGACACGCGCGACCTTTCGGAGCGCGGAGTTCGGCTTCTTGGGCGTGGCCGTATAGACGCGGGTGCAGACCCCGCGCCGCTGCGGCGAAGACCGGAGCGCGGGGCTCTTCGTCTTCGTCTTGGGGCGCTCGCGCCCCTGCCGAACCAGCTGTTGGATCGTGGGCATGGCTCTCTCGTCGTCGCTCTTCCTTCTCGCCGGGGGCCAACGAAAAGCCGGACCCACGGGCCCGGCTCCAGGGACGCGTTCTCAGACAGACGTGTCCCTTCGGGGTACCCCCTGAAGACTGTGTCGGACAGCCGGACCCGCCTACCGGGTCCGTGGCGCAACCACTAAGGCTACTAGGCACCGCAAGGGGCCGTCAACGCGTGGAGGCGCTGGTACCGTGCGCCGCGTGAGGCTATCAGAGCTGGCCGAGGTCGCCGTCGAGGCGGCGGCGGCCGGAGGGGCCGTCGTGCGGGGGCGAGGCCCGTCCGGGGTGAGGCTGAAGGCGGCCGGCGACTACGTCTCCGAGGTCGATCGAGCCTCCGAGGCCGCCGTGGCCGAGGTGCTTCGTGCTCGGGGGGCCGGGGTCCCGATCCTGGCCGAGGAGGCCGGCGGTCCCCGAGACGCCGAGCGGTACTGGGCGGTCGACCCGCTCGACGGGACCACGAACTACCTGCACGGCTTCCCTGCGGTGGGGGTCTCGGTGGCGCTGGTCGAGGCGGGCGAGCCGGTCGTGGGCGTCGTCCACGCGCCGCTGCTCGAGGGAGCGACGTGGGTCGGCTGGAAGGGCGGCGGGGCCTGGCTCGGGTCCGAACGGCAG
>DATHSY010000168.1:0-5758 GCA_035463715.1 Actinomycetota bacterium | reverse complement strand
CTGCATCGTTCGCAGGCCGACTACTGGTGCGTCCTCGAGGGGCGCGCCTTCATCGGGCTCGTCGACCTGCGGGCAGGGTCGGCGACCGAGGGCGTGGCGGCCGGGGTGACCACCGATGCCGGTGAGCGGCGGGTCGGGCTGTACATCCCCCCGGGCGTGGCTCACGGCTTCTACGCCGAAACCGACCTGACGCTCCTGTACCTGGTCGACGCCGAGTTCACCGGCGAGGACGAGTTCGGCCTGGCCTGGGACGATCCCGACGTCGCGATCGCCTGGCCCTCACGCGACCCGATCCTGTCGGACCGCGACCGCTCGAACCCTTCCCTCCGAGAGATCAAAGATCGAGCGCGGCCCTGAGGGCGTCGTCGACTCGTTCCATCTGGCCGCGCGAGAGCGCCCCGATCCGCTCGACGAGGCCGTCCTTCGGGAGCGGCCAGATGTCGTCGGCGACGGCGAAGCTGCTCGACCGGTCGACCTCGCCCGGCCGGAACTGAACGATCGAGGGGACGTCCGGCTTGGACGCCGTCGTCAAACGCACGCCGAGGACATCGCGCAGGTGCCGGTTGCGGGCGTTGTTCGAAACGACGATGAAGCGCTTGGGCTCGCCCAGGCCCACATCCGCCCACCAGATCTGACCTCGTAGCGGGAAGGCAGCCGCCATCCCTCTACGGCTCATCCGCGACCCGGCGCGCCGCCTGGTGTACCAGGCGCTCACCGGCGGTACGTTCGGGGTCCTCGGCGAGGAGGCGATACCCCGTCTCGAGACGCGTCAGCTTCTCCGCCTTCTCGATCGAGGAGAAGAAGTAATCGAGCGCGCGGCGCATGACCTCGGAGGAACTGGGATCTTCCCCGAGTTCCTCCAGCAGTCGCGCGAGGTGCTCGAGGAGGATCCGATCCTCGCCCGATGGAGCCAGGTCAACGGCCTCACGCACGGCCTGCGTCCACGCAGGCAACATCTCCTCCGCCCGCGCGAGCTGGGCGCCCGCGACGTCCTCGAGGGTTACCGTAAGTCTGCGGATGCTGCATCACCTCTCGCACCACAGTGTGATGCAGCATCCGCATCTCGTCAAGCCCGCTCCGCGACCTCGTCGCGGGGCGGCGGTGGCGGCGTCGGCGTACCCATCTGGGCCGTGGCATCGTCCGGCTGCATGCCGGAGGTCTGCGTCGTCGACCGGACCGCCCGGATCTCGCCGACCGTCCGGTCGGCCCGCGAGCTCCACTCCTCGAGGTAGCGCCTGGCGATCGGGATGCCCCCGACGCCGAAGGCGATCGCGAGCGAGCCGGCGACCACCACGAGCAACGCGTAGAACAGTCCCGTCACGATCGCGGGCGCGATCTCGAGCTGATCGAGCGCCGCGAAGACGCCGACGATCAGGATCGCGATCCCGGCCGTGCGAGCGATCCACCGGCCGCCGGTCGCGCCGCCCAGGAACCCCATCAGCACGTCGGTCACGACACGTGCGACGGCCGCGGCGATCACAAGGATCAGGACGGCCGCGAGGACGTTCGGCAGGTAGTCGATCAGACCCTCGATCAGCTCAGAGATCGGGTTGGGGCCCCAGATCCCGAACGCGAGCTGCAGCGTGACGAGGATGACCGCCCAGAAGACGATCAGGGCGACCAGGTCCGACGCGTCGGTCTTCGCGCGTTCGAACGCTGCCTGCATCCCGCCCCGCTCGACCCACCGGTCGAACCCGACCCGCTCGAGCAGCGAATCGGTCAGCCGCGAGAGCAGCTTGGCGACGAGGAACCCCACCAACAGGATCAGCAGGAAGAGCAGGAGCTTCGGCACGTACGTGGCCGCGTCGCGCCACGCCTCCCGGAGCCCGCCCTCGATGTCGAGCTGGGCAAGCATGTCTACCTCCTTGCGCACGAGTCGCTAGGGGGTACCCCGGTGTGGCCCAATCGTAACCCGCCCGGTGGGCAACTCAGTTGAACGGGGTGGGGTCGAGCAGCAGCGGTCGGCGCGGGGTCTGCGTGAAGTCGAACTCGAGCGTCAGGTCACCCAGGAGAGCGACCTCCTCGCGGACGGTTGGCCGCGAGTCGGGCCGTTGGGCGATCCCGCCCCGCGGATCGAGGCGCAGGCCTCCGAGGAACCGGTCCTCGATGAGCTTCAGGTAGGCGTCGAACGACAGTGGCTGGTGATCGATGAAGCCCTGCCTCGCATACGGGCTCACGAGGAACCCGGGGACCCGGATGCCCCAGCCGTTCCGGTCGACGACCGGCGGCACCGCGTGGTCGTAGAAGCCGCCCCAGTCGTCCCACGTCACGAAGATGGCCGACGACTCCCACAGGTCGCTGCGGCCGACCGCGTTGATCAGGCGCGTGACGTGCGCCATCCCCCGCCCGATGTCCTTCTTCGAGCCGGGGTGCTCGCTCACGTTCTGCCCCGGCACCACCCACGACACCGATGGCAGCCTTCCGTTCGATACCTGCCGGTAGAAGTCCTCGTGCCGCTGGATCCGGTCCTGCTGCTTCGTCTCCAGGATCGTCCTGAAGCCGGGCAGGGGGTTCTTCGCCGCGGGGGTCTTGCCGTTCCGTGACGGTGGCTCGCCGCACGGCGTGCCGAACGAGCACGACGCGGACCCGACGTAGTAGCCCCACGACACGCCGTGGCGGTGCAACAACCACGTGATGTCGGTCCACGCGTACACGGGCCGCTCGCCGTAGGTGTGCCGCTGCTCGTCCTCCTTGAGGTCGAGGTTCGACGAGCATGACATCGGGTCGTTCGGGTCGGTGCAGTACGCGGACCACCCGGAGACCAGGAACAGGTGCGTGGGGAGCGTCCACGAGTCCGCGGGCGCGAACATCGCATCCTGCAGGACGAACTCCTCGGCGTACCGCCAGTAGTTCGGGATCTCGCGGTCGTCGTGCCAGCTCATGACGTCCGGCTGGAGGTTAGGTCCGACGAACGGCCTGCACTCCGCGGCCGTGCGGTCCAGGCACCAGCGTTGCGTCCGCGGCAGCGCTCGGATGAAGCCGTCCATCCTCCCGCCATCGACGGAGGTCGTCGACGCGGTGCGGTTGTGCGGTCCGCCGATCTGGTCGAGGTTGTGGGTGTGGAACGTGCACGAGCGGTGCCCGAGGACGGGGTCCGGCACGCACGCAACGTGCTTCCCCCTCACGACCGGGAGGCCGTCCGCGCCCGGGAACGTCCCGAAGTAGTGATCGAACGACCGGTTCTCCTGAACGATGAAGATCAGGTGCTCGATCTTCTCCAGGCCCGGCGGGATCGTTTGCGCGACGGCCGGGTCGCGTCCCGGGGAGGTGAACAACGAGGCCGCGACGAGCGCACCGAACACGGCGAGGAGGACCGAGCGGGGGCGGGCATGGGGCATGAGGGCGAAGCCTAGTCCCATACGGCCGACACACCCAGCACCGACGTCCGACCTGCGGAGACGTGCCCGGGCTAGGTCCTTGCGCGGTAGCGAACGGCCGCGCGCCAGGCGCATCATCGACCCGTATGTCCCCTTCCGATGCCCGCGGAGCGGGGGGACGGTTCCCTCGTGTCGTGGCCGCGTTGCTCGCGGCCGCGCTTTGCGGCGCGCTCGTCCCTCCGGCGGTTGCCGTCGACGACGTCGACAAGGAGCTGAAGGAGACCAGGCGGGAGCTGAGGGACACGAAGGAGCGGATCCGCGCGCGAGCGAAGAGGACGCGCGAGATCCAGTCGAAGCTGAACCGCCTCGCGACCCGCATCTCGACGAACGAGGGGATCATCGTCCGGACGCGTCACAAGATGGACGTCCTCGCCGAGAAGATCGCCGTGCAGGAATCGGCCCTCCGCGAGCTGGAGGAGAAGCTGGCCCTGCAGACGCGCGAGGCGTACATCACCGGCGGGTCCGGCGCGCCGCTCGTCTACCTGTTCTCGGCGACGTCCCCCGCGGAGGTGGCGTCGCGGCTCTCCCTGCTCGACGAGGTGTCCCGGCGTGACTCGTTGCTGGCCACCGAGGTGCAGGAGCTCCAGGACCGGCTGGCGGAGCAGCGCGGCGAGTACGCGAGGAGCCTCGGGCTGCTGCGGATGGCGCAGAAGCAGCTGAAGCGGGACAAGGAAGAGATGAACGCGATCCTGCGGAACTCGAAGCAGATGTTCGTGCAGCTCCAGGACCACAAGGAGTCGGTGCTGTACAAGATGTCGCAGATCCGGCCGTTCCTGGTCTGTCCGGTCGGCGAGCCGCGAGCGATCGCGGACGACTTCGGGATCTGGGTCCACCGGCCGCCGAAGTGGGGCGGGAACCACGTCCACCAGGGCAACGACATCATGGCACCGGGCGGGACGCCGATCTACGCGCCGTTCGACGGTCTGGCCGTGGACGCGACGAACAAGATCGGCGGCAGCGCGGTCAGCGTCTACGGGGAGTACGGGTACGTGTACAACGCGCACCTGTCGCGGTTCGGCCAGCTCGGGCAGGTCGAGGCCGGCGACATCGTCGGGTACGTGGGCGCGACGGGGAACACCGGCGCGAACCACGACCACTTCGAGTGGCACCCGGACAACGGAGACGCGGTCGACCCGCACGACTTCCTGCTGATGGTCTGCTGAGCGGGCGGCGCTAGCCGGCGTCGCGGAACAGCGCCAGGGCCCGCTCCGCGTCGTGCGGCGACGCGTACACGTGTACGTACTCGCCGTTCGAGGCGAGCTCGCGGGCCACCGACTCCTCGGCCTCGACCAGGACGACGTTCGGCAGCCGTTCGATCACCGCTGCGCCCGTGGCGATCTCGATCCGGTCGGCGTCGTCGCCGAGGGCCAGCACGTACCTGATCGTGATCTCGTCGCTCATCGGTAGCGCGAGTATCCGAGCCCGTGGGCAGACAGGGAATGGTCCTTTCGGTCCATGCTGCGCTCCCCCGAGCCTTCGCACGGCTCGCCGTCCGTCATCTCTCGGTCGTGACCTGCCGCGATGGCGTGGCGCGACCACGAACCGCTTCCCTGCTGAACGCCGATCAAAGTGACAAGACCACCGGCGCGTGGGGGAACCGTTGTCGGGACCCGTCCGTATCATCGGCCGATGAGGCGAGACGCCCGCCTGTGGGTGCCGCTGGCCGGGATCTCCGCCGGCGGGATCCTCGTCGGTCACTGCCTGGGCTACCTCGCCGCGTTCGGCCCTCGGCACGCCCACCACGCGGGTGGCACCGTTCCGCACCGGTACCTCCCCACCGCGGCCGCCGCGGACGAGGCAGCCTTCGACAGCAGCGAAAGCTCGTCGACCATCGGCCGCCCGGCGCCGTGTGGAAGACCGCCCGGCGATCGACGCTGAATCTCTGCAAGAGAGCTGTCTTGCCGACCCGCCGGCGACCCCAGACCATCGCGAGCGAGGTCCCTCGCTTCTCGAACCACGTGGAGAGTAGGCCCAGCTCCTGCTCTCTGTTGACGAATCGGTACTCACCACGTCAGTAACTGACGTGATACGTAAGTTACTGTCAACGTAAGCGAGCCACGAGGACGGCAAACGGGGGCCATCTGCCGGACGGACCTCACCGGCGGGGCCGCGCCCCTCCCTGCTCGGCCGCCGACACCCACCGCAGCAGGATCAGCGAGTGCGCGGTTAGGTTCACGCCGCGGCGACGGATCAGCCGGGTCCCCGTCGGACGCGCCGTGTTCACGATCTCCTCCCACAGCCCGCCCTCGGCGAGCTTCGGCGGCACGAACATGCGGGAGCGGCTGCCCCCGTTCAGGAGCATCAGCAGGGAGTCGCCGAAGACCGGCCGGCCGCGCTCGTTGACCTCGTCGGTCGCGCTGCCCGGGATCAGCATCCCGAGA
>DATHSY010000167.1:0-1582 GCA_035463715.1 Actinomycetota bacterium | reverse complement strand
CTACCTGTCGTCGCCGAACTACTCGGGGAACCTCCGGCGGATGGGGTACACGGCCGAGGACGTGTCCGGCAGCGGCAGCGACCGCCTGATCGACGCGGTGATCGCGTGGGGCGACGTCGACCGCATCACGAGCCGCGTGCGTGAGCATCTCGCGGCGGGCGCGGACCACGTCTGCATCCAGGTCATCGCGGCGGATGACTCCGACGTGTGCCTCGAGGAGCTGCGCGAGCTCGCGCCTGCGTTGCTGGAGCTGTAGCTCGGGCCTCGAGCCGCTCCCGCACGACATCAGACCTCAGCTCCCGGAGGGCGTCGTTCGCGATCCTCCGCGAGATCTTCGTGCCGCGGTGGCGGATCCGTTCGGCCACGGCGATCGCCTGCGCGTTCAGCCCCGGGCTGCGCTTGCCGATCTGGCGCAGGGCCCAGTTGACGGCCTTCCACACGTAGTTGCGGTCGTCGTCCGCGCGGGCCTCGATGCGCGGCAGGAACGCGGCGATCCGGTCGTCGTCCACCTCCGTCCGATGCACCGCGATCGCGGCGATCAGGGCGAACCCCGCGCGGACAACGAAGGTCGCTCGCCGGCGGCTCCACGCATCCGCTTTCGCGAACGCGTGGTGCGTGTTCACGAACAGGTTCGCGCACACCTGGTCGCACAGGTCCCACGAGTCGAAGTCCCGGGCCCAGGCGTCCATCTGCGCTGACGTCACCCTCGCTGGGTCATCGATCATCCCCGCGAGGATCCGCGCCTCGTGCACGCCGGTGGGCCACAGCGCGAGCGCGAGGTCGTGATCGGGACGCAACCGGCGGGCGATCCGCCGTAGATCCGGGATCGACACGCCGAGTGCGCGGTCGACCGCGATCCCGTACCGCGCCATCCCTGGCAGTCGCGTGGGGTCGGCGATCTGCCGGAGCTCGGCGAGGACGGAGGCGGCGTCGGCGGTCACCGTCGTGGCGGGTCGCACCGCCTGCCCAGGAACAGTCGTGCGAGCGACCCGCGATGCCGCGCAACGAGCCGGTAGCCGGCGTCGGTCGGACCCGGAAGCTGGCGAGCGACCGTTGCCAAGGGGGACCCAGCCGGCAGGAGGTCCATCAACGGTGCGACGGCGTCGCCACCCGAATGGACATGACCGTCCTCGGTGACGAGGTGCCACGAAGCCGCCTGACGTTCGACCGGCATCCCACGGAGCATCGCGACCGCGTCGGGATCGTCGAGGGTGAGGAAGCGCAGCCGGCGGCGCCGGTCCCACGTGGCGATCAAGCGAGCAGCGCATCCGCAGAAGCCGCACCGTCCGTCGTACAGCAGCGCCGGTCTGGCCACGCCGGGAGCGTACCCGGGGTCGACGTCTGACAAGATGCGTCCGTGCTCAGGCCCGCGTTCCTCGCGCCTGCGCTCTCGCCCGCGCCCGGGTTCGAGCGCAGCTTCTGGCTCCAGGAGGCGCTGGCAGCCGATCCCGGCGAGCCATGTCCACCGCTCAGCACCCGCGTTCGCGCCGACGTCTGCATCGTGGGGGGTGGGTTCGCGGGACTGTGGACCGCCAACGAGCTGATCGAGCGCGAGCCGTCGTTGCGGATCGCGCTGCTCGAG
>DATHSY010000166.1:0-2998 GCA_035463715.1 Actinomycetota bacterium | reverse complement strand
CCGGCCTCCGACCGGACGCCGTAGTCACCGGCCGGAAGCGCGACCCGCTCCGTCGAGACGTCACGGCCGGCGAAGCGGAACGGGTAACGCTCTCGCGTGTCGATCGCGATCGTGAACCCCTCTGTGAGCGCACGTCTGCGAGGCACCCGCGCCCCCGGATTGGCCGCTCTGGCGGTCTTCTGGGTCTGCCAGAAGATCGCCGGGCGGCCTCGGATCTCCGTGAAGACGAACTGCGAGCGCGCTAGCCGAGGACGGTCGAGCACAAGGTCGATGGCGGCGCCTCTTCTCCGACACGACGCGACCGGCGTCTCCTCGATCACGGCACCCTCGCCGGGCCAGCGGTCGGCGTACGGGTGACAGTAGACGCGCGAGGAGCGCGGCCAGGTATCGCGCGCTTTCAACACGAGACCGCCTTCGATGGGCAGCTGCAAGAGGTAGGGGAGCTTGCTGTCCTCCTCCGGGTTACGAGCGACGCGGAAGGTCGCCCCGCTCACGCCGCAGACCCGAACGGGACCCTCAGCCCAGGCCATCGGCTCACTCCTCCCGCCAGATTGTGACCACGACTTGGTCCACCTCGTCAACGACCACCACGGGAAGCTTCTCCCCAACCTTTACGCGCCGAGCGCCCTGAACCCTTCGTAGACCATGAACGCCGGCCAGAAGATCGCCTTCGGGAAGATCGCCCAGAGGTATTCCCAGAACGCGTCGGCCTGCTGCCAGTAGTAGAACAACGCGCCGAAGATCCCGAGTCCGTAGATCGCTCCGCCACCCGCGGCGGCACCGGTGCTCCCCTTCCCCATAGCCGACCTCCTCCTCGTGGGTCCTGCGCAGGAGGCTATCGATACTGGTCGGCACGAGCAGGGCCTCGGGAGATGACTGGGTCGCTTCCGAGCGTGGCCAGGGGCGTCGACCTCTCCCGAGGCTCCGCAGCCGATCCGGCGCCAGCCTCCGCTCCCTTCTCCCTACGCGCCGGACGTCGGAACGGTGCCTCACGTCCGGGGGTCGGTCGCCGAGAACAGCGCGCTCGAGCCCGCGACTTGAATCTCCACGACTCGGAACGATGCGCCCAGGACCTCGCGAAGACCGTCGACCGTATCGTCGACGTTGTCGAAGGCGCCGTTCTTGTTGGCGACGCTCAGGAAGGCGCGCGCCGAACGCGTGTGCAGCTCTCCGGCGCCGAGGACCGTCCCGCCGAACAGCACGCCGTCGGGCGTGAGGAGATCGGCGATGTTGCGGACCGCGGTCCCCTTGTTCGTCATGGGGCCGCGCAGGCAGTGCAGGACGAAGCTGAGCGCCACGGAGTCGAACGGGCCGTCGACCGGCAAGGGCTTCATCACGTCGGCCTCGACGGTCACCGGTGCCATCGAGGCGAGCCGTCGCGACGCGTGCTTGAGCACATGGGGGTTCGGGTCGAGGAGGGTGATCTCGGTCCCCGCCGGCGGTGCCGCCTTCTCGATGAAGTATCCGGTACCGGGCCCGACGTCGAGGTGCCGAGGGCCCAGGTGGCGGCGGTAGAGATCAACCACCGGTGGGATCGGAGTCTTCCAGACGGCACGGGCCATGAACTTCAAGACCCATACGTCGTAGATCGCGAGGAGCACGGGGCTGTACCCCGCCTGCCCCTTGTACGACGGATCGCTCCGTTCCATCCGGCAACCTTCCTCTGAGATATTGGCCTCTGAGATATTGGCCTCTGAGATAGTGGACGCGACCAAGCTCCGCGCTCCATCCATCATCCGTTTCCCGTTCGGGCACCGGTCAACTAGGAACACCGGAGTCCGTCGAGCGTATCAACGGATCAGTCCGGGACGGGCGAGAGGTGCTGATGGACCACCAGCCACCGACCGTCGGGCTGCTTCGCGAACACGATCGTCTCTCGCTCATGAACCGTCTCCTCGCCCGAGTCGGTTCGCTCGCGGGCCTGGATCGAGTGCACCAGGACGGCCGCGTCCCCGAGCATCTGGAGTTTCATGATGCGGGTGTCCACCGACAGCACGGCGGAACCGTCGTGTTCCGCGGCCCATCGGTCCCACGCCGCCCGGTACTCGTCCAGCGAACCGAACCACCGCGTGCCGTCGATGACCGTCGCCTCGTCCGCGAAGCACGCGAACTTGTCGTCCACCCGCCCCTCGCGGAACGCCGCCACCAGTTGCTCATACGCCTCACGGACCTGGCTCTCCACGGCTCCAACTCCCATCCCTCATACGACCGGCCGTGCGCTGGTCTGACCACGTGAAGGCTAGCCTCACGTTCACCGAGATCCGATCCAAGCCGATAGTCCCCCCATATGCGCTCGCGATCGCTTCCGGCAATCGCCCTGGTCGCCATCTCGGCTGGCGCCTGCACATCACCGACGTCGCCCTTGCCGCCGGGCGAACGTCTGCGGGCGGTCGGCGTCCAGTGCCCCACCGACGCGAGCCCGAGCCGCACGAACTTTCGCCCGCGCCCCGCGCGTGACGGCGCGGTCTACGACATCGAGGTGCCCGAGGGGTGGACGGGCGCCCGTGTGGTCCGCGCGGGCGACCTCGCACTCCCGTCCGGCAGGTTGATCGCGGCCAGCGGCGGCGAGATGGCCTACCCGATGGAGCTCCGCGCGGTGGACCTCGGCGTCGACGGCGGCTCGTACCCGGTGAACCTGCTGATCGCCAGATTCGACTCGGGCGATCGCCGCGTGGCGTTCGCGGAGATCGTCCTCCGTGACGAGCCGATCGTGCGGTGGGCGGGATCGGCGGCACTGTCGTTCGGGACCGACGGCGGCGACGGCGGGTACATCTCGGCGGAGGCGTCTCGCTATGCGGGGACCGGCGACGGGCAGTGGCTGTTCGACGCGATCGAGCGAGCGGCGGCGCTGCCGACGTTCCCGCTGTGCGAACAGGTGAGGTTCCCCGAGCGGGCACCGGCGAACGTGATCATGTTCCAGACGGGGTGGGGTGACGGGTTCTACCCGACCGCCATCGGCTACGACGCCGGCGGCCGCCCGAGTGCCGTCGTCACGTTC
>DATHSY010000165.1:0-8709 GCA_035463715.1 Actinomycetota bacterium | reverse complement strand
GGTGGCGACCGTGCCGGGCGCCGAGAGCGTCAGTCGTGGGGAGGACCCAGACCGACGCGTCGTGGTCCGCCGCAGGGCGTGACCTCACCGCCGCCGCCAGCCTCAAGGTCGTGTTTCACGTGAAACACGACGCCCTGCGTTCGGCGGCCGCGCAGCTCGACCTGCGCCGCGGTGCCGATGCTGTCGACGAGCTGATCCGACTCTCCGAGCTGCTGCGCGATCGGGCGGCGCCGTTGGGGTTCATCTCCGCCGGCGACGCCGATCACATCCTGGAGCGCCACGTCATCGACTCGCTCAGGGCGGCTCCGCACCTGACGGAGGGGTCCGCCATCGACCTTGGGTCGGGAGCGGGCCTTCCCGGGCTCCCCGTCGCGATCGCCCGGCCGGACCTCGACGTGACCCTCCTCGAGGCCCAGCGTCGCCGGGTGGCGTTCCTGGAGATGCTGTGCGATGAGCTCGATGTCAGGAACGCGGCGCCCCGACAGGGGCGTGCCGAGAGCTTCAACGGCACGGCGATGTCGTGTCTGGCTCGCGCGTTCGCGCCCATGGCCAGGTCGTGGGCCGCCGCGGTCCCGCTGCTCGAGCCGGGCGGGTCCCTGATCTACTTCGCCGGCGCGGCGGCGGACGTCTCCCAAGAGGTCGCGGCCCTCACGCCCTCGCCGGGCCACGTGCGGGTCGTCGCGCCGCCGGCCGTACTTGCAAGCGCAGGGCCGCTGGTTATCATGACCGTCCAGTGACCGATCGCCCCGCCGTCCGGGCAGCGACGTGGGTCCATCTCGCCCCACGTCTCCGAGCGGCGGTGCTGTCCTTCCGATCCTGCCCGTGACCGCGAGACGCCGCGACCGAACGGCCCCCGATGAGTAGTCGCACCAGGATCATCGCCGTCGCCAACCAGAAGGGTGGCGTCGGCAAAAGCACGACCGCGGTGAGCCTCGGCGCCGCCCTGGCCGAGCTCGGCCTGCGGGTGCTGGTGATCGACCTGGATCCGCAGGGCAACGCGTCGACCGGGCTCGGGATCAGGCATGAGGCGCGCGAGGTAACGATCTACGACGTCCTGTCCTCCGAGGGACGGATCCGCGAGGCCATCATCGAGACGCCGGTCGAGAACCTCTTCGCGATCCCATCCACGATCGACCTCGCCGGCGCGGAGATCGAACTCGTCAGCCAGTTCTCCCGGGAGATGCGCCTGCGCAAGGCGCTGGTCCCGTTGCGCGAAGGGGCGGACGGGTTCGACTTCGTCCTTCTCGACTGTCCCCCGTCACTCGGGCTACTCACGGTCAACGCCCTGGCGGCCGCGGAGGAGCTCATCGTGCCGATCCAGACCGAGTACTACGCCCTCGAGGGCCTCGGCCAGCTCCTGCGCAACGTGAGGCTGGTCCAACAGAACGTCAACCCCGGGCTGAGATTGACCGGCATCGTGATGACGATGTTCGACCCCCGGACCAAGCTGTCCGAGCAGGTCGTCGAGGAGGTCCGGAAGTACTTCGGTGACCTCGTCTACCAGACGATCATCCCCCGGACGGTCCGGCTCTCCGAGGCGCCCGGCTTCGGACAGCCGATCACCGTGTACGATCCCCGGTCCCGCGGCGCCGAGTCCTACCGAGACCTCGCCCGCGAAGTCGTCGCTCGGCCGCCCTCGGACACGCCGCTCCCGGTGGTCGACGACCTACCGGCCGTCGTCCTCGACCCCATCGAGACCGCCCCCCCGTCAACACCGGCGCGCGCCCCCCGGCCGCTCCGCGCGGAGCCTGCCGAGACCGAGAGCGAGAGAGCCGACGAGGCCGAGCCCGAGGCTGAGCCGGAGGCTGAGGTGCCGGCAAGTGGGCCGCCGCGGGCGGCACCCGGCGGGTCGCTGGCCGAGCCTGAACCCGACCTGGAGGCCGAGCTCCCTGAGCCCGTCGAGCCCGTCGATGCCGCCTCCCTGCCGCGACGGAACGGTCCGGTGGCCCCGGTGCCGTCCGAGGGAACGGAAGGTGAACGCCAGGGCCCGGACGCGGTCGCCCTCGACGAGTGGGAGACCGCGACCGCCGTCGCCGCCGGCGTCGAGCGAGAGCCGGAGGCGCCGGGTGATGATGACGGCAAGCGACGATGGGGACTGTTCCGACGAGGAGGCAGAGGATGAAGCGTGGGGGGCTGGGACGTGGCCTCTCGGCCCTGATCCCGGGGGCCGTGGAGGAGGGGGCCGGGATGCTGGAGATCCCGGTGGGCGCCGTGGCCCCGAACCCCAGGCAGCCGCGGACGACGTTCGAGGACGAGACGCTCGAGGCGCTGGCGGTCTCGATCCGCGAGGTCGGGATCCTCCAGCCGATCGTCGTCCGCAGGGGCTCGAACGGGTTCGAGCTGATCGCGGGGGAGCGCCGGCTGCGAGCGGCCAAGCTCGCCGGGCTCGCCACGATCCCGGCGGTCGTGCGGGAGAGCGACGATGCAGAGTCGCTCCGCGAGGCCCTGATCGAGAACATCCATCGCGAGGACCTGAACCCCGTCGAGCTGGCGGAGGCGTTCCGCGAGCTGCTCGAGGAGCTCGGGCTGAAGCAGGAGACGCTCGCGGAGCGGCTCGGGGTCTCCCGGTCGCACATCGCCAACACGATCCGGTTGCTGGCGCTACCGGTCGAGGTCCAGCAGCTCCTGGCCGAGCGCAAGCTCCAGGCGGGACACGGCCGAGCGCTGCTGTCGCTCGGCGACGCCGAGGCGCAGAGGTCGCTGGCCCTGCGCGCCGCCGCCGAAGAGCTCACCGTCCGCGACGTCGAGGACCTCGTCCGGACCTATCTCGACCAGCCGACCGCCACCGCTCCAAGGGCGGCCGGGGCAGCCGAGGCGCCCTCGGAGCAGGGCTCGCTCGCCGAGGTCGAGGAGATCCTGTCCGAGCAGCTCGCGACTCGCGTGACGATCCAGATGAGCCGCAAGCGCGGGAAGATCGTGATCGAGTTCGGTTCGGCCGATGACCTCGAGCGGATCGTCTCCGAGATCGTCGGCTCGGGACCCGGGCTCGCGCCGGTCGACTGATCCGAGAACGTAAAGCGACTTGACTATCCCGGCTGCCGCCGCGCGAGCGGCAGCTGCACGACCCGATCGCAGAGCTCCGGAAGGTCGACCCCGGCCGCCGCCGCCGCCATCGGCAGCAGGCTGGTGTCCGTCATCCCTGGGGACACGTTCACGTCGATGACCCACGGCGCGCCTTCGGCGTCCACGATCATGTCCGCGCGCCCCACGTCGCGGATCGACAGCGCACGGAACGTCTTGGTTGCCTCGTCGCGGCACGACGCCATGACCTCGTCCCCGACGCGCGCCGGGGCGTAGTACTCGGTCGTCCCGGGCGTGTAGCGCGCCGCGTAGTCGAACACACCCGACTTCGGGACGATCTCGACGAGCGGAAGCGGATCGCTCGCGTCCGCCACCATCCCGGCCGCCACCTCGGTGCCGGCGATCTTCCGCTCGACGACCACGGCGTCGGAGAACGACAGCGCGTTCATCACGGCGGACGGCAGGTCGCTCTCGCGTTCGACGAAGGAGATCCCCATCGCGGAGCCGGCTCGCGACGGCTTCACCACGACGGGGAGCCCGATCCGCTCGGCGACCTTCTGCAGGATCGGCCCCGCGGCCAGGTCGCGGAGCGCGGGCGCCTGGATCGTCACCCATGCCGGTGTCCGAACCCCACCCGCGTGCAACGCCTCCTTCGCGAGGATCTTGTCGAACGCGATGTGGCAGGCGAACGGCCGCGTCCCCGTGTACTCGAGTCCGAGCAGCTCCAGGACGCGCTGCACCGTCCCGTCCTCTCCGTCCTTGCCGTGCAACGCGACGTAGCAGCATCCCGCGGCCGTTTCGGACAACGTCTCCACGAGCGGCGCCTCGGCGGGGTCGAGCAGGAACGCGTCGTAGCCCCTGGCCTCGAGCGCGGTCGCGACCCGATGCCCCGATCGCAGGGACACCTCGCGTTCGGGCGAATGGCCGCCGGCGAGCACGGCGATCCGTTCGCTCATCGTGAGAGCGATCGGTACAGCGCCTCCTCGTCCCGCAGGAGCTCACCCAACCGCCGCACCCCCTCCTCGATCCGCTCCTCGGGCGGGTAACAGAACGCGAGCCGCATGCGCTCCTTCCCCGAGCCGTCGGCGTAGAACGCCGTCCCTGGCACGTACGCCACGCGCCGCTCGACGGCCGCGGCGAGCATCGAGCGCGTGTCGAAGTACGACGGCAGCGTCACCCACACGTAGAAGCCACCGGCCGGACGGGTCCACCGCGCGTCGGCCGGGAAGTGCTCGAGCAGCGCCATCAGCATCGCGTCGCGACGCGATCGGTACGTCTCGACCAGCCGCGTCAGGTTGGTTCGCCACGCATCCCCGGTCAGGTAGCGCTCCGTGACGAGCATCGTGAAGTTGCTGCCGCATAGGTCCGCGGCTTCCTTCGCGAGGATCAGCCGTTGGAGCACGCCCGGCTCGGCCACCGCCCACCCGACTCGGACGCCGGGCGAGAAGACCTTCGACACGGTGCCCAGGTAGATCACGTTGCCCGGGTCGAGCGACCGGAGCGTTGGTTGATGCTCGCCCTCGAACCGCAGGAGCCCGTACGGGTTGTCCTCCACGATCGGGATGCGCGCCTCGCGGCAGAGCGTGACGAGCTGCTCGCGGCGCGTGGGGGACATCGTCACACCTGCGGGGTTGTGGAAGTTGGGAACCGTGTAGACGAACTTCGGGCGAACGCCGCGCACGAGCGCCTCCTCGAGCCGTTCGACGATCATGCCGTCCTCGTCGAGCTCGATCTGGACGAAGCGCGGCTCGTACGCGCTGAACGCCGAAAGCGCGCCGACGTACGAGGGCGCCTCGACCACGATCTCGTCGCCCGGGTCGATGAGCACCTTGCCGATCAGGTCGAGCGCCTGCTGCGCCCCGGTCGTCACGACGACGTCCTCGGCGTCGACGCCAAGCCCCTCCTCTGACATCAACATCGCGACCCGCTCGCGCAGCACGGGCGACCCCTGCCCGCCGCCGTACTGGAGCGCGACGTCGGCCCGCTCGGCCAGCACCGACTCGACCACCTCGAGCACGTGCTCGGTCGGCAGCGCCTGGACGTACGGCATACCGCCCGCGAGCGAGACCACGTCGGGACGCGACGCCACCGCGAACAGTGCTCGTACCTCGGAGGCGGCCATGCCGGATGTCCTGCGTGCGTAGAGCGACGCGTACGGGTCGACGTTGAACTCGGCCATGGGACCGTGATGGTACCGGCGGCCGGCGGTCGGAGGAACCAGCCGAACGGGGGAGACGCAGCCCGGGCGGGACTAGCCCTCGACCTTCGGGAAGACCTCCGCCGCGAGGAGCTCGATCGAGTCGGTATCGTCGAACAGCCCGTGGTTAAACATCACGCGCTGCACGCCGGCCGCCGCGTACTCCGAGAGCCTCTCCGCCACGCGGTCCGTCGTGCCGACGAAGTTGTCCCTCTCCAGGTCCGCGATGACCTGGTCCAGCGTTCCATCGGCGGCCTCGCGCGGATGAGCTCGCGCGACGCGTTCGCGCACCGTCGCATCGTCTGGGCCGACGAAGAACCACGTCATGAAGGACATCGTGACCTCGGATGGGTCGCGCCCGGTATGCTCCAGCGCCCGCCGGACGTTCGCGTACCGTACCGCCACCTCCTCGGGCGTCCCGCCGACGGTGTTGAACTCGTCGGCGAACCGTGCGATCGCGCGGGCGAGGCGCGGACCGCCCTTGCCCCCGACGATGATCGGCGGATGCGGTCGTTGCACGGGGCGGTGTTCGAACCTGCACTCCTCCAGGGTGTAGTGCGTTCCTTCGAACGAGAACGTCTCGTAGGAGAACAGGCCGTGGACGATCTGGAGCTGCTCCTCGAACATCTCCATCCGCACACCGTCGGGCGGGAAGGGGAACCCGTAGGCGACATGCTCCTCGCGGTACCAGCCTGCGCCGATCCCGAGCTCGACGCGGCCATCCGAGATGCGGTCGACCGTCGTCGCGACCTTCGCGAGCACGGATGGGTGCCGGAACGTCACCGGCGAGACGAGCGTGCCGAGCCGCAGGCGCTCCGTCCGCGCTGCCAGGCCGCCCAGGATGGTCCACGCGTCGTGGGATCCGCCGCCCGGTTCGAACTGGAGGTAGTGGTCCGAGCTGAACAGGGCCTCGAACCCGACCCGTTCGGCCGTTCGGGCGATCGCGAGCCACTGGTCCCAGGTCGGGCCGTCCTGGCCCTCGAGCATCAGGCAGAAGCGCATCCGGGTCCTCCGTTCGACGAACGTCTAGCATCGTCCCATGCAGACGCCGTCGCGCGCCGAGATCGAACGGGCGGCGAGGGCTGCGCTTCTCGGCGTGGTCCTCGGCACGATCATGGCTGCGCTCGCACGCCGCCGCGCCGACCGGGCGTAGCTCACGGCCCGGCCGCGGCCGCCCGTCGTTCGCGCGCCTCGAAGAACGCCTCTATCCCCGCCGCGATCGCCGCAGCGAGCGCGCGTCGCCTCGGCGGATCCGTGACGATCGCCTCCTCGGAGGGGTTCGTGATGAAGCACGGCTCGACCTGGATCGCTGGCATGCGCGTCTCGCGAAGGAGCGCGACGGCGAGCCGGTGCGTTCGTCCGTCCTTCAGGCCGAGCCCCTCGGTGACTGCGTCCTGCACGAGCTCCGCGAGCCGCTGCCCTGCCGGTGAGAAGGTCTCCCCGGTCCCGTAGAAGAAACAGGTGCACCCCTCGGCCGTCGGCTCGCCGCCGTTCATGTGGACCGAGATGCAGAGCGCGGCGCCGAGCTCGTTCGCGGCGCGGGCGCGTTCCGACGCGCTGGGTGTTTCGTCCACGGAACGAAGGATCGAAGGGATCGCACCGTGCGCCGCGAGCTCGTCGGCGAGATCGGACGCGAGCAGGACGGCGACCTCACCCTCGCTGAGACCGCTCGGCCCGATGTGGCCGGGATCATCCGGTCCGTGTCCGGGGTCGATCGCGATCCGCGACCCGGCGAGCGTCGCCGTCATCGTGGCGATCGTCTCAGCCTCGCGCACCACGGCGCGGCTCGGGCCGGGCGTCGCAGGCCGGATCCGCTCGAGCGCCCGAACGACCTCGGGACCGACGATCCCGTCCGGTTTGATGCCGACGTTGCGCTGGAACTCGACGATCGCGCGACCGGTCCCCTCGCCGAGGATGCCGTCCTCCCTACCCGCGTCGAACCCGAGCTGGTTCAGCAGGCGCTGGATCTGGCTGACGTCGTCGCCGCGGAAGAAGGGGGAGCGCAGGTACAACGTTCGGTCGCCGATCCGGTAGCCGGCCTCGACGAGCTGGCCCCAGGTGTCGGGGCCGATCAGGCCGTCGGACGGCAGGCCGCGCCGCTGTTGGAACGCGCGCACGGCGGCCTCGGTCGACGGGCCGAAGAGACCCCCCAGCTCGTCGCCGTCGATCCTGACCCCGAGCGCGAGCAGCCGGCGCTGGATGTCGCGGACGGCCGCTCCGCGGTCACCTCGATGGATCAGCCTCACAGCCGCCGAGGTTGTCAGCGACGGGCCCGACCGGCAACCCGCCGATCACTGGGACCTCACGCGACGTGCGGATCGATCTCCTTGAGCAGCGCGTCCTTGCCTCGCGCGCCGACGACCCTCGCCGTCTCCTCGCCGTCCTTGAACAGCATCAGGGTAGGGATGCTCATGACGCCGTATCTCCGCGTCATGTCGGGGTTCTCGTCGATGTTGAGCTTGGCGACCCGCAGCTTCTCGCCCTTCTCGCGCCCGATCTCCTCGACGACCGGCGACACCATGTGGCAGGGCACGCACCATTCCGCCCAGAAGTCGACGAGGACCGGCGTGTCCGACTTCAGCACGCGGTCCTCGAAGTCCTGGTCGTTGACGTCCCCGATCAGCGCCATCGTTCCTCCTCCTGGCCGGCCGGCGGTGGACCCGCCGCGGTCGCTAGTCTGCTTGGCTCTCCAGGAACCGCTCGGCGTCCATCGCCGCCTTGCAGCCCTGGCCCGCCGCCGTCACGGCCTGACGGTAGATCACGTCGGTGACGTCCCCGGCCGCGAACACGCCGGGAACGCTCGTCTTCGTCGTCGGCTCCTGCACGAGGATGTACCCGTTCGAGAGCTCGAGCTGTCCCCGGACGAGTTCCGTGTTCGGAGTGTGTCCGATCGCGACGAACACGCCATCGGTCTCGCGCTCCGACGTCTCACCGGTCTTGACGTTGCGCAGCCGAACGCCGTCAACGGCGCCGTCGCCGAGGACCTCCTCGACGACGGAGTCCCATACGACCGAGACCTTTGAGTTCTCCATCACCCGGTCCTGCATGATCTTCGATGCGCGGAACTCGTCGCGGCGATGCACGATGGTCACGTCGCTCGCGAACTTCGTGAGGAAGCTCGCCTCCTCCATCGCGGTGTCCCCGCCGCCCACGACGACCAGCCGACGGTCGCGGAAGAAGAAGCCGTCGCACGTCGCGCACGCGCTCACGCCACGGCCGCGGAGCTGCTCCTCGCCCGGGACGCCGAGCCACTTGGCGCTCGCGCCGGTCGCGACGATCAGCGTCCCGGCTCGCCACTCCTGGTCGCCCGCCCACACGCCGAACGGTCGCGCCGACAGATCCACCCGGGTCGCGGTCTGGGCGAGGGTGTCCGCCCCGAACCGGGTCGCCTGCTTCTCCATCGCCTCCATCAGCTCGGGGCCGAGGATCGCGTCGGGGAACCCGGGGTAGTTCTCGACGTCGGTCGTCAGCATCAGCTGGCCGCCGGCGTC
>DATHSY010000164.1:0-4526 GCA_035463715.1 Actinomycetota bacterium | reverse complement strand
ATCGTGCCTCCGGGCGTCGAGACGATGTCGGCCGGCAGCGAGGTGCGCGTGTGGCTCTTCCGTTCGACGGACGGTTGACGTGACCGACGTCGCGAGGATCGTCGAGATCGGGGACAAGGACGTCACCGAGCGCACCGCGGTCGCGGAGTGCACGATCTCGATGACACCCGACGCCGTTGCGCACCTGATCGCCGGCACGCGCAAGGGCAACCCGATCGAGGCGGCACGGATCGCCGGCGTGATGGGGGTGAAGCGCACCCCGGACCTGCTGCCGTTCTGCCATCCGATCGCCATCACCGGTGCCGAGCTCGCCGTCGAACCCGACGAGGCGGCGGGTCGCATCCGTATCCAGGCGACCGTCCGTGCCAGGGACCGCACTGGGGCCGAGATGGAGGCCCTGACGGCGGCGGCCGTCGCAGCGTTGACCCTGTACGACACCGCGAAGGAGTTCGACCGCGCCGCCAGGATCGACGGCCTGCGGCTGCTCCGCAAGAGCGGTGGCAAGTCCGGCGACTACGTCGCCCCCGTCTGAGTCCCCGTCCGGGGGCGTTCCAAGAATCACACGGATGTGATTGACGCCGCAATATCTCGTGCTAGGTTCCCGTCCCAGCCCACATCTTGTGGCGAACCCGGGGAACGCGCAGGGGAGGGGCTGGGGCATGGTTTTGCTGATGCTCGGGATCTTGGGCATCATATGGGCTTCCTTCCTGCTCCCTAAGCGGCCCTCGCCGTTCCGGAGCGTGGAGGACTTCGGACGACGTATGGACCTGTTGGCTGAGACGGACGGCGGAACCGGGCGTTGGATCCTCACGCCGCAGAAAGGCGTCCCCTTCATGGGCTCGCGTGCGAGGGCTCAGGCGAGGGCTCGTGAGCGCCGCCGTAGGGTCCTCGTCTTCCTCGGCGAGTGCATCGGTTTCTCCTTCCTGATCGGGCTCGTGCCGCCCCTCCGTCCGATGTGGTACCTGTCGGGGACGTTCGTCGCGCTGCTCGGCGCATACGTCTGGATGCTGCTGTCGATCAAACAGCGGATGTCGGAGATCGAGCCGAGCGACCGCGTCCGCGCCGTGAACGCGGTCCCGGCGCGGCCGATCCCTGCACGCATCCGTCACGCGAGCGACGCGGCAGGGCGGACCCGCGAGGTCTTCAACGGGCTCGGCACGTTCGACGCCGACGACATCGTGAACATCGTCGTCCGGACCGCGTCCGCCGGACCGGTTCGCGTCTAGCATCTCGGTGTGAACCTCGACGAGCTGGCCGACGGCTTCCGCCGTCGGTTCGACCTCACGATGCAGGCGCGCGAGGCGGCGTTGCCCGCGTCGCGCAAGGCGATCCGCTCGTGCGCCAACGCGATCCGCGCGATCCACAGGGGAGAGTGGGACGTCGCGGAGCGGTTGATGAACGACGCGCAGACCGCGATCGCCGAGGGCCTCGAGGCCGTCCAGGACCATCCCGAGATCCGGTTCGCCGGCTACCTCCAGGACGCACAGAAGGAGTTCGCGGAGGCGAAGATCACGCAGGCCGTCGTCCGCGGTGCCGATCGGCTGCCCTCGGCGGAGGACCTCGGCGTCGAGGACGCGCCGTACCTGAACGGGATGGCCGAGGCGATCGGCGAGGCGCGCCGGCACATCCTCGACCTCCTGCGCCAAGGGGACGTCGACCGTGGCGAGGCGATCCTGACCGCGATGGACGACATGTACTACGTGCTGGTCTCGATGGACTATCCCGACGCGATCACGGGAAACCTGCGGCGGTCGACCGATGTCGCGCGGAGCCTGATCGAGAAGACCCGCGGCGACCTGTCCATCGCGATCGTGCAGCGGAACCTTCGCGACGCACTCGATCGGCACGCCCACGAGGTGCGGGGCGGTGGGTAGGCCTCTGCTACGCTGAACGCTCCCTGGGGGTGTAGCTCAGCCCGGTAGAGCACTGCCTTCGCACGGCAGGGGTCAGGGGTTCAAATCCCCTCACCTCCACGATCCGGAACCTCACGCTGCTATCCGAACCTCCCCTCGTCGTCCGGCTCGACGACCCTGATGTCCCTCATGGGAAAGTCTGTGAGGTTGTCGGTGACCAGCACGGCACCGTGAGTGCGCGCCGTTCCGGCCACCAGTGAATGTGCCAGATGCAGCGTCCTGCCTCTCCGTGCCCAGTCGGCCTGGTACCGGCCCGCTCTCTCGGCCGCTTCCCTCGTCGTCAGCAGGAACTCCATGCGATCGAGCAGGTGCTCCGCGGCCCGGCGTTCACGTGGGTGCAGGCCTCGCTCGACTTCGGCAACGTTCACGCACGAGATGCAAAGGGAATGGCCGCTTTGAAGGAGCGTGAGCAGCTGCTCGGCAACACTCTCGTCTCCACGGAGGTGGGCGATGAGAACCGTCGTGTCGAGGAGGAAGCGGGTCACGTGTGTCGGTCCACCCGGCGACCCTCACGAACCCAAGCAGCCGCGGTCTCCCGGTCGTGCCAGTCGCCATACCCCTTTCCCTTCGCGATGCCCTTGGTGCTGCGAAGGGCTTCCTCGAGCTCGATCCTCATCAGCTTCTCGCGCGCAGCCTCCTCCAAGAAGCGGCTCCGACCGCGCTCGCCGACCCGTTGATCGATCGCTTCGAGCACCTCGTCTGCCATGACGACGTGAGTCCTTGCCATGGTTGCTCGGCTCCTTCTAAGTCCCACTGCTGGTCCCACTCTATCGAGCGGTCGGCCTCATGACAAGGCGACCGTTCGCGCGAGCCCTGCGAAGGCCGGGTTCTCCTCGCTTGCCTCTACATCCTCGACACGAGCTCCAACGGCTCTTGAGAGTGCGCGGATATCCGGATATCCTCTGGCCATGACCAAGATCCTCGTCTCGGTCGACGACAAACTGCTGGCCAGGATCGATCGTGCGGCAAGGTCGGCCGGGCTGAGTCGCAGTGCCTACCTGGCTCGTCTGGCGGCGCGCGATCTCGGCGCGGATCGCGGGCCTGGAGCCGGCCGGCAAGCGCGGCGCGCCATCGCTCGGCTCGAGAAGCTGTTCGCCGCTCGGCCCGGCGAAGGGGAAGCCACAGAGACGATACGGGCGGAGCGGGACTCGCATTGACCGAGGTCGTCCTCGATGCTTCGGTCGTGCTCAAGTGGTTCGCTGCCGAACAACGCGGATCCGTCGAGGCGCGCGAGCTTCGGAACCAGTACCAGGCCGGCCGTCTGTCCGTGGCGGTCCCGCTCCTCCTGTTCCTGGAGCTCCTCAACGTGGCGGGCCGTCGCTGGAGCTGGGACGAGGACGCGCTCCTCGAGCTCGCGGAAGCCCTCGATGACCTCCTGTTCGAGGTCGGCGAGCCAGAGCTGCGGTCGGTTGCCTCCTGGGTTGCCCATGGGCTCACCGCGTACGACGCGGGCTATGTGGCGTTGGCCGAACAGCGAGGCATAGCTCTCGTGACCGACGATCAGACGATCGTCGCGCGAGCGCCCGAGATCACACGTCCACTCGTTGCAGCGTCTCCATCGGCCGGTTGAGGAGGCGCGTCGACGCGCGAGACGTCTAGGGCGTCGTCGGTGCCACGATCCTGTTCTGGGCCGGCACCGCGATGCCGGTGTCGCCCGCCGCCGTGAAGTAGGCGACCAAGGCGTCGATGTCCTGCGCGCCGCCGAGCGCATCCGTCCCCTGGTTGAACACCGTGAAGCCGTCGCCGCCCGCCGCGAGGAAGCTGTTCATCGTGACGCGGAACATGTCCGTGGGCTGCACCTCCGTCCCGTCCACCCACATCCGTCCGATCAGGGCTGAGCAGGTCGCCGCGGCCGGATCCTGCTCGTAGGAGAACGTGTTCGAGACCTGCAGGATGCGCTTGACGGCCTGTCCGCCGCAGCCGGGGAACTGCTGCTCGAGCAGGCTCCGGAGCATCGCGCCGGTCATCGTCTTCGTCACCAGGCTGTTCCCGAACGGCTGCACGGTGAACGCCTCGCCGTAGGTGACCTCTCCGGGTGCCTCGCCGCCCGAGGAGATCGCGTCGAACAGCAGGTCCGCGCGGATCCCGCCGGGGTTCATGAACGCGAGGTCGGCCTCGCCGAGCCCCGCAGGTTGCGTCGCCGTCAGCTGCGCGTCGGCGATCACGTTGCCGAGCGCCGACTCGCCCTCCGTGTCGCCGGTACGCGTGAGGTCGCCCTGGATGCTGCCGATCACCTGGTTGGCGAGCGGCGCGGCCGCCTCGACGTACTGCTCGACCACGGCCTGCACCGCCGGGTCCTCCTTGGAGGGGTCCGGGATGCGCTGGACGCCCGGACCGGGCGTGTTCAGAGCGTTCTCGACGATCACGTTCTCGGCGCTCGCGGACACGAGGGTTCCGCTGCGGTCGTTGATCCGCAGCGTGAGGTCGCTCAGGATCCGGCCGAACGACGACGCGCTCGTGATCAGGCGCGTCACGCCGTCGGCCGTCGTGATCGTGCAGCGGTACTCCGCGTGCGTGTGCGCCGACACGATGATCTTGATCTGGTCATCGAGCCGGGACGCGATCTCGGCGATCGCGCTGCCGGCGAGGTTCCCGCCGCACCCGTTCAGGGCC
>DATHSY010000163.1:0-2337 GCA_035463715.1 Actinomycetota bacterium | reverse complement strand
TTGGTCACGGCGAACAACCGGATCCACGACGACTCGTATCCGCACCTGATCGGTCGCGACTTCACGCCCCCCTTCCGCGCCCGCCGGATCGCCGAGCGTCTCGCGGAGATCGAGCGCCACGCTCCGGACACGTTCGCGTCGATCCAGACCGACACGGTGTCCCTGGCGGCACGGGCGACGGCTCGGTTCCTCCGCGCCGTCGAGCCGCGCACCGACGACCAGGCGAACGCGATCGCGCTCCTGAGCGACTGGGACGGCGATCTCGCGGCCGGTTCCGCCGCGGCGGCCGTGTACGAGACCTGGTGCGTCGCGATCGCCTGGCGGCTGCTCGTGCGACGTCTCGGGGAGCGGCTGTACGAGCACTACTACGCACACCGGGCGTCGACGTCGGCGTTCACCGCTCAGGTCCTGCCCGGCCTGTTGGCGAACCCGACGGCCGAGTGGTTCGGCGCCGGCGGGCGGAGTGCTCGCGACGACGTGATGCTCGACGCGCTCGACGACGCGCTGAAGAACCTCCGGGACCAGCTGGGCGACGATCCGTCCGCGTGGACGTGGGGATCGCTTCACGCCGTGACGTTCGCCGGCCCTCTCGCGATGATCGCCGACCTGGCCCCGCTGTTCACCGCGGGGATCGCCGAGGTCGGCGGCGACGCGCACACGATCGCCCAGGCGGCGTTCGAGCCTGGCGCCGGCTTCGACGTGGACGTCCTGGCGTCGTGGCGGATGATCGTCGACCTCGCCAACCCCGACACGGCGCTCGGGGTCCACACCACTGGCCAGTCGGGGAACCCGGTATCCGCGCACTGGAGCGACCAGCTCGCCCTGTGGCGGGAGGGCCGACACCACCCGATGCCGTTCACGCCCGAGGCCGTCGCCGCGGCGGCGAGCGGCGTCCTGAGGATGCGGCCGCGGTAACCTGTCGTCGCCATGCCTGAATCCCGCAGCCGCCAGAAGCAGCGCCAGCGCCGGCGCCCGTACGTGCCTCAGGCGCAGCCGAAGCGGCGGAAGGCGAGCCCCCGCTGGTTCGGGGTGGTGGTGCTCGGCGTCATGGCCGTCGGCGTGGGGTTGATCATCTGGAACTACTTCAGGGGCGACCAGGCGCAGAACCTCTATCTGTGGATCGGCCTGGGGCTGATCGGGACGGGGTTCGGGCTCGCCACCCAGTGGCGCTGACGCGAATCACACGAGTGTAGTTCTCCACAGTCGAGTCCCCACGTGTGGGCAACGTTTATGCAGGTCACACGCGGTAGGCCACATGGCCTACGCGCGGGAAGGGGCGGTGGGGAAAGATCCATGGCCCACGCGTGTGCCCTGTGGAAAACGAGTGGAAACCCTGTGCGCCCCCGAAGAGGCGCGGTCTAGCCGGTCGGCCTGCGGACGACGGTCATCGGCTCCCCGCAGTGCCTGGGGACCTGGAGCTCACCCAGACGGGTGACCCGGAACTCGGTCCCGCACTCGCGGCAGACCAGGTACACCTCGAGGTCCTCGACGTCCTCGACCTCGGGCGCCTCCCGCGGACCGCCGCCGGAAGCCGCCCGCAGGGCCGTGATGCCGATCCAGGCAATCGCCACCGCCAGCGCCACGGCCGTCAGCACCACCCACCAGCTCACCGGACCTCCCGCCCGCTTCGTGACTCCGTCGCCTGAGCGGGAGTCTACGGGGCTCTCCCATCTGACCTGGGCAGACAAGGACGGACGGCCTGTGGCCCGGACCGGGTGCTCTGCAACGCTTCCTTCAGAGAAGCGTTCTCGTTCGAGGAGGCGGAGCCTGTATGAGCGCGTACGTCGAGCAGCTGATGGCCCAGGTGATCGCGAAGAACCCCGGTGAGCCGGAGTTCCACCAGGCCGTCCAGGAGGTCGCCGAGTCCCTCCAGCTGGTGTTCGATCGGCACCCCGAGTACCGCGAGGCGAAGATCCTCGAGCGGATCATCGAGCCCGAGCGCGTGATCATGTTCCGCGTGCCGTGGGTCGACGACGCCGGCACGATCCAGGTCAACCGCGGCTACCGCGTCGAGATGAGCAGCGCGATCGGTCCGTACAAGGGCGGGCTGCGCTTCCACCCGACCGTCTACCTCGGGCTCCTGAAGTTCCTCGCCTTCGAGCAGGTCCTGAAGAACGCGCTGACGACGCTGCCGATGGGCGGCGGTAAGGGCGGCTCGGACTTCGATCCGAAGGGCAAGAGCGACATGGAGGTCATGCACTTCTGCCAGTCGTTCATGACCGAGCTGCAGCGCCACATCGGCCAGTTCACCGACGTCCCCGCCGGCGACATCGGCGTGGGCGGCCGCGAGATCGGATACCTGTTCGGGCAGTACAAGCGGATCAGGAACGAGTTCAC
>DATHSY010000162.1:0-1815 GCA_035463715.1 Actinomycetota bacterium | reverse complement strand
GGATCCTCGCGTCGGACGACCCGTACCTGCCGATCTTCTACGGCACCGTCAACATCTGGACGTACCTGAACGGCGGCGAGCGATGGATCTCGATCGCGATCAACCAGACCGGGCAGACCGACGACTTCCTGTTGCTCGGTGAGCTGCTCGGCAGGGCGATCGAGCAGGTGGACCGGCGCGTCGTGGTGCTCGCCTCCGGCGGCCTGTCGCACCGGTTCTTCCCGTTCAGGCAGCTCCGCGGTCGCGAGTCGAGCGATCTGTCGAACATCATCACGAGCGAGGCGCGTCAAGCGGACGAGCACGTCCTCAAGCTGATGGAGGCGGGCGACCATCGCGGCGTGATCGACTTCCTGCCCGAGTACCGCAAGCACGGACCCGAGGGGAAGTTCGGGCACTACCTCATCTCGGTCGGATCCGTCGGCGGCGCCGAGTGCACCGCGAAGGGCGAGCGCTTCGGGGAGTACGAGGCCTCGGTCGGGACCGGGCAGGTCCACGTGTGGTTCGAACGACCCGAGGGCGGGTGGACCGCCTGAGGCAAGCGTAAGGCAACCGGAGGGAGGGCCGGAGTGTCGTCGGAGGGCAAGGAGTTCGGGTACGAGCGGCTGGGGGCCAAGAAGCTGTCCCTGGTCGATGTGATCTCGCAGTCGGTCGGGTTCATGGGGCCCGTGTTCTCGGCCGCGTTCCTGATCCCGTTGATCGCCGGATTCAGCGCGTCCGGCAAGGGGGCCGGCGTCGCGACGCCGTTCGCGGTGCTTCTCGCGGCCGTCGGCACGTTCGCCCTCGGGTGGATCGTGGCGCGGTACGCCACCCGCGTGCATGCGGCCGGGTCCCTCTACGACTACGTCTCGATGGGGCTCGGCAAGCAGGCTGGCGCCGCGACCGGCTGGCTGTACTACGGCGCGACGACGGTGCTGGCATCGGCGATCGCTGTCCTCGTCGGGTACTTCGTTCACGACGCCGTGTTCCCCGCGGTCTTCGAGGCGGAGTCGCCGTTGCCGATGTGGGCGTGGAGCCTGATCTACGTCGCTGCGGTGTTCGCGATCATGTATCTGGGCGTGCGGATCTCGACGCGCGTCCAGCTCGGGCTGGCGCTCGTGTCCGGCGTCGTCCTCCTGCTGTTCTTCATCAAGGTCATCATCGACGTCGGAAGCGACAACAGCCTTCGGGCATTCAACCCGAACGAGGCCGCCGACGGGTGGCCCGGGATCCTGTTCGGAGTGCTGTACGGCGTGCTGATCTTCGTCGGCTTCGAAACCGCGGCGAACCTGGCGGAGGAAACGGCAGATCCGAAACGGTCCATCCCACGAGCGGTGCTGCTCACGGTCCTGATCGCCACCGTCTTCTACCTGATCGCGGCGTACGCGCAGGTCGCAGGGTTCGGGTTCGACCCGAGCCTGATCCTTGACCCGGAGATCGCCGCGGCCCCCGTATTCGCCCTCGGCTCCCCCGACTTCTTCGGATCGGAGCTGATCCTGAAGGTGCTGATCGTGGTCGTCTTCCTCGACATCATGGCGGTCGGGCTGGGCGCCGCCGTGGCGTCGACCCGCGGCATCTTCGCGCTCGCCCGTGACCGTCGGATCCCGGGCGCACTGGCAGCGGTTTCGGGGCGTCGCGGCACGCCGATCGGCGCGATCGTCTTCGTCGAGGGATTCTCGGTGTTGATGGTGCTGTTCGCCGAGCTATGGGACGACCTGTTCGCCCTGCCGGAGACGCCGCACTACTTCGCGATGTTCCTGTGGCTGTCGACGTTCGGCGGATTCTCGCTGATGATCGTCTACGGGCTCATGTCGCTCGGCTCGTTCCGCGGGCTCGCCA
>DATHSY010000161.1:0-5109 GCA_035463715.1 Actinomycetota bacterium | reverse complement strand
GTGGTGAAGATCAACGTGGCGCTGTCGGAGCTGCCCGACTTCATCGCCGACCCCGGCAAGGACCTCCAGGACCACCACACGGGCTCGGTCGAGCTGTGCTTCAGCTCGGAGTACGCGGAGCGGGCGTTCCAGGACGCCCACGCCGGCAAGCCCGCCGTCGCGCCGTTCGTGGACGGCACGATCCCAACGACGATCGACAAGCAGCTCGCGCCGGACGGCGTCCACGTGTTCTCGATGTTCACGCAGTGGGTGCCTCACGACTGGAACCAGGAGCCGCACCGCAAGGAGCTCGAGGAATACGCCGACCGCGTGATCGACAAGTACACGGAGCTCGCGCCGAACATGAAGGGTGCCGTGATCGATCGCCAGGTGATCGGTCCGTACGACATGGAGCAGGAGCTCGGGCTGATCGGCGGGAACATCTTCCACGGCGAGCTGTCGGTGGATCAGCTGTTCCACATGCGCCCGGCGCCCGGGTACGCGGACTACCGCACGCCGATCCGGGGGCTCTACCACGGGAGCTGCGCCACGCACGCGGGCGGCGGCGTGAACGGCATCCCCGGCTGGCAGGCCTTCCGGCAGGCCAAGAAGGACAAGGCGCTGCCCAAGCGCAGCCGATAGCGTTCGGCTCAGTGACGCCCGCGGACGGGTTGCCCGACGACGGCCGGTCCGCGCTCCGAGCGATGCTCGAGGCGCGGTCGGTCGCCGTCGTCGGTGCCAGCGTCCGCGAGGGGTCGGTCGGCAACCAGAGCCTGGTCGAGCTGCGAGATGGCGGCTTCGAGGGCGCGGTCTATCCAGTCAACCCGAAGTACGACGAGGTCCTCGGCTGGACGTGCTACCCGTCAGTGGCCGAGATCGGCGAGCCTGTCGACCTGGTGATCCTCGGGGTCGCGAACGCGCTGCTCGAGGAGCAACTCTCGCTCGCGGCGTCGGCGGGCGCCCGTTCCGCTGTGATCTTCGCGAGCTGTTACGAGTCGCCGCGGGATGGTGTGCCCCCGCTGACGGACCGGCTCGGGACGGTCGCGCGCGAAGCCGGCATGGCCGTGTGCGGCGGCAACTGCATGGGCTTCGCCAACCTGTGGAGGAACGTCCGCGCGCTCGGCTTCTACGAGCCGAAGGGACTGAAGGCCGGCGGGCTCGTGTTCATCAGCCATTCGGGCTCCGCGTTCTCGGCGCTGCTCCACAACGACCGGAACCTGCGGTTCGGGCTCGCCGTCTCGGCAGGGCAGGAGATCGCGACGACCGCGGCGGACTACATGCGGTACGCGCTCGCGCAGGCGGAGACGACGGCGATCGGCCTGTTCATCGAGACCGCACGCGATCCGCAGAACTTCATGGAGGCGCTCGCGATCTCGCGGGAACGCGACGTGCCCGTGGTCGTGCTCAAGGTCGGACGTGAGGCGCTCGCTCGCACGATGGTCTCGGCGCACTCCGGGGCGCTCGCGGGTGAGGACGGCGCGTACGAGGCGCTGTTCGAGTCGTTCGGCGTGCTTCGGGTCGAGAGCCTCGATGAGCTCGCCGACACGCTCACGCTGTTCGATGCCGGTCGGCGCGCAGGCCCGGGTGGACTGGCCGCCGTCCACGACTCGGGCGGCGAACGCGCATCGCTGGTAGACGCCGCAGCGTCGATCGGCGTGCCACTCGCCCAGATCTCCGACGAGACGACGAGACGGCTGGTCGAGACGTTGGAGGAAGGACTGCTGCCGGTCAACCCACTCGACTTCTGGGGCACCGGCCGCGACGCGCCCGAGGTGATCAAGAACAGCATGCGGGCGCTGCTGGACGATCCGGACGCGGCCGGGCTCGCGTTCGTCGTCGACCTGACGACCGAGGACAACCCATCGATGGGCTACGGCGCGATGGCGCGAGAGGTCTTCCCCGAGACCGACAAGCCGTTCGCGATGCTGTCGAACTTCTCCGGCGGCATCGATCGCAATGACGTCCAGCTGCTGTACGACGCCGGCATCCCGGTCCTGGAAGGAACGCTCACAGGACTTGCCGCCTTCAAGCACCTTCTCGATCTCCGTGACCATCGGGCGCTGCCCGAAGCTTCGAAGGCCTCGCCGGTTCCGGCAGAGGTACGCGATGGATGGCGGGCGCGGCTCGGGTCCGGCGAGCCGTTCGACGAGGTCGATGGCTTGAAGCTCTTGGCCGATCACGGCGTCTCGGTGGTCGGCGTCGAACGCGCCACGAACGTGAGGGAGGCCGTCGCTGCGGCCGAACGCATCGGCTTCCCCGTCGCGCTCAAGACGGCGGTCCCCCAGATCCATCACAAGTCCGAGGCGGACGGGGTGCGATTGAGGCTCGAGACTCATGACGCTGTTGCGGCCGCCTACCGCGAGCTGGCCGGACGGCTCGGTCCGCAGGTGACCGTCGCGAAGATGGCTCCGGCGGGCGTGGAGATGGCGCTCGGCGTCGTGCGCGATCCGCAGTTCGGCCCCCTCGTCTTGGTGGCGGCCGGCGGCATCTTCGTCGAGCTCCTCAAGGACCGTCGTCTGGGTCTGCCGCCGCTCGATCACGCGCGCGCCATGCGGCTGATCGATCGTCTGCGAGCACGACCGCTCCTGGATGGCGTTCGAGGTCAACCCCCCGCCGACGTCGATTCCCTCTCGAACGCGGTCGTCGGCCTCTCCTGGCTCGCCCACGACCTCGGCGATCTTCTCGACGCGCTCGACGTCAACCCAGTGATCTGCGGCCCCGACGGCTGCCTCGCCGTCGACGCACTCGTGCTGCCCCGGTTTCCGCAGTCTCGTTAGACGAAGTGGGCTTCGTTGGGGTCGGTGCCCGAGGGCCACCCGGGGTAGTCCTCGCCGGGGAACTCCCAAGGGGTGCCGTAGCACGTGCCGTACTTCTCGTACGGCTGGGCGTCGCGGCGGGGGTTCGTCGAGAAGTCGAAGACGTGCTCGTAGTTGTGCGTGGCTTCGATCCGCTTCGTGAGGTAGGGCAGGCCCCAGTTGTCCTCGATGAACTTGAGTGGCGATGAGAACTCGCCGACGGCGTCGTCGACGTAGCCCCTCCTGGCGAAGGGCGACAGCACCAGCGTCGGCACGCGGAAGCCGAGGCCGATGTCGTCCACTTCGGGCGGCTGCACGTGGTCGTAGAACCCGCCCCATTCGTCCCACGTGATGAACAGCGCCGTCTGCTCCCAGCCAGGGCTCTCCATCACGGCGTTCACGACGTCGGTCAGCCAGTCGTGCGCGAAGCACGTGCTCTCGGGCGGGTGGTCCGACAGCTCGAACCGCGGAGTGATCCACGTGACCGATGGGAGCCGGTCCTGGCGGATATCTTTCATCAGGTCGTCAACCCAGCGGATCGTGTCGCCCTCGCGCCACAGGTCAGAGTGGAAGACGTTCGAGATGCCGTTGAGCGCGTTCCAGAAGTACCCGCTCTGTCCCGGTTGGGCGGCGTAGTACGTCCACGAGACGCCGATCTCGTCGAGCTGTTCGGGCACCGTCTTGAAGTCGAAGCACGTGTCGTGCTTGGTCAGGTTGCCCTTGTCGTCCTTCACCAGCACGAACACGTTGTCGCCGACCGCGTCGCAACCCCAGCTCTTGAACACCTTGCCGCCCTCGCGACGGACCTCGATGTTCTCGGGGTTGTCGAGCACGCCGCCCGACTGGCCGGCGACGAAGAAGAAGTGGTTCGGGTACGAAGGTCCGCCGACCGATGCGAAGAAGTGATCGGAAAGCACGTAGTCGCGAGCCCACGCGAAGTAGTTCGGGACCATCTTCTCCTCGAACTGCGTGTAGGCCCATGGGTCGCCGAACTCGCCCACCGCGAACCCGTCGTACGCACCTGCGTTGACCGCGTTGAGGTGCGCGGCCCGGTCGTGGGGGAGGTCGCCCGGGAGCCAATGCGGCGCAGGCGTCAGCGGCACCTCCTGTCCGAACTTCACGCCGACGTGCGTGCCCTCGGCGCCCGGGAACCGGCCGTACAGGTTGTCGAAGCTCCTGTTCTCCATCATCAGGTAGATCACGCGCTTGACCGGCCAACGTGTGTCGGTCGCGGTCACGGAGGCCGTCGGCGAGATCGATACCGGCGACTTGGTGCCGCCGCCCGTGCACGCGTAGAGCGTCGCGCCCGCCAGGCTCAAGGCGGACGCGCGCAGGAAACCTCGGCGAGAGAGCCGCTGGTCGAGGACGTCGTGCTGGTGGTCCGGGCGCGCCACGGCGAGCGAGCGTAACAGCCGCGCAGCGATATCCTCCCGGGACCGTGCGCCAGAACGTGTCCGTCCGCTCGGCCGTCATCGCGCTACCCCTCGCGATCTCGCTGGTCGCGTGCGACGGCGAACCCGGCGTGTCGAACCCGACCACGTCGGCGACCGCCCCGGTCACGCCGGTCTCGCCGACGGCGTCGGCGGCGCCCGTCGCCCAGCCATCCGAACCTGCGACACCGCCACCGACCCGCGGTGAGACGACCACCACCTGCGTCAACGGCTGGATCACCCCCAAGCGGAACACACCGCAGTCCCTGGAGCCGCTCGGGATCGTTCGGAGGACGACGGAGGTCGAAGGCCCACTCGTCGTGATGGACATGCGCTACTTCACCGGACCGGAGTCGCCGGCTTCGGACAAGGGATACCTGGCGATCGTCGAACGTTGGTACATCCGCCTCTACGCGAAGGACGACCCGGCGTTCCAGGGTCGATTCCTGGTCGAGGCGCGCCGCTTCGGCCGGGGTCTGTCGGCCGTCGCGCCGTTCGATTCGAACGGCTTCCGTTCGCCCGACTGGGTCGGGTTCCAGTACGACAGCAGCGATCTCGAGCGCCGCACGTACCCCGGCCTGCCGGGGACGTGGTCCGGTGAACCGTACGACTTCGTGACGGGCGCGGGCGGCGACTTCGCGTTCCCCGGCCTGCCCGACACCGTGTCGGGCTGCCTCGACGGCACGTAGGTCGGCTACTCCGACGGCCAGTCGGTGTACACGCCTGCGCCGCGCTTGCGGAGCTCGTTACCGATCACCAGGCGCTGGATCTCGGATGTGCCTTCCCAGATCCGGTCGACGCGGAGCTCGCGGTAGAGGCGTTCGACCGGCTGCTCGCGCATGTAGCCGCGCCCGCCGTGGATCTGCACCGCCCGGTCGATCACACGGCCGGCGGTCTCGGAGCAC